>JAJDAG010000003.1 GCA_029262005.1 Candidatus Zhuqueibacterota bacterium | reverse complement strand
ACACGCAAATATGGCGGCACGGGGTTAGGCCTGGCTATTTCTAAACAAATAGCAGAGCTAATGGGCGGGGAAATCGGGGTGGAAAGTAAAGAGAACAAAGGCTCAACTTTTTGGTTTACGCTCTGTTTAAAAAAGCGGATTGTATGCCGGGAGCGGCCTCAAAACGGCAAAAGAATTTTCAACAAAAAATGTCTGCTCATCGTTGATGGCAATGCTACCCAACGAAAAATAATACGCCTGCAATCGCATTTCTGGGGTCTGGAATTCATTGAAGCAAGCAATGTGCGGCATGCGCGTTCCATCATCAAAAAACGGGCAGAGGCAGGCAATCCCATTGATTTTATCATCATAAGCGAAGATGTTATCGATACCTTTGAAGTTGCGATGAATGAAAAATTAATTGCCGGTCAGGCTTTTAGCAAATCGGCAAAAATTCTTCTCACCGCTCCTGACCATAACTATAGCGAAGAAAGAATTCATAGGCTGGGATTTGACGCGCATCTGGTTAGGCCTGTAAAGCAACTAAAGCTGCGTGCTTGTTTTTTGAAACTTTTGGGCGAGCAAGTGACTATTGTAGATGAACATGAGTTACCGGAAAACGGGCAGCCGGTGATAGACAAAAGGGAACCCAATAATACAAGAATACTTCTCGTGGAGGACAATAAAGTAAACCAAAAAATTGCACTAAAAATGCTCGAAAAAATCGGCTACCCTGCAGACCTTGCAATAAATGGCCTGGAAGCCCTTCGTGTTATAGAAAAGGTCTCCTATGATATCATTTTAATGGATTGCCAGATGCCGGAAATGGATGGGTTTGAAGCCACACGAATCATTCGTGCGCAAGAAAATGGAGAAAAGAGAATGACGATTATCGCGCTCACAGCGAACGCCATTAAAGGGGATCGTGAAAAATGTATCGCCGCCGGCATGGATGACTATCTCACCAAGCCGGTTGTCCCGAAAGCTTTTGAGGAAATGCTGGATAAGTGGACAAAGATCTCAAAAAATGCTCGTAAGTCTTTAAACGGATAAATAGATTAAGTTTAACATAGCACATCGAAAAAATAACCTCGTTCGTCGAGTTAGCGTTAAGATGTGTCGTAATTTATTCCTGCCCCAAAATAAAAAAGGAATCACAAGGATTCCATTTTTTACGAATAACAAATATTTAATTGTAGTAGCGGGGGAGGGATTCGAACCCCCGACCTTTGGGTTATGAGCCCAACGAGCTACCAGGCTGCTCCACCCCGCGATGTGAGCATTTAATATAATAATTCTCTTTCTAATGTCAAGGCTTTTTTTGTGCGTTTTTAGAGCTGAACTTGCTGCGGGCTGCTGTGTGACAGAGGCTTATTACTCGAGACGAAAGTTCTTCGTAATCGGCGTGAATTTTCGGTATCTGAATCGGTTATAAATGAATTTCAACGCGTATCTGCCTGACGATGAGGCTTTTAAAAGATGCAAGAAAATGAATTCCGGCACATCGAAATAGAGATAAATTTCATCGCCGAGAAACTTGAGGTACAGAATTTTTCGCTGTGCGTGATAGCCGGCTGAAACAATGTGCGATGAATTTAGAAAAAATTCATCTACTGTCGCTTCAGGAAAGCCATCCGAATATTTCTGCCAGGTGTAGTTGTGTCTGTTGCTGCCGCCCTCATTTTTTTGCTTGCTCGCGCTGTCTGTCGGCGTGTTTTTGAGGGTTTCGAGCAGGTAGCGGTAGGATAGATTGAGATACTGTGTTTTTTTTACTGCCAGTTTTTCCAGGTCAGTCCGGCCATGAAATCGATCGGGATGCCATTGTTTTACCAGGGTTTTATACGCCTTTTTGAGCTGTTCCTTGTTGGGGAGGATCTCCAGGCCGAGAATACTCAAACAGTTATCGACGTCTTCTTTAAACACGAGATTTTGATGTTCATCCCTTGCGGTTGGATGATAACTCTGTTGCAACATTTTTCTTAGTTTACCTTTCTCATCTTCTTTTTAATATACAGTATTTTATCGACCTTGGCGACTAATTTGTCATTACTGTCTACTATTTTTACGGTGTAACGTGGCGTGTACTTTTCGCCTTCGGCCGTCTTTTGTTTCACCCGGTCAATCTGCGCTGTTGATAAACTGAAATTCGCAGAGACCACCCCTTTCCCTGGTGTTACAAACTGAATGGACGCCGCTTTGTCCCAAACCACGTAATCTCTGCCCAAGGTGTTTAACATCAAAAGCATGTAAAAAGGATCGACCATGGCGTAGAGACTGCCGCCGAAATGTGTTCGTACGTAGTTGCGATTGTACCAGCGCAGACGCATTTCTACTTTTGCCTCGCTGAAATCCGGGGCAATATATTTCACGCTGATGCCTGCGCCCAGATACGGCGGATAGATATTAAGCAGATATTTAAGATACCTTGCTTTCATTTAAAAATTTGCCTGACTATGACTCGGTGCCAACTCTGGTTAATTTGAATTTACATGAAAGCCAGGCAATGAAGCCTGGAACAAAACGATTAAATTACTTGCCTCGAGTCGATGTTTTGAGTTCTGTTCCCAGTGTTCGGCCTTTCATGGTGGCAGGCACGCCTTCGGTCAGCCAAACAGGAGCGGCCTGCCCTTTCAGGAAATGGTCAAAGTATTGTTGTAAACGGATTTGCCAGTCCTTTCGGTTTTGAAATGTGGTTGGCCAGTGCGGCTCGTTGTTGTAATTAATCAACCAGGTTGGTTTGCCGAGACGACGCAATGCAACAAAAAGTTCGATCCCCTGATACCATGGCACATGACCATCGTGATCGTTGTGCATAATCAGCAGCGGTGTTTCAACTTTATCCAGCCAGAAAAGTGGTGAATTCTCCAGGTAACGCATGGGGTATTCCCACAACGAACCACCAATTCGGCTCTGGGTTCGCTCATACTGAAACATTCGGCTTTTGCCTGTGCCCCAACGGATGCCACCGTACGCGCTGGTCATGTTTGCAACAGGGGCGCCTGCTTCGGCTGCCTTAAAAAGATTGGTGCGAGTGACCATGTAAGCGATTTGGTAGCCGCCCCAACTGTGTCCCTGCACACCGATATTGTCTTTGTCAACAAACCCCTGTTGCAAAAGCCCGGTCACACCCGGCATGACGGCGTTCATGGCACTTTCGCCGGGATAACCGGTTTTGTAAGGTATATCAGGCACGAATACCAAATAACCGCGGCTAACATAAAAAGATATATTAATAACTGAACGATGCGGTCTTGGCCGTTGGTGGCGATGCAGGTTGTGCGAGCTTTTCTCATAAAAATACACAATCATCGGGTATTTTTTTTCAGGGGTGAAGCCTTCCGGCTTGTAGAGAATTCCTTGTAGCAGTTGGCCGTCAACCGAATACCACTCAAGCAATTCCGCGGTTCCCCACAAATAGTCTGATTGCTGAGGGTTCGCATTTGTCAGCCGTTTTCTGTTATTTAATTTCAGGTCGCTAAGCCAATAGTCCGGGAATTCCTGAAAACTCGATTGGCTGAACATGAGAGATTCAGCAAGTTTTGCTTTGCGCGGCCTGGAGAAATGGCGGTCAGCCATAAGCAGTTCTGCTGGTGACTTTTGCCCGCGGATTGTGACTTCATAGAACCCTGCGGCCATTGTTTTGTAATGAAAAGCCGAGAGCAGAAGCGGTTTCTGCGCATCAATGGCAATGGCCTCCGGGTCGAGTTTTAGAACGCGAAAGCGCAGGTTTTTAGCACGCCCGGTGCCTGCGGTGATGTTCTTTGGTTTTGTTTTGCCGGTGGGGTCGAATGCCCAGAGGTCATATTTGTCATAGGCAATGAAAAGCTTGTCTTTTTCTGTCCAGCCGGCGCTGCCGTAGGAGTCTGGTTTATACGGCCAGTCGTGTTTTTCGTAATAAAAGGGCTGCTGCACGGCGGCAGTGAGGTTGCGGGTTTTGCCTGATTTTGTTTCCATGGCGAACCAGGAAGAGTCTGAACGGCTCCACCACGCTAGATATTTCCCTTGTGGTGAAATTTGTGCCCTGGCTTGCAGTTTTTTCACCGCCGGCTTTCTGACGCCGGTGCGAACATCCACAGTGTACACATCATAGTACTGCGGAAAGTCCCAGGAAATGAGTTGGCGATATGGCATAGGCGAGTGCCCGATAGCCGTGTTCGCGTTGCCCTTTCCCGGTACTTTTACCTCGGGCACGGTTTCGGTGGCCAGTTGCACAGCGCGTTTTTCCGATAGATGAAAAACAGCGAGGTAGGACCGCTCTTTCTCTTTCTTGAGCTGTTTGAGCTGCATAGGCTGCAGGTATGGATCCTGCCAGTGCCAGATGTCTACCTTTACTTTTTCTTCATCCAGCGTGTCGTCTTCGGGCTCTGGTTCCGGCCGCGGCGCAGTGCCAAAAAACAAGCGAGTCCCGTTCTCTGAAAAGGAAAGTTCCCGGAATTCACTTATCCACCATCCTGTTCGCAGCCATGATGATTTTGTTGTAGCAATGGCTCTGGCTGCGCTTTTACCAACCTGCCAGTGGTAAAGTGCGTAAGCCGGCTGCTTGTTTGGCACATCTTCTTTGTTGGAAAGAAACGCTGCATTCCGGCCGGTTTTGTCAATGGCGAGATGCTTGTAGTCCCCCTTTCCGTTGAGCAATGTCTGGCGTTGACCGGTCTGAACTTCAACAGCAAAAACACCATCTGCGGTGCTATCCTTGCTGGAGGCGGCGCAAATAAGCCACTGACCATTTTCTGAAAAAATATACTCAATGACATTTTCAAATCGTTTCTCCGTCCCGTTTGCCAGGTTGCGCAGGGACAGCATGGTTCCTTCCGCTTTCTTTTTTTTGTCCTTCTTGCCATTTTTCTTTTTGGGTGATTTTTTCGGTGTGGACGCGGTATCTGTGTCTGCACTGTCAGAGCTTGTGGATTTTTCATGTAAAATAGCCAGCCAACCACCCGCTTCTTTCGGGAGTTTGAAAGATTTTACCCGTGCAATCTTAACCAGATTTCCGGTTTTGAGATCGAAAATGCCGAGAGAATCTTTTGGCATTTTCTCCGGTTCGCGTTTGTCTCGTTTGGCCTGCTTGACTGAATCCTTTAGAGCACGGATAAAAAATACAGCATTGTTTGAGTCAAAAGAAAATTGCGCACTTTCTCCCCGACCGGCTGTGTACTCAGTTTGTAGAGCCGTACTTTTGATTCGCAGTTCGCTTTCCCCATCTTCAGGGCCCATGGAAAAAAGTGCCCAATTTCCGTCATTTGAAATGGCTTGTTCTTTGATGACTTTCCAGAAATCGTAGACATTGTGAGCCAAAGGCTGCTTTTGTTGAGCCTGAATGTTTGAAAACGCGACGAGTGAAATAATGCAAAAGAGCATATTTTTTTTTATGAAAGGGTACATTGTTTTACCTCTTTATTATTGATAAAGCTATTCGCCTGCCTGAACACTGAAATTTATTCATTTAACGGTAGAAAATCATTCTTCCCCAGAATTTCGATTATGCTTCGTAGAAGATAATTGTTGTCAAAACGGATAAGATATTTTCTTGCATTATTCCGGCTTGAGGAAATCATTTTCTTTTCTTTAAGTCGTCTGAGCACCCGTGACCTTTCCGTGTGCGCTTTACCCGGAAACACTTTTTCAATATCCGATGACATGAATATTTGCTTTTCTATATTCACCCGGATTTTTGCTTCCCTCCCGGGTCAAATTATTTACGACTATCTTATGTAAGTCAGTAACAAATGCACGATTTATAGAAGTTTTTGAAATGTTGTCATCAATGAATTGCATGGCGTTTTCAGAATTCAGAATCTCAAGAATATTTTCATTTTCAATATTTGATTGATCGAGTTTTGTTTCGATGTATTCTGCTATTGTGGTGTGATTGCCCTCAATTCGCGCGGAACCAATACTTTCAAGCATATGGAAAATATGTTTCAACTGAAAAAAAATCTGAGGGTGCGTTGTTCCTTCGAGAAGTTTCTTTCTTAAATAGTCAAGATCAATAATTAAATCGGTTAAATTCGAACCAAAATCAGGGTTAAAAATTTTTAAATCAAAATGTTTAAATGTAGCATTCATGTTTTTCAGTATGTTACATTTCTACTGGTCAACTTGTTTAATTACAAGCGTTTTGTTGGGGTAAAAATTTAAGAAAAATGTAGCAAATACACAAGAATAAAGTAACATTTGTTCGCCCAGATGGGCCTTGGTCGAATTGGGGTAACGGTTTAGTTTGCTGTAACTCTTGGCAGCCATTGCACCGTTTCCGGAAACAGCAGCAGAATTGTCAAGCCAATGAGTTGGATGATTACAAATGGAATGATGCCCCGATAAATCTGTCCTGTGCGGATGCCTGGCGGCGCCACGCCTTTTAGATAAAATAATGAAAAGCCAAAGGGTGGCGTCAGAAAGGATGTCTGCAAATTCATGGCGATGAGTACACCAATCCAAAGCAAGTCCACACCGAGTGTTATGAAAATCGGCGCCACAACCGGCACAATGATAAAGGTAATTTCAATGAAATCGATGAAAAATCCGGCCACAAAAATAACCAGCATGACCAGTGCCAGGAAAGTATGCGGCCCTAAATTGGCGCCAAGAATAAGCTGAGTCAAGGTTCGGTCGCCGCCCATTCCGCGAAAAACCAGGCCAAAAGACGTTGCACCAACCAGAATAATAAACACCATGCAGGTCAGCAGCGTGGTTTCTTTCATGACATCGCGCAGGGTTTTTAGATTGAATTTACCGTGCGAAATTGTCAAAAGTGTTGCGCCAAGGGCGCCGACTGCTGCCGCTTCGGTTGGTGAGGCAATGCCGGCGAAAATAGAGCCGAGCACCGCCACAATGAGAAAAAATGGTAAGATGAACGCTTTTAAAATGCGTGCGCCCATGTTTGCGCCTCTAAACGCAGCCAGCTCCTGTTCCGGCATGCACGGTGCAGACTCCGGTTTCAAAATGGCAATAATGGCAATCCAGATAATGTAGAGCGTTACGAGAATGGCGCCGGGAATCACCGCCCCCATAAACATGTCGCCGATGGAGACATTTAAAATGCTGCCGAGCAGTACCAGCACAATGCTTGGCGGTATAATTTGCCCCATTGTACCCGAGGCAGTGATGGTGCCGGTTGCCAGTTCGGGGCTGTAGCCACGCTTGAGCATTGTGGGTAAGCTCAACAGTCCCATGGTTACCACCGTGGCGCCGACAATGCCGGTGGACGCACCAAGCATGGCGCCGACAACCACAACTGAAATCGCCAGACCGCCTCTGATTCGGCCAAACAGCAGCGCCATGGTTTCAAGCAGGGACTCAGCCAGACCGGATTTTTCCAACATCACGCCCATGAAAATAAACAAGGGCACGGCAATTAAAATATAGTTGCCCATGATGCCCCAAATTCTTAAAGGCAGAAAATTGAAAAATTTCATACCAAAAGTTGCCAACCCAAAAACGAGTGACACACCGCCCAGTGTAAATGAAACCGGAAAGCCGGCCAGCAACAATACAAAAAGCGAAGCAAACATGATGAAAGGCATGGCCTCAGTCATTGTTCTGCCTCCCCGCACCAGTGTTGTCTAAATTGGTTTGTGCCCTGGGCTTGAGGATGGTCTCAAGGGATCTAACCATGAGGGCAATGCCTTGCAAAAGGAGCAGAATAAATCCCAGGGGCAGGCATGCTTTGAGAACGAAGCGCGCCGGCAATCCACCCGGATCAGGCGATGTTTCATTGATTCTAAAAGAGGTCGTAACAAAGTTGGATGACGTGATTAGCACCATAATGACAAACGGGATGAGGAAAAACAGGCTGCCGAGAAAATTGACCCAGGCCTGGTTTTTTGGCGAAAAATTGTGGTAGAGCACATCCACGCGCACATGCCGATCGTGCTTGAGTGTGTAGGCGGCGCCTAGCAGAAAAATCACAGCAAACAAGTGCCACTCCAGCTCCTGCACAGCAATACTGCTGCTGTTGAGCAAGTAGCGGGTAAAAACATCGTAGCAAACAATGAGCACCATCAGCGCCGACAGCCAACCGGTAAATGCACCGGCCTTTTCGTTCAGCTTATCGACCCATCCGGCAAATTTGAGTAGAACATTCACGTTTTCCCTCCGCAAGTGTTTGGCATACGCAAGAATCTGACGCAGCAGGCGTAAGTACTGCATTCCCGTAACACGGGCTGAATATTTGTTTTCAGGTTGGTGAGTGTTGAAAATATTGTACACAACTGAAATATGCAAGGGAAATTCCAACAAATCAGGCAAACACCGGTTGTGCGCATGGGAAGTGACATCAGTTGTTTTGAGCGAATGTTTTTTTCGTCAAGCAAACGCTTCTGTGTGGCTGTTGGTTGAGTGAAATGCTACAGCATTTCGTTTTTCAGGTAAAGCAGTTCCGCGTGTCAGGCTTTTTGTGTTGAGAAAATATGGCTTTCTTTTTTTTAAAAAATTGTATATTCATTTCATGGAGCAAAATCAAAGTTTTCACGCCTAATAATAAGGAATTCAAATGGATTTAACCTTTGCCCCAATCGAGGTGCGCGTCCTCGGTGCTTTGATAGAGAAAAGCCTGACCACGCCTGAATATTACCCGCTTTCGATTAATTCGCTTGCAAACGCCTGCAATCAAAAGTCTAACCGTGAACCTGTGGTGAACTACGACGACAAGAGCGTGCTGCGCGCTGTCGAGGGCCTGCGTGACAAGAGTCTGACCATGATGGTGACCGGTGCAGGCAGCCGTGTTTCGAAATACAAGCACACTTTTGCCAGGCGCTTTCAGTTAAACGAAAAAGAAGTTGCGGTTTTGTGTCTGCTCATGTTACGCGGGCCGCAAACGGTTGGTGAAATTCGTGGGCGCAGCAGCCGTTTGTTTGACTTTGCAAATTTGCAGGAAGTTGAGGAGGCGCTGAACGGTTTGATGCGCCGTGGCGAAGGCGCGTTTGTGGTTCAGTTGCCAAGACAACCCGGTCGCAAAGAGTCTCGCTACGCACATTTATTTTGTGGGCCGCCGGAAATTTCAGAGGAAGCGCCGGAACCGCGTTTTGAAGCTGCCGCTGAGGGTGGGTTGGTGGAGTCTGAGCGGCTAATTCGGCTTGAAGCAGCAGTCGAGGCTCTGCAAATTGAATTGGAGGCGTTGAAACAGAAATTTGCCGAGTTCAGGCAGCAGTTCGAATGATGGTTGTTTTTCGGAGTGTGCGGTATACAACCGCCGCTGCAATTTATGAATTTTCTTGACGCGACAAGGTTTCTATTCAGGACTTAAACAGAACCATTTGTTCTTTACTTTTCCTCAAATTTTTTGTATGATTTTGTAGTCTGAATTATGCATTGAAGCGTTAGGTGCTTATGTGAGAGTCTTACAATAGACACCTCGCCTTTCTCTGAGTTCTTTGCACCCTCAGCGTTAAAGTTTGTTTTTCAAGCTAATAAATGATTGACGAGCTATGTATTATTAGCCTGAATAATTCACAATATCCTTGTCATTCAGGAGGAATCCTTTTAATTCACAGCAGTTTACTTTATTACAAAGACGCCTCCTGGGTGACAACCCGACTCATAATTTATGGCCGTAAATTGTCGATTTGTGAATTAATCAAATTTAGGTTAAGTTCTGCTTTACAAAATTTTACAAATAATCCAGGATAGTTGATTTCGATCATTGCAAGGAGAAAAAATGAAAATCCGTCAGCAACAAATTTTAATATGTCTGAGCCTTTTGTTCACAGTTTCCTGCATGAATGCTCAGGATACAAAGAAACGTCACAATGACATTTTGTGGATGAGCATGTCCGTGGAGTACGCAGCGGTTTGTGAGCAAGTTTATCGGATGGCCTGGCCCATCGTTAAGCAGCGCGCCAGAGCCGAAGAAAACGATTGGATCGTGGTTTTTGATGTTGATGAAACCGTGCTGGATAATTCTCAATATGCCCGGGAACGCCTGGCAGTGGACTCTGTTTTTACGCAACAATCCTGGACGGCCTGGGTGCGCCGTGAAGAGGCGCCTTTTATTCCGGGCGCAAAAGCATTTATTGACAGTGTGCGCTCACTTGGCGCAAAAGCGCATGTTGGTTTTATCACCAACCGCATGATTTTTAATGAGGCTGCCACAACTGCGAATTTGCGAAAAGTCGGCCTTTATCAGGACGGTGACCCGGTTCTTTGCCGAGAGAACAAGGAGGACAAAAAGGAAGATCGTCGCAAGTGCCTGGAAAGCGGAACAGGACGTTGTCAAGCGTATGGCCCGCGTGTATTGCTGGCACTGTTCGGTGACAATATTCGTGATTTTATGCCCATGCGCGGCCTGGAGAATGCGCAAAAATATCGCCATGAGGATTTGCCTGCAGATGAAAGGTGGGGCACAAAATACTTTATCCTGCCGAATCCAAATTATGGTTCGTGGGAACGAGATTATCGTTAATCCAAAATTTGCAGCTTGAATCCTCAAAAATTAAAGGCCAAAAGCCAACGGCCAATAGCCAATAGCCAATAGCAATAGCTGAACAGTTACGTATGAAGCCTCTTTCTTTTACAAAACTGTCTGCCACCGGCAACGATTTTATTCTTATCGATAATCGGTCGATTGGCTTGTCGGAAAAAGATGTTGATTTTTTCCGCAGACTCTGCCGGCGGCGCTCTGCTGTGGGGGCAGACGGCATTCTTCTGATCGATGAAAGTGCTGAGTCTGACTTTGCCCTGCGTTACTTTAACGCCGATGGTAGTGAGAGCGAATGTGGAAATGGTGCCCGGGCTGCGGCATTTTATTCAGCGCAGTCAGGTATCACCGGCGATGTTTCAACCTTTGAGTTTGGTGAAAATATTTATGAAGCGTGTGTGCAAAAAAACAGTGTAAAACTCAGATTTCCCCCAGTACATCAGTTGCAAGAAGGTCTGGGTGTTGCTACTACCGGACAATTTGACGAAGCAGGGTTTGTCAACACCGGCGTGCCGCATTTTGTCTTGTTTTATGACAATCTGAAGTCACTGGATGTCGGCTATTGGGGCAAAGAATATCGCCACCACACTTTTTTTCAGCCGGCAGGTACCAACGTAGATTTTGTTCGAGCCACTGGTGAGCAAGAGATTGAAATTCGCACTTTTGAGAGAGGCATTGAAGGCGAAACACTGGCTTGTGGCACGGGCGCTGTGGCTTCGGCCATCTTCGCCAACAGAAAAAAGCAGGTTGCTTTTCCTGTTCGTGTAAGAACGCAAGGAGGTGATTTGATTGTACATTTTGATGGGGCAAAAGAATATCGCCTCGAAGGTGAAGTTGTTTTTGTTTACGAAGCGACACTCAATTTTCCTTAATGAAAAAAAAAGAGATAAAAACAATATTAGTGAGCCGGCTGCATTACATGAGCGATGTGATTGTGAGCATCCCGGTGCTTATGAATCTACGCCGGGCTTTTCCCGATGCGCATATTGCCTACCTCACCCGGCACGATTACACACCGCTGCTGGAAAACAATCCTCACATAGACGAGGTGATTGCTTTTCATCCAATGCACGGGGCTAGAAGGCTGGTTGCAGACTTGCGTGCCAGGAAATTTGATCTTTCTATTGATTTGTTGGCGAATTCAAGCACGGCTATGCTTGCTCGTGTAATTGGAGCGAGACAGCGGGTTGGTCGTCGCGGCGGATTGCGTCAATTTTGTTTTACCGATTCTTTTGAGCCGCAAAACCGAAAAGCTGATTTGGTCGATTCCCTGCTTGAGAGTTTACGGCCAATTGGAGTTCCTGTTGAGAAAACAATGCCGGAATTGCATCTCACCGGGCAGGAACTTGATTGGGCTGATTCTTATTTGCGTTCAGGTGGCATCGATTTTGAGTATCCGACCATTGGTATTTTTCCTGGTGGGCCCAGGAAAAACAGACTTTGGCCCAATGAGCGCTATATTGAGTTCGTAAATGAGCTGGTTGGGCGTGGTGGCTGGCAGGCTGTGTTTTTGCAGGGGGCAAACGAGGGCCCGATGCTTCAACGCATCATGGATCGCGTGCACAATAGTATTATCTGCGCTGAACAGTTGCCGTTGCGCCGACAGGCTGCCCTGTTATCAAAGCTCGATCTGTTTTTTGGTAATTATTCCGGGCTGACACATCTGGCCGCTGCAGTCGGCACGCGTGTGATCTCCTTGTTTGGCCCTGATGATTCGGAAACTTGTTTTCCTTACGATGAAGCGTCTGGAAACCGGGCCATTAGTCATCGCGTGGCGTGCAGACCGTGCAATTCAAACTACTGCCCGCTTGGCACGTTGGACTGTTTGCTGCAAATTTCTGTTCAGGAAGTGTTGGCCGTCGTTGAGCGAATTGAGTTTTCAACGAAAAGCAAAGATGAATATGAAATGAATAGACATACAAAGCAAAACCCAAATGTCAAATAAATACCAAGTTGCAATTCTCTATTTAAGCCCGAATTAATTCTTGTAAGTCAAATTGAAATATGATTTGGAGTTTGTGGTTCGCGTTTTGGTGGCATTGCCACATCTTTATTATTCACAATATTCGTATGCAGTCCCATCTATTAAACACACCCGATAAATGAAAACAAATATCTATTCAATTGGTCATTCTAATCACACAATAGAAGTATTCATTGCCTTGTTGCAGAAAAACGGGGTGCAATGCGTTGTGGACGTACGTCGTTACCCGAATTCAACCGGTTATCGCCAGTTTCATGAAGTTCGGCTTGCAGAAAGTTTAAGCCAGCAGGGAATTGACTATTTATGGTTGGGTGAATTGCTTGGCGGAATGCGTGACGGCGGGTACCTGAGCTACATGGAAACCGAAACATTTTCAAATGGTTTGCTTCAGCTAGTTCAGCAGGCGAAGAACCGTTCAACCGCATTCATGTGCGCGGAAAATAATTTTTTCGGCTGTCACCGCAGGTTTATTGCGGATGCGCTAATGCATCAGGGATGGCCGGTTTTTCACATTTTGGGCAACAGGCAAGTGTTCGGGCATCAGGGCGATTTACTGTGAATAAAATTATAATAGATGGCTACAATTTCATTCATGCGATTCCGGAGTTGGCAGCGCATTTGCAAGAGAGTCTTGAACGTGCACGGGAAGCGCTGCTGTCTTTGCTGAAAACCTACTGTTATCGTCGTGAGGTGAAAGTGGTCGTGGTTTTTGATGGCACGTTCCCGCCATTTGGTGTCGACCCGCCACATCCATCTGGAAGTCTTCAGGTTCGTTTCTCACGGAGTCCGTTCAAAGCCGATCCAATGATCAAAACGCTCATTGAAAAAGAGAAGGCCGGGAAGCGCCTGACAATTGTCACCAATGATATGGATATTGTCAGGTTTGCTACAGCGAATTATGCGAAAACATCAAGCTGTGAGGCGTTTTTTGAAATAGTGAAGAAACGCACGGATGTGGCCGAGCAAAATGATAAAAAATATGACAGAGACCTTTCCGAGGAAGAGCTTGCTGACTGGCTGCGGTTGTTTGGGGAATCGGATTCGTGAAACATGCGCCAATCGACTGAACTTGACGAAAAACTGCTAAAGCGCCGTAAGGCAATGGTCACAGGCATCATTGCCTTGACTGCATTTGTGCTTTTGGGTTATATTTTTGGCGCGTGGCGGTTCCTGCAGCACATGGGCGATTATCTTGAGGAAGAACTGGCCCGTCGTTTGACATCGGTAGCGACTTTGACCGCGGAAGTGATTGAGGCCGGAGATTTTCCTTACGAAATTGAATCGGAACGGTTGCCGCTGGTGCGCGGTGAACTCAACGCCGTTTTATCGAAAGTTCACAGTGAAAACCAGATGCAAGGCGTGTATCTGGTAGATGAAAATTATTGGGTTTTGGCAAGCAGCCATGGTTTGTTCGGGCCTGGTGATCGTTTGTCAATTTTGGAAGAAGACAGTTTGGCGGTCGCCCAGGCCTTTGCCGGATTGGCGTATGCAGCTCCCATGCAAATGGTCGCAGGCAATCGTTTCAAGAGTGCTTTTGCCCCGGTTCACGGAATCCTTGACGATGTTTTGGCCATCGTAGTTGTGCAGGCCAATGCCGACTTTTTTAATTTGTTGAGCGTTTTTCAGGGCGGGCTGGTGGTGGGTGGCATTGTCAGCGTTGCGCTTGCAGTTTTGTTTTCTGTATTCCTGTTCTGGGCTATCACCAGATTGAGTAAAACACATGAGTCTTTGCGCAAGAGTGAACGTCTGGCTTCAATGGGGCAAATGGCGGCAACAGTTGCGCACGAGATTCGCAACCCGCTTGGCATAATCAAAGGCACGGCAGATGTTCTTAAAAGCCGTTTTGGTGGCACCGAGGATGCCGATGAACTGCTCGATTTCATTCCAAGTGAGGTGCGGCGACTAAACCGGCTTGTGAGTGATTTTTTAACTTTTGCCCGGGACCGTGAGCTGGAGCGCGGCGCAACCGACCTATGTCGCTCTGTGGAAAAATCACTTGTTTCACTGCAAGATGAGTTGGCCAAAGCACATGTGAAACTTTACAAGCAATTTGAGGATATACCCCCGGTTCGGCATGACGAAGATGCTATTAGCCAACTTGTTCTGAATTTGACCTTAAATTCGATCCAGTCCATGAACGGTGGGGGGGAGATCACGGTTCGGCTTAAGAACTATTCAAGAAAAAGAGGCCGGGCGTACGTCCAGGTGGCGGTGCAGGACACAGGTTGCGGATTTGAAGTGGACGAGGCAAAAATCTTTGAGCCGTTTTTTACAACAAAAACTTCAGGCAGCGGACTTGGACTGGCCATTTGTCGGCGGCTGGTGGAAAAACACAATGGCTGGATTGAAGTTGAAAGCGAGCCGGGTAAAGGAACCGTGATACGGTTTTATTTGCCGACTTAAGCGGGAAAGTAGTTTAAGACTAAAATGGGATCCGGTTTAACAGGCTCCAGCAAATGGCGCACATATCATGGATCAGTATTGCTCAACCAATGTAACTATTCAGCACGCCAACTGCTTGGGCATTCTCAGTCGAAGGGTAACTGCAAGAGTTACTCAGAAGCTGTTGGCCCCTGGCTAAAAATTAAAGGTTTCAGGTTATCGGGTTAACTTTTTTTTTGTGAAATGCCCCAACGGGGCAAAATGGTGTAGCGAAGGGCGAAGCCCTGGAAATGAATTAGTTCTATTTTCTCCGAGCCCCAAAGGGGCGATATTGAATGGTGATAATTCACCAATTGCTATTTGAGTGCACCGCTTTAGTCTTCGAGGCTAAATGGTTGCCAATCAATTGTAGCAAGACACTGATTATTTTGAAATTATTGTCGGAGCGGCCTAAATTATCAACAGGTGAAAACTAACATGCTAAAACGAAATATCCTCGTCATCGACGACGAACCTAAGATGTGCAAAATCCTCCGCTTTGCATTAGAACCGGACGGTTACAATGTGATCACCGCCGAGAGCGCGGAAGACGGCCTGGCGAAGTTTTCTCAGGGAGACTTTGATCTTGTGGTAACGGATCTAAAAATGCCCGGCAAGGACGGCCTTTATGTGCTTGGCACGGTTAAAAAGCAAAAGCCGGATACTGAAGTCATTTTGATGACGGCCTACGCCACAGCTCAGAACGCCGTTGATGCAATGAAAAAAGGGGCGTATGATTACATCATAAAACCCTTTGAGATGGATGAACTGAAATTCAAAGTCAAACATATCATGGAGAATCGTAAGCTCGCTGCAGAAAACAAGCAACTGAAACGGGAGCTTAAGGACAAATATTCGCTTGATAATATGGTTGGTATGAGTGGCGTTATGCAAACAGTTTATAAAATGGTGGAAAAAGTGGCGCCCACCGACGCTACAGTCCTGATTCGCGGTGAAAGCGGTACAGGAAAAGAACTTGTTGCGCAGGCCATCCATCATTTGAGTCCTCGTGCATCCCGGCCGTTTGTGGCTGTGAATTGTGGTGCGTTGCCTGAGAATTTGTTGGAAAGCGAGCTGTTCGGTCACGAAAAGGGTGCTTTTACCGGTGCTGACAAGCTGAAACCGGGTCGCTTCGAACTTGCCGGCAGCGGCACCATCTTTCTGGATGAAATTGGCGAATTGACCCCGACGACTCAAGTAAAGTTGTTGCGGGTGTTGCAGGCACGGCAAATTGAACGTCTGGGCGGCACAAAATCTATTGAGGTAAAGGCGCGTACCATCGCCGCCACCAACAGCCATCTTGAGGAAATGCTGCAGGATAAAGAATTTCGCGAAGATTTGTATTATCGCATTAACGTTTTTCCAATAACACTGCCGCCTTTGCGTGAACGAAAAGAGGACATTCCTAATTTGGTGGGCCATTTTTTAAAAAAATTCGGCAAGCCGGTTGACGCCATTAGTGGTTCTGCGCTCGAGCGCCTCATGCAATATCGCTGGCCCGGTAATGTGCGAGAACTTGAAAATACTGTTGAGCGTGCCTTGATCATGTCAAGTACAGACAAAATAAATGCAGATGACCTTGCCCCGCATGTTCGTCATGCATTGACTATTTCCGGCCCCACTTCTCTTGAGATCCCGGATGACGGCCTCTCTTTAGAGCAGGTTGAAATTGACCTCATCAAAAATGCTTTGACAAAGGCCGGCGGCAACAAAAGTAAGGCCGCCAAGCTTCTGGGCATCACACGGCGGAAGCTCTATTCCATGATGGAGCGGCTCGGCGTTATGGGCAGCGAATAGGTTTTCCCCTCTTTTTCTTTTTAAAGATTCTCAGATTGCGGCCAATTACCTGGCCGTAAATAGAACAATTTCCGACTTGTTTTGGGAAAGATTCTAACCTGATTAACTCATAAATTCACAATTTAAGGTCAAACGTCATGCACCGGATTGTCACTCAGGCGGCGTCTTGTTAGCTTGGTAAACTACAGTAAATCAACAAGATTCCTCCAGAATGACAAGGGTGTTGTGAATTATTCAGATTAAATTTTATCGCTGATATTATGGAAATGTACCTTCTCGTACGGTTGCCGGTGTACCGCATCGTTCATTTTACATTTTTCTGCCACCACGTTTGAATAAATAAATTTCACGCAATTTCAATAAATTCAAATTATAAAGTCTGTTTTGGTTAGAGCCGATTTTACTGTGGTATGTCTTTTGCCAAAATACCAGCAGTTCATGTTAGCGATTTTGGAAAAATTCTATGACAAATATATTCGTCAAATTTGTTTTAGTTGCGCTTGTCTGTAATCTGTTTCCGGTGCAGATGGTTTTTGCTCAAAGCAGAGCGGACATAGCAAGGCAAGTTCAACGACTTGATCGTGAGTTGCAGCGTATTGGTGAGCTTGCCAACTCTTTTGATAATAAACGTGCTCAGGAGTTGGTGGCAAAAGCTCAGACTTTACGGAAAGAGGCAGTGGAATTGGCCCACCAGAATCTTTTGGTGCAAGCGGGCGCTAAAATTAAGATTGCGTTTTCTCTCCTGGAACAAGCTGCAAAGTTGACACTGAGAGGACCTGTTCGTCGACTGAGAAGTGAACTTGAAGAGCTTCTTCGCAGGGGTGAAGATCAGATTTCACGCCGTCATCATCCTGAAGCTCAGCGTGTATTAGATAAGGCTCAAAAAAATCGCGATGCTGCAGAGCGTGCAGTTAGCGAAGTCAAAGTTGCTAAAGCGGTTGAGTTTTTTCGCGTGGGAATTTCTTTGGCGAGCCGGGCGATTTCACTGGCAAATCAGTCCGGGCACACTGATGTGGACGTGATAGTAGATATCAAGAGGAAATATGAATCGCTTCTGGAAAGAGCCCGTGATGTCGTTGGCAGTAGTGCAAATGACCGTGCAAAGCAGATATTGTTTCAAGCTGAGAATTTGGCAAAAAGCGCTGAGCAAGCTTACCGAAACCACAATCAGGACTTGGCGAAAACACTCTTAAATCAAAGTACAATGTTGTTGCTGCGGGCCATGGATCTCACCTCCGGTGAGTCTCATGATTCAATTAACAAAGCCGAAGTTTCTTTGTTTCGACTGCGCAGTGAGATGGATAAAGTAGAACCGGTTATTGCTGCAAGCAAAAATCCGCGGGCAAAAATTTTGTTTGAGCGTGCAAAGCGTTTTGAAGGAGAGGCTGCGCAAGCCATGCAAAACGATCGTGGGCATAAGGCGGTCTGGAAAATAGAACTCGGTTTGAATCTGGTGCAGCGTGCCAAACGAATGGCGTTGAAGAAGTCTTCCCCGCATTTTTCTAACCGTATTGACCAGGAAATAGAATCGACAAAAGAAGAAATAGCCACTGCTCGCGGTACCCTGAATGCGGGCGCTTCCAAAGATGCGAGAATCCTTTTGGAAATGTCACAGTTTGCCATCAGCAAAGCGGAGCAGGCATCCGCGGCAAACCTCAAGCGTGTGGCATTGGAGGCGGTTCTCGCTTCCCAGCGCTTTTTGTCTCGGGCTGAACAATTGCTTGACACGCAGGACTCCGGAAATGTTGCCGGGGGGCAAGTTCAACTCAAGCTAAACCAGCTCAATGCGGCCATTGCTGAGTCGGAAGAGAGTATTCTGAGTTCAACCAACGGCTTGAGTCTTGCACTGCTGCAGAGCGCCAAGGAAATTCGAAAACTGTCTGAGGAGTCTCTACTGAAAGGCAATTATGCGGCGGCCAATGAGGGGATTCAAGTCTCTTTTGAGCTGCTCAGGAAAAGTTTGAAGAATGCATCTAAGAAGTAAAAAAAATAGGGAGGAGGTGATTTTTTTTCACGGCGTGTTAAAATTTAAAAAATAGCCCCGTCTTTGAACTCAGGAACCATTCTCATACTGTGGCCCAGAGGAGAAGGCTTCCTGATAGGACGGGGCATGTGACGAACCCATCTTTAAGATGTTGACAAAAAGTTAAGCCTTTTTAACTATAATGTCAATTCAAAAGATCTGAAATGTATGGAGTAAAAATTACGATGTGTAAATACAAAATTTTCTTTACAGTTGTTTTGGGGTTGTTGCTTAGCTCCCTCAGTTTGAGCCCGGCCCAGGCTCAGAGTGTTGACGCTATCATTTCCCCGGAAGAAGCAGAGATTGAAGTTGGCGAGAATTTGCAATTTGAAACGTTTGCTTTCTCTTTAGTAGGCGAGTCCAGGACCCCGGTTGAGGTCGATAAAATGGAATGGTCAGTTTTGCCGGATTCATCGGTGGCGCCTGATTCGATGGGAACCATCACAGGAGACGGATTTTTTGTTGCAGGCCGTCACAAGGGCGTCGCCATTATTCGGGTTGTTATCCACATTGGGCCGAAGCGAATTATAAAAAAAGTCGCTATCCGCATTGGCAAGGTATTCAAACCATTTTTTGGCGTACAGGTTGTGCCTGAGAAAGCCGTTGTGCCGGTTGGTGGTGAAAAACAATACAGCGTTGTGGTCACTCGTGGTAACATTGAAGTTCCTCCGAAATTTGTGAGATGGGAAGTAATTCCTGCGGAGCTGGGAAAAATAGACGAAGACGGACTTTTTACTGCCGGCGCTGACAAAGGCTACGGTAAAGTGATTGCGCACGTTGAAGTGGATGGTCTGAAATTCCGCGCAAAAGGTCATGTTATTGTTAGTCCGCCGGCAACGGCTGCAATTTCAGGTAATGTTGTCAGTGATGGCGACGGTTTGGCTTTATCCGGCGCTGTTGTTAAAGCGGTGAGATTGGGACGCGTGCATTGGGCCAAGCGTGGTGAAACGGATGAAAATGGCAATTATCAGCTTGGTGGTCTCATTCCAGGTGTTTATGTGGTCCGTGCAAATGCGCAAGCGCACATTATGGAATTTTACGATGACACTCGCAACTATCTCGAAGCAACACCTCTAAACATCGCTGTGGGCGACACGAATACCGACATAAATTTCTCCCTAAGCGAAGGGGGTAAGATCACCGGTACCGTGTTGACCGATAGCGACAGCATGCCACTGCCGGGTATACATGTGGCTGCGGTTTTAGCGGTTAATCATGGTATTGCAAGGCACACGATCACAGGTGAGGATGGGTCTTACATGCTGGAAGCATTGCCATCGGGCTCTTATTTTGTCGCCGCTAATGGCACGGGCTATAAGGCTGAATACTATGAAGATGTTAGATTCCGGTCTCAGGCGACGCTTGTTCCCGTTACCGAGCCTGACACTACCAGCGGCATTGATTTTAGCCTCGGTGATGCCAGTGCCATTAAAGGCGTGGTGACCAGTGAAGCTGACGGCACCCCCATTGCCGGCGCACAGGTTCTGGTATTCGGCTCACCAGATGTTTCACTCACCAAGAAACGTGTGCTTCGAGAAACTCGGACAAACGAGGCCGGTGAGTATGTGTTACAAATCCGTCCGGGAAGTTACATTCTGAGAGCCTCGGCGCGCGGGTTTAATAGTGAGTTTTTTGATGGTCAAACAAACCGCTCTACGGCGGATGTTGTGGTTGTTGCCGCTGATTCGCACAGCACGGGTATTGATTTTTCCCTTAGTTCTCGCAGCACGATTGCCGGCACCGTCACAGCTCAGGCGACCGGGCTACCCCTGGCAGGTGCAATTGTAGAGGCGTTTAAGGAGAGTGCCAATCTTGATGCAGCCTCTACAAAAGCAGGCTTCCGGGCCAGAACAGATTCGCTTGGTCAGTACTTAATCGAAGACGTGCCTGCGGGCAAGTTTATTGTCGTTTCGCGTGCACCGGGTTATTTACATGAGTTTTATAATGAGCAAACGCTCAAAATTGATGCTGACATTCTGCAAGTGATCGCGGACACTACCATCGACGGAATCGATTTTACCCTGGAACATGGCGGAAGTATTTCGGGCATGGTGGCGACAGAAGAAGATTCGACGCCCGTTGCCAAAGCGCTGGTTCGCGTGTTTGATTCAAATTCAGACCGGCACATTGTTACTTACACCAATAGAGATGGCGAGTATAAAATTGGCGGTCTTCCCACCGGAAGTTACCAGGTTCAAGTCATGGCCAGGGACTTTTTCCCGGAATTCTATGACAATGCAAGAAAGCGTGCCGATGCAACGCTGGTTGATGTCACGGTTCCGGATGAAACGCCGGACATTGATTTTTATCTGACAAAACATGTAGACAAAGAAGGTACCATTGCCGGGCGTGTTGTTTCGCAAGAGGATGAATCTCCGTTGCACGGTGCGGTTGTGGTTGCAGTTTCCCCTGGAAAGCGTGTGCCACACCTTACTTTCACCGGTCCCGAGGGCTACTACCGTATCACGGATTTACCTCCGGGTCGTTATTATGTGTTTGCCTGGGATGAAGGTTTTGTTGGAGAATTTTTCCGCAATGCCAAGTTGTTTAAGAATGCGGACGTGGTCATTGTTGGACGCAACCGGCCAACGGATGGAATCGACTTTGCTCTGAAACCGATTGAGAGCCGTGGCCTTTATGCCATTCGGGGACGCATTCAGTCAACAAATCAGAATCGGCCCATAGAAGGCATTCTTGTTCATGCCCGCCTTGATGATGATGTTTTGGTGAATGCAGTAACCGATGCAAATGGCGATTTTGTTTTGTCCGGCCTGGCTGCCGGTGAATATAAGGTTGAAGCCACCGGGGCTGGTTATACAGACACCTATTTTGGTGGTTCAAGCTCAAATACAGCAGCCGATGTGGATGTTGGCAATGGTGAGGATGCTACGAGCGTCAATCTTGAGATGGAAAATGACAACATCACAGATGTGGATGGTTCTGAAGCACTGCCTGAGGTTTTCAGCCTTGAGCCGAACTTTCCCAATCCGTTTAACCCTGAAACAACCATCAAATATCATTTGGCTGCAAAGGCAAATGTTACTTTGAAAATATTCAACATTCTCGGTCAGCAAGTTAGAACCCTGGTGGAAAAATCACAGGTATCTGGTTCCTACGCAGTTCAGTGGGACGGTAAAGACGCGTTTGACCGTCAGGTTGCTTCCGGTATTTACATCTTCCAAATCGATGCCGGCGACCAATTCCGGATGTCCAGGCGGATGATGCTGCTTAAGTAGTTCCATTGCACAGTTCCGGGGAAACAGCCCCGGGACTGTGTTAATTTGTTTCTCAAGTTGTACAAAAATCAAATTACGCACGTTTACCATAAACAAAAATCTCAAAACTAAAGATTCTCTGCGCATGAACATACCATCTTTAAACAAGGTTGACCAGGCAAACTGGACCTGGGAGAAAGCAAAGCACCTGCTCAATCGGGCCGGCTTTGGTGGCAGACGCGATGAAATTGATGCATTTGTTCAGGCTGGACCGGAAGAAAGTGTCAATAAGCTTTTTCAGTTTACGGAGCGCACTTGGAAGCAACCCGATTGGTTGCAGGATTATATCACCATCGACCTTCGAAAAGTTCATAGGATGGATGAGGAACGACGCAAAGAGCTTATGCGGGAAGGCCGCAAGCACATGCGGCAACTTCAGCAAGAGTGGGTCCGGTGGCTGTACAGTTCACCAACGCCTGCCGATATGCTGCGGGATAAGATGTCTTTCTTTTGGCATGGTCACTTCGCAACCAGCGCCCAAAAGGTAAAATTGCCGCCACTGATTTATCAACAAGTACAATTTTTTTACAACAATGCTGCAGGGAGTTTTCGAGATCTTTTGCACGGTATTTCTCGGGATCCGGCAATGCTGCGTTATCTTGATAATCATAAGAATCGCAAAGGCAAGCCGAATGAGAATTTTGCGCGCGAGCTCATGGAATTGTTTTCACTGGGGCAGGGAAATTACACTGAAAAAGATGTGAAAGAAGCGGCCCGGGCTTTTACCGGCTGGACAAATGATCCGTTGAGTTTTAAATTTCGTCGGCGGCAACACGATTTTGGCAAGAAAATTTTCCTCGGACATGAAGGCACGCTGGATGGCGAAGATATCGTAAACATCATTTTGCAGCAGCCTGCCTGTGCGGAATTTATGACAAGAAAATTGTTGGCGTATTTTGCTTTTGATCCGGTTTCAGAAGAGGTTGTGGCCGGGCTTGTCAGTGACTTTAGAAATAGTGATTACGACACCAGCATGTTGTTATCGAACATCTTTCTGCACCCTGATTTTTATCACGAAAGCGTTATCGGAAATCAGATAAAGAGTCCTGTTCAGTTGGTAGTAGGTACTGCGCGAACACTGGCGCTTGAGATTGAAAACGATGAACTGTTTTCATACGCGCTCAGGATGATGGGGCAAGTACCTTATCTGCCGCCAAATGTCAAGGGCTGGCCCGGCGGTCGGGCGTGGATAGATACTTCTCGTCTTTTGACCCGTTTTACTTTTGGAGAAATTGTTGGCAGCGGCGAAATTCCCACAGAAATCGCTCCGGCTAGAGGCAGGCGAAGGAAGCCCGGCAAGCCGAAAGCCGGCGGCGATAAGATGCTGCGAAAAATGATGCGAAAAGGAAGACTCGGCATCGAATTTGACCCGGATTTATTACTTGCGAACGGGCAAACCCCGGACAGGGCGCTTACTGATCTGGAGGAAGTCCTTTTAACCCCGGCGATGACGGCACCCGAGCGCGAGGTCGTACTTGCAAATTACAAAAAAAATCTGGGCAAAATGTCGCGTCATCAGGCATTGCAAATGATGGTTGGTGATTTGATGAAGCGACCCGGTTTTCAACTATGTTAACTGAATTAAGCACATAATATTCCATTATAAAATTTGAAATGCCATGAATAAGAAACCTAAATTGCTCACGCGAAGAGAATTTGTAAAACAAGGACTTACCTTTGCCTCAGTGGGTTTTACTGCACCCACTTTTTTGACTCGCGTCGCATTTGGCAGTGAGCAGGCCCAAGGCTTTTCTGAGATCGCCGGGACATCGAACCAACGCGTGCTTGTTGTTGTTCAGCTCAGTGGTGGGAATGACGGACTGAATACGATTGTGCCATACAGAAATGATGTTTATTACCGGCTGCGACCCAACCTGGCAATTCAAGGAAAAGATGTCCTGGCGCTACACGACGAATTCGGTGTTCACCCTGATTTGGCGGGTTTCAAAGAACTTTACGAAGATGAAAAACTCGCCATCATTCAGGGTGTTGGTTACCCAAATCCGGATCGCTCGCATTTTCGTTCTATGGAGATTTGGGAGTCTGCTGTTTCAGATGATTTTGAATCGACCGGCTGGATCGGGCGGCTTTTTGACCATTCGTGCAATAATCAGCCTGGGAATACTTGCAGCCCAACGCTTGGTATCAATGTTGGCCATGCATTGAGTCCGGCCCTGCGAGGTGAAAGCGGGGTAGGTGTGGCCGTAAACAACCCGGAACAACTTTACCAGATGACCCGCCTCAGCACAAACCGGGGCGCCCAGGAAACCATGAGTGAGTCCGGTGAAAATGGCGTTGGCGCCAAACTGGATTTCTTACGCCGGACCGCCATGAACGCAGAGTTGAGCGCTGATCGAATTCGACAATCTGTTCGCAAAGTGCAGGCACACGCACACTACCCGGAAAATGAGTTCGCCCAGGGCCTCAAGCTGATAGCCGGTATGATTGCTGGTGGTCTCGATACGCAGGTGTACTACATTGCACTGCCCGGTTTCGATACGCATGCCGGACAAAAGGGCGTACATAAGCGTTTACTGTCAATATTAGGGGATAGTATTGCCGCTTTTCAGCGTGATTTGGCTGGTCTGGGACAGGAAGAGCGTGTGCTTGGGATGGTCTTTTCCGAATTTGGACGCCGCGTTGCTGAAAATGGCAGTCTTGGCACCGACCATGGCCAGGCGGCCCCGATGTTCATGTTTGGCCGTTCGGTGCGTCCTGGTTTTGTCGGAAGACACCCGAATTTGCAGGCATTGGCCGATGGCGATCTACGCTTTGGCATCGATTTCCGTTCAATCTACGCTGCTGTTTTGGAGGATTGGCTTGCGGTTGAATCGCAGGTTGTCCTGGGAGCGCGGTTTGATAAGATTGCAATCATCTCTTAATTTTCGGGACGAATGATGCGCCGCATTTCTGTAGAAAAAACGGATGAAATTTCACTGCTGCAAGCGGCTTTGCCGTTTATTTTGCTCGTCTTCTTTTTGTTTTGGGTAATTTCATGTTAATTTTTAGCCGAGGCTGGTTTGCTTAGGGTTGGGAAAACTTTACTGCTCATGTTGGTTTGCACCCTGAGTATGGCCGTGAAGAATGGGCCACTTTTGCAGCAGACCACAGCTGGCTTAAGTGTAGAAGGCGAGGCTGATTCAATTGCTGCGCGCACCTGGGATGAGGAAACCTACTATCGCATCGGCATTTTGCGTTTGCAGCGTTGGGTGACAACAAACATTGAAGCGCTGGATGATCCCGTTCTTGCCGGAGAAATTTCCCGGCTCCTGAAAGAAGCCGATAACCTGGCAAAAGCCAGTGACTTTTACATGGCCAATATCTGGCTTGAGTTGATTTGGGAATTGGTGGAAACAGCAGAAGAGTCAATTGCCTCTGCTCGGAATGGTGAAATTAAGGAGGATGCAAGCACCCGAAACAGGAGGCGATTGAAATGGTCACGCGAGGTCATGAGTGGTGTTGATTTGTGGCGTCAAGAATTTAGCTTCTCTTTTCTTCAGCAGGATAGTACTTATTTTGATGGCAACGGTAACCCGTTCTCCGGTGTGCGCGTTAATTTTGACTATGCCAGTGGTTCAAGGGCTGCCTTAGTTGGCAGCGCTTTTTTGAAATACAGCAAAGACTACCTTTCAGGGGAAGCTGGTTTGCGCTATAACGGCTCCTGGGGAAAGTCCTCCCGGTGGCATCTGGAGAATCGTTTTGAGGGCATTTCTTTTTACGGGAGTCAGACATTAAAGTATTGGCAGAATAAGTCTACGCTGGCGCTTGTTCCCCGGTTGGGGCCCGTTTCGTTTGAGTTTCGCGATGAAGTGAATATTCGGCGTTACGCGGACGATGACACCACCTATCCCGATTATATCCATAACAATGCTTTCTTTTCATTAAAACTGCATTTGGGCCGGCTGTCATTGCTCGATTTGGGTTACAGAAACGATGTTCGATTTCACTCGGGACACGATTTGAACAACTATCGCGAGCATCGCATGCATCTGGCCTGGACGCAATCTTTGGGTTCTGTTGTCGATTTTTCAATCGAACAGGAACTGCGGTTTCGCGATTACACCAAAGCGCCTGTTGATCACTTTTTTCAGGATTTCTCTGAATATTATCTCTGGGGAAATATCAATCTGGCAATGACTGAGAAGTTCGGAGCTGAAGTTAAAGGGGCACTGACAAAACGGGATTATCGCTTTGTGACTGCAAACAGCCTTCCTGATCTGTTGACATGGGAGCTTGAGCCCCAGCTTTATACCAGGCCTGGTTCTCATTGGCGCCTGGGTTTCGGCCTGCATTATGAAAAGGAAAATTATCAGGAATTGGCAATGCGGTCGGCATCTGTTGATGGCGCTTCTGATTTTGGTATCACTTTCGCTGATTTCTATGCAATAGGCCCCGTTCTCACTGTTGATTTTTTTAAAGTCGGCAAGCTGCTTTTTAGTCTGCATGAATCTTTTCTTTTTCGCCGCTATCCAAATGCCGTCACCGAAAATGTTAGTGACTTTAATCTTTATTCCGACCGCAATACCAATAACATTCTTTTGTTTGTCACCTGGGACGTGGCAAAACACTGGCAGGTAAACTTCCTTGTAAACCAGGATGATGACCGCAGCCGCAAAGATGACACCGGTGATTCGCATAACACCCTGTTAGGCGCTGAGGTTAGTTACTCCTTTTAATTTTTTTTTGGCTAACCTACGCGAAAGGAAAAAACAGTGGGCGTCTGCTTATATTCTTTTCAACAAACTGCTTGCTATCCAACTAAATAACACGTACAGTATGCCGTACAGGTACGGAGGCTATTATGGCCGCAATTTCTTACACATCTGCTCGCCAAAATCTTGCTAAGACTATGGACAAGGTTTGCGATGATCATGACGCAATTATCATAACACGGAACAACCAACAATCGGTTGTGATGCTCTCTCTCGCTGATTATAAAGCCCTTGAGGAAACAGCCTATTTATTGAGAAGCCCTAAAAATGCTAAAAGGCTACTTGAATCAATCTTAGAGCTCGAAAGTGGCAAAGGCGCCGAACGAGAGCTTTTAGATTGAAAATAGTATTTTCCGAACTGGCTTGGGAAGATTATTTTTACTGGCAAAAAATAGACAAAAATCTCCTCAAACGGATGAACCAACTTATTAAAGCAATTATGCGAGAACCTTTTGAGGGCATTGGCAAGCCTGAGCCTCTCAGGTACGGGTTTTCCGGCTATTGGTCCAGGCGAATCAATGATGAGCATCGGATAGTTTATAAGGTCTCCGATGATGCTCTGTTGATTGCCCAATGCCGTTACCATTATTAACTACACGGTTAGCCGTGCCGCCGGCCCCGCACTGCCTCGTGAAGATGAACTAAAACCTGCCGCCACTCCAAACTTATGAAATCGCCATAAAGCTTAGGCGTCGACTGCACTGGCCATTCAGGAAATGGACACACCGGAAACAGTGGGCCAGCGTAGAAAAAGTACGGCCTGAAACCAGACGCCACACAACTCTCAAATTTTCATATCCGGGGCGCACCCGGCGTTTAACATCTGCGGCAATGAAAGCATGGGGGTGGTTTCGCCCAGTCACGATTTACCTGGCCTGTTTTATTCATAAATTTGCCACAGAGTCACAAAGCACACTGAGAAGACAGAACTTAGAACAACTAATCTCAACAAGGAAAGATTATAGGGGCGAAAGGCGGTTCGCACTTTTCTTAAACTTTAACCTAACCCGGCGAACCCGGAACCATAGAGTTATTAGACGGGATTAACAGGATTTTCAGGATTCATTCAGCAAGTGTGGTTCAGCTTGTGAGTCATATTTTTTGCCAAATTTTAGCGCCGTAATGACTTTATCATCGATGAATAAAGCTGCTGCATATTCACCAATCATAACACCCTTAAGCACCACTTTTATAGCATAAGCCCTATTGAGTGGAATGCCCTCAAAGTAATAGTTCAACTTGCATTGCCCGCTGATACACTTTTCCCCAAAATCCATAGCCCCCAATATTATGAATCTCAAAAGCGGCGCCAATTGTTGCCTCGGTTGTCTCTTCATATTTTAGATTCATTTATCCGTGTTTCATCTGTGTTTATCCGTGGCTAATTTTTTTTCTTATACCATTACCCACACTAAACAACATAGAGCCTAATCTTTTTTTTAGCTCTGCGCTCCCAGTGCCTGATAAATAATTCAGGCTAAAGAATCCTATTTAATGACCGATTAAAAAAGTTTAATCAAATACATGGAGGTGCTATGAAAAACCTGCAAAAGTTACTCGGTTGTTTATTCGCCGTAGCTTGGCTCGGCAATGCATTTACACAAATTGACACACCAGATGTGCAGGCCGTTTACGGCGGCAGGATAAATGCCATCACCGGTTTTGCCCGAACGCCTGATACCAGCCGGATATTTGTTTCCACCGAAAGCGCGAACTCGATTTTTTACGCGGATGTTGCCGCAACGGCCTCAACTCCGAATTTTGGCTGGTTTACCATCATGCCGGCTGTAGGTGCAGACGATGGCTATGGTGCGCAAATTAACAGTCTTGCTGCGCATGATAGCTCGGGCAAGCTGTTTTTTATTCACCAATCCGGTTTGTTGAGCAGCCACCCGGATTCAACCACGGTTGATGTGATTCATTCCGGCAATGTGCATACGCTGGCCATTTACGAATCAACCCTTTACTACGCCAACGAAATTTATATGTACTGGGGCGAACTGGATAACAATGGCGCTTTTACTGCGGATGCCAATTCTCCGCTTTCCTGGACTTCGGTCGGGTCGCCTAAACATATCGGCATAAATCCTGTAGACAGTTTAATCTACGTTTTTGCCGGCGATGGTACGCCATTGTTGCATGTTTCCAGTGAGAAATTCACGGAATTGACCAACACCAGCGTTTTCACAGATATTTCGCCGACTTCACTGAGTTCAACAGTAGATTGGCGGGCATTTGCTATTGGCCCCGACGGCCGCTTACTCCTTGGCGGTTCGGATGGCGTCACCAAGCATTTTGCATATTCCGACGATGCCACAACCTGGACTTCTTATACCACCAGTTTGGGCGGCGTTGCCGGCGATAATATCGCTGTTAGCGGTGATGCCTCGGCTTACTGCGTTTATTTTGCTAATGGTTACAACAACAACAAAGGCGAAAGCGGCGCCTGGAGCGAATTTGGCCAACCGGGCGGATTTGAAACCCACCCCAATGATGGCGCGGTCTTTACCGATCCGGTGAATTCGAACATCGTTTATATGACCACCGATCAGGGCTTAGGCGCTTCAACCGACAAAGGCGCAACCATTTTTGAAATCAATGATGGCATTGAAGCGGTACAGGTCAACGATTTTGATATGACCGCAGATAAAGATACGGGCTGGTTGGCCTCGAAATCCGGTATCCGCAGGGTTGATAATTTTCTGACTTCCCCGACCTGGACCAATGCCATTTTTCCCAACGGCGATGGTTCTCCCTACTACTCGGTCGATATTGAATCTGCTGATGCAGAGATTGTATATGTTGGTAACCTTCGCATATACAAAACACCAGACAATGGCACGACCTGGTCACAGGTATTTACCCCGGAAAATGCCCCTTACAATTTTTCAAATGTCGGCACCAACGCTTCGGCAATTGAAGTTTGCCAATTTGATACGGCCATTGTTTTTGCCGGCTTTGAAATTGCCGGTAGCGATAAAGGCGGTTTGTTTTATTCAGAAGATTATGGCGCCAGCTGGTCTCAGCTTTTCATCGAGGTCAGTACAGATGGCCAGGATGTTGATGTTTTTGACATCGTTTTTAATGAGGAGGCGGGCGATACGGTTGCCTATGTTGGTGTGGAATACGATCTGGCGAGCCCGCAGGGCAGAAGCGTTTACAAAATCACTAAAAGCGGCGGCTTGTGGAGTGTTGCTCAGGATATGGGCAGCAGTGGCACTAGTACCGGCAGCCCAATCGTGGTGACCATTCGCGATTTACAAGTTTCAGTCACAGGCGATACAATTTATGCCTGTGGCACGGATGCAGGGATCAATCATCCCACCACGTACTGGAAGCCGCTTAATGCGAGCGGGTTATGGTCATCCATGGGTACCAGCGGTTTCCCGACTGATGGCGAGGAAGCCTATGCCATTACAATCGGCCGTGACACGGTTTATTGCGCGGTCGAAAATGAGATTTACTACCGGCCTGTAACAGCCACTGCCTGGACAATGGGTTACGCCTACCCTGTAGGGCAGCGCATTAATGTGCTATATTTTGATGACTTACTCGTTGGCACCGGCACCGGTTTTTACGGTCATAACGGCAGCGGCCTCATCAGTGGTGTCGCGGAGTCGGAATCGTCAACTGCTGTTCCTGCGGATTTTGCACTGGAGCAAAATTACCCGAATCCGTTTAACCCGGCCACGGTGATCAGCTACAAACTGCCTTCAGACTCAAGAGTAAAAATAGCGGTTTTTAATCTGTTAGGCGAGGAAGTTACAGTACTGGTAAATGCCTGGCAAACCGCCGGCAACTACCGGGTACGCTTTGATGCGGGCAACCTGGCCAACGGCGTATACTTCTACAAAATAATAGCGCAGGACTTTGCAGAGACGCGTAAAATGTTATTGCTGAAATAGAAGGCGCGCCGGCTGAATTACAGGGAGAATGGCTTTAGCTGTTCTCCCTGTTTTTTTGTTTCCCCCATCACGGTAAAAGTATCAGTTGAATTTTTATTGAATTTGTCAGTGGTAACGACTGTCCTGTTTTCCGGCTGCGGGTATATTATTTTTAAGTGAAGGTATATCGTTTTGCGCAGACGCTGCATGATTTTGTGGTCCGCTTCACTCATTTTTTGGTGCCGCTCTGCATGACTTTAAAGACAATCGCTGCGTGACTATTTACCTTCGAACAGTATAAACAGAGATTTTGAATGATATCTGTCTGTTTGTGTCGCTGAATATTTTCGATTGAACATGGCGCTTCTCAGTCCTCAGATGGGTGTGTTTTGTACGAATACCTTCTCTGACCTGCTCAGGCAGTTTGGGCTGTGCTTGGTGCTGCATTGCCAATTCCAGCTTCGTTCATCGATAATTTGCTTCTCCCACCATCATGGTAATATCGCGAACACTCGGAATCTGGGATGCGGGAAGTGTGTGCGATTAATATAAAACAGCACATTAACAATGGCAGAAGAAAAATACTGAGTTATTCCTGGGCGCCGCTGTGTTTGCACAGCCTGTTCTCACCTTAACCTTGACATTGTAACCTATTTTTTTTACCATACACACTGCAATTTTTGACAGGAATTCATTGAAACGGTTAGCATGAGCGACAAGAGATTTATTGTACTTACGGTTTTTGGCAGCAATCAGCCTTACATTATAGCGGACATTTGCGGCATTGTCACAGAGTCGAAATTAAATATCATCGCTGTTGAACAAAATGCCCTGCATGGCCTGTTCATCATGTTTATGATAATGGAACCGATTGCGGCTGATGATTCGCCTGAGGATGCCTATATTCGGCTCAGAAAAAGTGCGAAGAAGCTGCCGCTCGATGTAAATATTGATCTGGTTGAGCAAACAGTTGCCCTGAAAAAAGTTGAAAAGAATATGCAGGTGTTTACCATAATCGGGCGCGATAAGGTGGGTATTCTCCGGGCGATCAGCAATACCCTGGCCAATTTTCGCGTCAATATCGAACGAATGCATCACCTCGCGCGTGGTGAGCTCGTTGCCCTCGAGATGCTGGTAGATGCCTCTGAGCTTCGCGACCTGGCCATTTTGCGGGAGGTCATCCAACGTACTTGCGATGAATTTGGCTTTGACACGATTATCCAACCGGATACGCCTTTCAGGCAGCGCCGCCGGCTTGTTGTTTTTGATATGGATAGCACAATCATCGAAGGTGAAGTCATTGATGAACTTGCCAAGGCCGCGAAGGTCGGCGATGAAGTCTCCAGGATCACACACCAGGCCATGGCTGGTGAACTTGATTTTGCTGAATCTCTGCACGAGCGTGTGGCTTTGCTTAAAGGCCTCCCTGTCAGTGTTTTGGATGAAGTTGCTGAAAGTCTCCGCTTGACAGCCGGCACGTTTGACCTGGTTTTGACACTCAAGGCCATGGGTTTTAAGCTTGCTCTCATTTCCGGTGGGTTTAAATATTTCGCTGATGGCTTGAAGGAAAAACTCGGCTTTGATTACACCTTTGCCAATGATCTTGAAATTAAGAATGGTAAGTTGACCGGCCGGATCAAAGGGCGAATAATCGATAAAGAGGCCAAGGGACAGATTGTGCAGGAACTCGCCCTGAAAGAGGGCTTGTCACGGGAAGAAATCGTGGCTGTGGGTGACGGCGCCAACGATGAAATCATGCTGAAAAATTCCGGTTTGGGCATTGCCTTCAATTCCCACGAACTCCTGAAAAAAGTTGCCGACGGACAATTGACCTCTTCCAATCTGCTGGGATTGCAGTATTGTCTTGGCGCCACAGATCATGCTGTTCGCCGTCTAAAAGAATCGAAAGAAGAACTGTCTTCTTAATGGCTGCATAATTCACAAACCTTTACACTGACCGCAAACAAGCGGCCGGAAAAGTTAGACTGGTGCTTGTGGCGACAGTATTGACTCTATCAATCGTACAATTGTTCAAGGCGGAAAATGGAAAATCGGCTGGATGATAAGCAAGCGCTCCTGTCTCAACTGCCCCAGGTCAGCAGAGTGTTGAAACACGCTGATGTGGCGCCATTTTTATCTCAATTCTCACACGAGTTTGTTGTGCATTCTGTTCAAAGCGAAATCGATGCCTATCGAGCACAGCTTCTTAATTTTGCCGGCGATAAGCTCCCCTCGAAAAATCCTCTCGACAGCATTGCCAAACAAGTGGCTGCCCGGATTGGGCGAATGCAAAGACCAAGCCTCAGAAAAGTAATTAATGCTACCGGCGTAATTTTACACACAGGTCTTGGTCGTGCTCCCCTTTCTGCAGATGCTCAGGCAAATCTATCACAGGTTGTTGCAGGCTCTTGTAATATTGAAATTGACCTTAACACAGGCCTGCGTGGTGAGCGAACCACACATGTTGAAGAGCTGCTTTGCTTTCTTACCGGCTCAGAAGCGGCCTGTGTCGTCAACAACAATGCTGCGGCTGTTCTGCTTGTATTGAACACCCTGGCTTTTCAAAAAGAAACCATTGTTTCACGCGGGCAACTGGTTGAAATTGGCGGCGCATTTAGAATTCCGGAGGTTATGGAAAAAAGTGGCACAAAAATGGTTGAGGTTGGTACTACAAACAAAACCCACTTGCGAGATTACGAGCAAGCGCTCACAGCAGCAACCGGTTTGGTTTGTGTTGTCCATACGTCGAATTATCGTGTTCAGGGGTTCACGAAGGAGGTTGGGCTTGGTGAACTGTCGCATCTTGCCGGGGAAAAAGGCGTGCCACTTATGCAGGATCTAGGAGGCGGTATTCTCGTGGATTTGCAGCAGTTCGGCTTGCCTCATGAACCGGTTGCGCGCGAGAGTATTGCCGCAGGCGTGGATATTGTGACTTTCAGTGGTGACAAAGTTCTAGGCGGCCCGCAGTGTGGAATTATTATCGGAAAAAAGAAATGCGTCGAGCTGATTCGAAGGAACCCGCTTATGCGAGCGTTGCGGTGCGACAAATTGGTTTATGCTGTTCTCGAGCCCACCTTGAAACAATTCATTACTAAGGATGGATTGACTAAGACCAACTCTGTTTTACGAATGCTCCTGCAACTAGAGAAGAATCTTGCTGAGCGTGCGCAGCGTATTCTTCATGCGCTAAACGCTCTCAATGGGAAAAATATGACTATTGCGATTGAAAACACAACCGCAGAAATGGGCAGTGGCGCGATGCCACTCGAGGAAATTCCCAGCAAAGCGGTGAGCATTTCAGTCAAAACTATGTCTATCCGTGTGCTGGCACAGAAATTCCGTGAATTTACACCTGCCATTGTTGGCTATGTTCGTGACGAGCGTTTATTTCTTGATCTCCGAACCGTTTATGCAGACGATGATAATACCCTAATATCCGCAGTTAAACAAATCCTGAAGTCCTGACGAAAGGGCGAAAAAAAATATCCGTTTTATTCCCGTCCATTTATATGGCTTTAACACACACGCTTGCCGATTTGCAGGCAAGGTTAAGAAGCGCACTCCCAGAATTTACGCAATCACTTTGTTCATAAGGTTATTTTACAATATGTTAACGAAGCCAGATTTATGTTGCCTGATAATTGAAATGTATAAAATATCACTTGACATTTTGGGTCTTGATATCTATATTCACCGCGTTTGGTTGGCACTCTCTGGTTGGCAGTGCTAACAAAATTGATAGAAATTAACAGAGAAATTTGTTGAGAACATTCACACATTTTAAACAAAGGAGGTCTAGTAATGAATGTGAAGCCATTGGCTGATCGCGTCATTGTTAAGCCGAACAATCTGGAAGAAAAGAAGCATGGATCCATCATCATTCCTGACACCGCAAAAGAAAAGCCTCAGGAAGGCGAAATTGTTGCTGTTGGCCCTGGAAAAATAAGTGATTCAGGCAGCAAAGTAGCCATGGAAGTAAAAAAAGGTGACAAAGTGCTTTATGGTAAATACTCCGGCACAGAAGTGAGTATTGATGGCGATGATTACTTGATCATGAGAGAAAGTGATGTCCTGGCGGTTCTGTAAATAGTGCAATCGTTTGGATAAATTTACATCGAAATAAATTTTTAATTATATATCCGTGGAGGTTTTTTAAGAATGTCTGCAAAAATCATAGATTTTGGTACTGACGCCCGTTCGTCTTTGAAGAAAGGGTTGGATCAGTTGGCCGAAGCCGTAAAGATTACTCTTGGCCCAAAGGGCAGAAATGTTGTAATCGACAAGAAGTTTGGTGCGCCCACCATTACTAAAGATGGTGTGACCGTTGCAAAGGAAATCGAACTTGAGAATCCAATTGAGAATATGGGTGCGCAAATGGTTAAGGAAGTTGCTTCCAAGACCAGTGATAATGCCGGTGACGGCACTACGACTGCCACAGTTTTAGCCCAGGCCATTTTCGGCCAAGGCTTAAAGAGCGTAACTGCAGGCGCCAATCCAACGCATCTGAAACGCGGTATAGATAAAGCCATTGCTGCCGTTGTAAAGCATCTTGTAGGGCTAAGCAAACCTGTTGGCGGAAAAACTGAGATATCTCAAGTTGGTGCGATTTCTGCGAACAATGACCCTTCAATTGGCGATCTTATTTCCGAGGCTATGGATAAGGTCGGTAAAGATGGTGTTATTACCGTTGAGGAAGCCAAAAGCACTGAGACAGCGCTTGACGTTGTTGAGGGTATGCAGTTTGACCGTGGCTACCTCTCACCTTATTTTGTAACCAATCCTGACAGCATGGAAGTTGAATTAGAAGATCCCATGATTCTCATTTACGACAAAAAGATCAGCGTGATGAAAGATCTGCTGCCAGTGCTTGAGAAAGTTGCACAAATGGGCAAGCCGCTCTTGGTCGTTGCTGAAGACCTTGAAGGTGAAGCGCTTGCTACTTTGGTTGTAAACAAACTTCGTGGCACTTTGAAAGTGGCCGCGGTTAAAGCTCCTGGATTTGGTGATCGTCGTAAATCCATGTTGGAAGATATCGCCATTTTAACGGGTGGCCGCGTTGTATCAGAAGATGCCGGCTTCAAGCTTGAGAATGCAACCGTTGCTGACCTTGGTAAAGCAAAACGAGTCAGCATCGACAAAGATAATAGCATCATAGTTGAGGGTGGCGGAAGTACTGATGATATTAAAGGACGCATCAGTCAGATCAAGAAACAAATCGAGTCATCAACATCGGACTACGACAAAGAGAAGCTGCAAGAGCGTCTGGCTAAATTGGCTGGCGGTGTTGCTGTTCTCAAGGTTGGCGCTGCAACCGAAGTTGAAATGAAAGAAAAGAAAGCTCGCGTGGAAGACGCATTGCATGCAACGCGTGCGGCAGTTGAAGAAGGTATTGTTCCTGGTGGCGGTGTTGCCCTCGTTCGCAGCCTTAAAGGGTTGGACAATGTGAAGTTTGATGGCGACGAGAAAATCGGCGGCGATATCGTGCGTCGCGCGCTTGAAGAGCCACTGCGGCAAATTGCTAACAACGCCGGCCATGAGGGAGCTATTGTGGTTCAAAAGGTGAAAGATAACAAGGAAACCAACTTTGGCTTCAACGCTGAGACTGAAGAATACGTTGACATGATCAAGGCTGGTGTTATCGACCCAACCAAGGTAACTCGAGTCGCTTTGGAAAACGCGGGCAGTGTTGCCGGTCTGTTGCTTATGACTGAAACAACCATCGTCGAGATGCCTGAGCCTGAGAAGGCTGCTCCTCCGATGCCTCCTGGTGGTATGGGCGGAATGTACTAATCTTCCCGGTTCACTTGTATAATTCAGGCCGTCTGCCTTCTGGTAGACGGCCTTTTTTGTCTTGACAAAGCAGGCAAATTTTAATATATTTGCTCGTTACTGTAAATATAAGACTTGTGCCTGATTTCAATGCCCCTTCCTGAATAAGGACAATATTGCCAAGATCTAAAGAAAAATAGCATTGTATTCATTGGTTACGGAGCGGGAATGGTTGGGCAGGCCGGTGTCGGCAAGCACCGTTTTGTCTTTGTGGAAAGATTAACATGCGCATTGCAGAATCAAACGAGCTTCTTTTTGGTATAACAAATAGCAATGGCTTGTGAAGCTGTGTTCGTTGGCTTAGGCTCCAACCTTGGGGAACGACTCGAAAATATTCTTCAAGCGCTGGAGTTTATTCAGGGGATGCCTTTAACGAAAATTCTTGATTATTCATCGGTCTATGAGACAGCGCCTGTGGGGTATCGTGCTCAAGGAAATTTTCTAAATCAGGTGATTCAAATAACAACCGGGCAAACCCCGGTCAGTTTTCTTGAAAAGAGTCTTGTTATCGAAAAAAAACTTGGGCGCAGGCGTCGAATCAAATGGGGGCCTCGGACTTTGGATGTTGATCTTTTGTTTTGGGGAAATTTGGTAGTTCAAACGGATGCACTTGTTTTGCCACATCCACAAATCGAAAGTCGGAGATTTGTGCTGGAGCCGCTTTGTGAAATAGCGCCCCAATTTGTGACGCCGCTGAACCAAAAAACTGTGCAGCAACTTCGTGACGAATGCGCAGACAGAAACGCCGTGACTTTGTACCTGCCAAAAGAAGAATTCACTTTCAAATAGTGTAGAGGAAACCATCATTGCATTTTCAACATATTGCAATAGAAGGGGTTATAGGGGCCGGGAAAACGAGTTTAGTCGTAAAATTGGCAGATCACTTTGGTGGAAAGGTGCTGCTGGAGCAACATGATGAGAACCCCTTTCTAAGAGATTTTTATAAAAATCCCAGGCACTTTGCATTTCAAACCCAGCTTTTTTTTCTACTCAGCAGATATAGACAACAACAAGAAATTCCTCAGCGCGAACTTTTTCATGATTTGCTCATTGCCGATTATGTGTTTGCCAAGGACAGGATTTTTGCGTCAATAACTCTGGAAGACAGGGAGTTGTTCTTGTATGACAAAATCGCTTCATTACTGGAGCGAGATGTGCCAAAGCCCGACCTTGTTCTTTATCTGCAGTCTAGTACTGAGCGACTTATGGCTAATATCATGAAGCGCAATCGCGACTATGAGAAACAGATCTCTGAAGAGTATATCCGTGAACTAAATGAGGCCTATAATCAGTTCTTCTTTAATTACAACGATTCGCCACTTCTTATTGTGAATTCAACTGAAATTGATTTTGTCCACAAGCAAGAGGATTTCGAGGATTTGGTAAGGCTGGCACAAACACCAATTTCCGGTACTCAGTACTACTCGCCGTTACAGAAGTAAGGATTTACTGTGATTCTTCGACTTATCTTTTGGGGTTTTGTTTTTTATTACGGCTATCGGCTACTCGCAAGAGTATTGGGTACATTGACAGGCTCTAATAAGCCTGTTGAAAATATACAAAAAAAGAAGCCGCCTTTAGATTTAAGAGATGATGACGTTGAGGACGTGGACTTTGAAGATATTACTTGAACACCAGGAATTCGGTAAATTTCTTAATTGCCCCATCAGTCTTTCCCGGGAATTGCAACACGCAATTTGTAGGTGACTAGCGGATGTTTATCTGCCTGCAATCTTGCCACGCTTGTTTTTCATCTTATCTTTATGATTTGTAGGAAAATCTTTGTATATTTATTTTTTTTATGAGGCCATTCTATACTCGATTTCATGGTGTGTTTGTCATACTTAGACTTTTAGTGCTCTGTATTGTCGCAATCGTACCGTTGCGGGCGTCTGGGCAAACAGCTCTGAGTACGCCGCCAAGCGATTCAAGCGTTGTTCTGCTCAGGCCGAAAAAATCACCCAAAGGTGCGATGCTGCGCTCTATGTTGCCGGGCTGGGGCCAGCTTTACAACGGCCAGATAATAAAAGGACTGCTGGTTGTCGGTGGTCAGGGCGCACTTATCTTTAACGCAGTGAGGCTGAATGGTGAGGCCGCGAATGTGGAGTCAGGCTCACTCGCTCATAATTACTACATTGATCGTCGGAATTTGATGTTCTGGTTTATGGGAGGATTAACTTTGTTGAGCATGCTGGATGCATATATTGACGCTCATTTATACGATTTTGACACTGGACCCGATTTGTCTATTCGGGTTGGGCCGGTCAATACAGACTACAATAAATCAATATCCGGCAGTACATTAGGCTTAACGCTGCATGCCAAATTTTGAGTTACTGAGGAAAACAATAACCTTACGGAGGGAACACCGGAATGAACACGAGTGGCAATGAAAGAGGTGTCTGGTCGTCCAAGCTAGGTTTTATTCTGGCAGGAGCCGGTTCAGCAGTGGGTCTTGGGAATATTTGGCGATTTCCAACGACAGCGGGTGAAAATGGTGGCGGTGCTTTTGTGGTGGTTTATCTTGTCAGTATTGGGCTTATCTGTCTCGCAGTTATGATTGCCGAATTGTCATTGGGGCGGCACACGCAAAGGAATCCGGTTGGTGCGTATAAAACACTTGCTCCGGGAACTGCATGGAAATATCTCGGAATATTGGGTGTCTTGACCGGATGGGGCATATCTTCGTTTTATAGCGTTGTTGCGGGTTGGACTTTTGGTTATATCTTCAAGACAGCCGCGGGTGTTTTTTCCGGCCTAAGCCCGGTTGAAATTGAGAAGGTTTTTACCGATTTTATTACAAATCCGGTTTACTCAATCGGCTGTCATGCCATTTTTATGACTTTGACAATGCTCATTCTGTTCGGGGGGGTAAAGGCCGGCATAGAACGATGGTCCAAAATTTTGATGCCGTTGCTTCTATTTATTTTATTGTTGCTGGTTGCACGTTCCGTTACGCTTGACGGCGCCGGAAAGGGCCTTAGGTTTTATATGATGCCTGACTGGGGCGCAATGACGGGTAGAGGCGTTGTGGCAGCGGTTGGGCAGGCGTTCTTTTCCCTGAGTCTGGGCATGGGCACCATGATCACTTATGGCAGCTATTTGTCGAAAAAAGATAATTTACTTTCTTCGGCTGTCTGGGTTGCATCGCTGGATACATTTATTGCATTGTTAGCCGGTTTTGCCATTATGCCTGCTATTTTTGCCTTTGGCCTCGATCCAGCTAAAGGGGCGGGCCTGATATTTGTGGTGCTTCCCAATATGTTCAATAAGATTTTTCTCGGCAATTTGTTTGGAACAGGGTTCTTTGTTTTGCTGACAGTGGCAGCAGTCACATCTTTGATTTCAATTGTGGAAGTACCTGCTGCATATTTCATCGATGAGATGAAAATGTCCAGGAAAAAGGCGGTTTCCATTGCCGGCTTTGGCGCCTTTGTCGCAGGCATTCCTGCTGCATTGAGCATGGGCACGGTGGGATGGTTGAGTGATCTGCTAACCATCGGTGGCAAGAAGCTTGGGTTTCTTGATTTAATGAACCTTGTTTTTGGCCAATATTCCCTCATAATCGGCTCGCTTGGTGTGGCTATTTTTGTCGGCTGGAACTGGGGCGCTGACAAGGCCAATGCCGAAATTGCCGAGGGAAATCCAAAGTACAGCGGTCAGACAATTTACGCATTCTTTATCCGGTTTATGGCGCCGGTAGCTGTGGCGGCTTTGCTGATATGTCTAATATTGTTTCCAGATGCATTCTAACAGATACTTGTTATTTTTGCTTGTTTTACTGGCAAGCGCACAGGCATCTTTTGCAACGGGCTCAGAAGGCGTTAGAGAAAATCAACCTCTGGAACCACATGTGCATTTTGAGAGGCTTGTTAAATCGGATCCATGGTTTGCTCAGGATAAGTTTGATCATTTTTTGTTTAGCGCATTTGCAGCCGGCATGGCTTACGGCACGCTGCACCACAACTTCGGCCAACGAGAAGGAAAGTCATTGATAATTGGCGCAAGTTTATCCTTTGCACTTGGCCTGGGTAAAGAAGCCTATGATTTGAAATCCAGAAATGGCCACCCAAGTTTTAAAGACCTGTTGGCTGATTTGCTGGGCGCAGGCTGCGCTGTATTTATGATTAAAAGTTTGTAAAGAGGTATTTGATGGAGCTCCATAGCGAACTGGACAAGCCCAAATCGAATTGTGGGATTGTGGCGGTCCACGGGCATCAGGATGCGTCGATATACGCCTATCAGGCATTGTTTGCTCTGCAACATCGCGGGCAGGAAAGTTCCGGTATTGTTACAAGCGATGGCAAGGATTTGCATCGTCATGTTGGCATGGGACTTGTTAGTCAGGCTTTTCCCGACCTGTCCGTTCTCAACGCACTGAAAGGACATCTTGCCATCGGTCATAACCGCTATTCAACCACCGGTTCGACCATGATGCACAATGCCCAGCCTTTTCTTGTGAATTTTAAAGATGGTCCGCTGGCCGTGTCGCACAATGGCAATTTTGTCAATACGCGTTCGGTCCGAAATCAGCTCATAGAAGATGGTGCAATTTTTCAAACCACTTCCGATACAGAGGTGGTTTTGCATTTGATGGCCCGCTCGAAAAATAAGTCTATTGCTGGAAAGATAAAGGAAGCTTTATCAATTCTGAAAGGGGCCTACTCCTTGGTTATGGTAACACGAGATCAGGTGTTTGGCATTCGCGACCCGCGTGGTTGGCGACCGCTTTGTCTCGGGGAGAAGGACGGCGCATATTTTATCGTTTCGGAAACCTGTGCATTGGATCTGATTGGCGCTGAGTATATTAGAGAAATTGAGCCCGGTGAAATTCTGGCTGTGAGCAAAGATGGTCTGAGTGAACATTGGCTTGAAGAAAAAGCGCCTCGTGCTGCATGCGTATTTGAGCACGTCTATTTCTCACGGCCCGACAGCAAAATTTTTAACGAAAACGTCGATAGGGCCAGACGTAAACTTGGCAAAAACCTAGCTCTCGAACATCCTTGTGATGCGGATATTGTTATCTCCGTGCCCGATTCTTCTAACACAGCGGCGATCGGTTATGCCAATGTTTCTGGTATTAAATTCGAAATTGGCCTAATCCGGAATCACTACGTTGGCAGGACTTTTATTCACCCGGAGCAATCGGCACGCGATTTTAGCGTTCGGGTTAAATTTAATCCTGTTGAAGGTGTGTTAAAAGGACGCCGAGTCGTGATTGTCGAAGATTCAGTCGTTCGGGGGACAACGCTGAAGCATCTCACAAAGATGCTGCGAAAAGCCGGTGCGAAGGAAGTACACGTCCGAGTAAGTTCGCCACCGATCAACTTTCCATGTTATTACGGCATGGATTTTCCGACGACCGAAGAGCTTATCGCCTCTGGCAAAACTGTGGAAGAAATCGCAAAGTACCTCGGCGTTGACAGTTTGGGCTATCTTTCTCTTGAAGGCATGGTAGGTGCGGTTTCTAAGGATGGTGGTTTCTGTAAGGCATGTTTCGTGGGTGAATATCCGCTGGAGCCAGAACTCGGTGCAAAAAAAATACTTTGATGCAAGGGGTTCGTTGAAATGCAAAGCGGAATGCAAAAAATAATTGGGTTTCACAAAGCAAATTAATTTCTTAACATTAAAAATTTAACAATGAAACAAATACTAAGAATATTTGACTACCTTTTCATTCTTAAGCCCGTGTGGCTTTTCCCAGTCTGGATGTTGTTTCTGGCAGGTTATTATCTTGAGTCTGAATTGCAGGGTGCCGTGGCCGGAACCAATGGACTTGCTCCGAGACCGTTTGATAACCTTTTGATAATGGGGGCAGCGCTTACGTTGCTTATGGGAGCTGTTTTTGCCTTACATCAGGTCATGGACAGGGAATCTTTGCACAGAAGTAGGGTGCAACTTATTTCCCCCGGCCATTTGACGCCCAAGTCCGCTTTTATCGAGTCCGTTGTTTTGCTGGTTTTAGCAATACTCGCCGGGTTTGTTTTTTCCGTCAAAATCGGCCTTGTGTTTTTGCTCGTTCTTTTGATAACAGGATATTTTTACAGTTTTTCACCTTTCAGATTCAAAGATAGTCCTGTGGCGGCCATGCTCATAAATGGCCTGGGGACTTTGGCTGTTTTCTGTGTGGGTTGGTTTGTGAATGGTCATATTAGTCAGGACTTGTTTGTTTCAGCGATGCCGTATGTCTTTGCCATTATGGCGATTCATGTTTATGCTTCAGTGCCGGAAAAAGACAAAAGTGAATACACTGATGAAGAAAAAAACACGTTTGCACTCAAATATGGCTTGGGAACAACTGTTTATGTAGGACTTTTGTTTGAACTGATTGCACTGGCTCTTTCTTACTATTTACAAGATGAGTTGATTTTTTATCCGACTTTTTTTTCGCTCCCCTTCTTCATTTGGGCAGCGATTAGCGTTGACAAAGTCGAGATGGTCAGAGCTGTCAAGTATCCAATATTTATCCTCGCGATAACGCTGTGTTTTAAATGGGGAACGGTTCATTCGGGTAGTGTTTTTTTCTACTTTATTGCATGTGTTTACTTGTTCTCAAAATTTTATTACCGGCTGAGTTTTGGCGTAAACTACCCGACCATGGCGGTTCACTCGCACGCTTCTGAATAGATATGATTGGCATCATTAATGACAGATGTGATTTTTGTGGAACTTGTGTAGCGGTCTGTCCGGTCGATGCCATTGAACTGTTTGAAGCCCGCATAAAAATACTTGACCATTGCACCGATTGCATGCTTTGCGTCTGGATCTGTCCGGTTGAGACGCTTGCTGCAATTGAACAAAACGGCACCATCAAAAACAATGAAGTCGCGAGCCTTGGTTAGCAAACCTTCGTAGATCTTGCTATACTCAGAAGTTGTTTCGTTGTTCTTTTGTAAACAAAAATAATAATTATCTTATAACCGAAGATACATGCGAAGCCAGTATGATTGTGTCGTTGTGGGGGGAGGTCCTGGGGGGGCCTGGGCTGCAAAACATGCAGCGGCGCAGGGCGCATCTGTTCTGCTCCTGGAAAAGGATCGTGAAGTCGGCATACCGGTTCGCTGTGCTGAGGCCGTTGGCATTGCTGGGCTGAAGGCAGTGGTTGAGCCACAATCACGCTGGATCAGCAACGTGATTGAGGGTGCGGTGCTGGTTTCTCCTGAAGGCAAAGAAGTTCTGCTCGCAAGTGACACTGCTCAGGGTTATATGCTGGACCGCAAGATTTTTGATTACGACCTTGTTCGTATTGCCACTGAAAGTGGTGTTGAAGTATTGACCAAAGCCTACGTTTATGGGCTGATTAAACAAAATAATATTGTCATGGGGGTGCGTGTTCAACACATGGGAGCCCGGCATGATATTCTGGCCAAAATTGTGATTGGCGCAGATGGGGTGGAATCCCGAGTCGGTCGTTGGGCTGGGTTGAAAACCAACATCAAGCTTAACGATATGGAAAGTTGTTTGCAGATGACGCTTTCGAACATAAATGTTGATCCCCGGTATATCTATCTGTATTTTGGTCAGGAAGTCGCGCCCGGTGGTTATCTCTGGGTCTTTCCCAAAGGCGAAAATCAGGCGAATGTTGGACTTGGCATTGCAGGAACTTTTGCACGATATAAGTCGGCCCAAAAGTATTTGAAAGAGTTTGTTGACAGACAATTTCCGCATGCTGCTGTGCTCTATACAGTGGTTGGCGGCGTACCGTGTGCGCCAACTTTGAAAAAAATTGTGAGTGACGGCCTGATGCTAGTTGGCGATGCTGCGCATCAGGTGAACCCCATGTCCGGCGGTGGCATTGTTACGGCAATGTTGGCGGGAAAAATAGCTGGTAAGGTTGCTGCCGAGGCAGTGCAGGCCGGTGATGTCGGCACAGATCGATTAATGCGCTATGCAGAATCATGGCACCGTGCAGAAGGAAAAAATCATGAGCGATTTCATAAAATAAAGCAGGCCGTCTACAAATTGTCGGATGCTGATTTGAACAAAACTGCGGAGTCGGTTCTCCGTCTGGCACCTGAAAAAAGAACACTTTCCAATATTTTCAGGGCAGCGTTGATCAAGCACCCGGCCTTGATTTTTGATGTGGTTAAAGCCTTCGTATAAGAATGATTTATGCAGGTTTGAGATGAAATTTAGTGAACTCGGCTATGCCTCCAATCTTTTGAGCCTGGCTCGAATATTTTTGGCCATCCCGATTTATTATCTGCTTGCCAGGGAAGCGCCAATTTACAATTATCTGGCTGTTCTTGTGATGTGCCTGGCAGCGCTGACGGATGCATACGATGGGACTCTGGCTCGCCGGTTGAATCAAAAATCTGATCTCGGCCGTGTTTTAGATCCAATTGCAGATAAAATTTGTATGGCTGTTATTGCCATTGTGCTCGTCAAAACCAAAGGGCTGCCGCTCTGGTTTCTGCTTTTGGTAATCGGACGAGATTTGGGAATCTTGTTTCTTGGCACTTGGCTTATGTACAGGACCCGGCAAGTTGTAGAGTCGAATATGCTTGGCAAGGTGACGGTGAACAGCATGGCACTAACCGTCGTAGCCTACACTCTGCAGTGGGACGCATCTAAAGTCATTTTTCTCTGGATCACCGTGGCTATGCTCGTGGCCTCGGCGATTACATATCTTGTAAAATTGTTGAGCATTCTCCGGGCAGAGATGGTTGCACCAAAATAGTCAATGCTCGAATTAAATTCAATTTGGAATAATTCAATTATAAATGAGTAAATAGTAACGCATGGCATCACTGATAAGTAAGTTCAAAAAAGGGTTGGCGAAGACGCGCGAGGGGTTCGTTGGTGAAATAACAAAGCTCGTAAAAAGTAACTATGAGGTTGACGACGAGTTCATCGAAGGGATTGAAGAAATTCTGATTGGCTCAGATTTGGGCGTTGATACTTCAATGAAAATTATAGAGAATTTGCAGGATTATGTGGTTCGTTCCGGCTTTGACCAATCGCATGAATTAATTGATTTTCTCAAATCCCAGTTGTCCGCCCAGCTAGAGGCCGGTCCAGAGTCTAACGTGGACCAGTTTTTTAATCCGGAAACCAAGCCGTTTGTCATTATGGTTGTCGGTGTTAATGGTGCGGGCAAGACAACCACCATTGCCAAGCTGGCCAAAATTTTTGATGACGCTGGCAAAAAAGTAATGCTGGCCGCAGCCGATACCTTTCGCGCGGCAGCCTCTGAGCAATTACAAATATGGGCGGAACGCACCAATGCATCCCTTGTCAGCGCCGGCCAGGGCAACGATCCCGCAGCCGTTGCGTTCGATGCTTCCAAAGCTGCCCTTGCTCGTGATGTGGATGTGCTCATCGTTGATACTGCAGGGCGCTTGCACACAAAAATCAATTTGATGGAAGAGTTGAAGAAAATTCATCGAGTGTTGGGAAAGGCGTTGGAGTCTTCTCCACATGAGGTGCTTTTGGTGCTCGATGCCACCACGGGTCAGAACGCCATTTCACAAGCGCGGCAGTTCCGCGAGGCCGTGGATGTAACCGGCCTGGTCATAACCAAACTAGATGGAACTGCGAAAGGTGGCATGGTCTTTTCTGTGCAAAAGGAGCTTGGTTTGCCGGTGAGGTTTATTGGCCTCGGTGAATCCATGGATGACCTGAAGCCATTTGATGCGGCCACATTTGTTGAGGCATTGTTTGTATGAAAATTAATTTGACAACCCTCGGCTGCCCCAAGAATATAGTTGATTCGGAATTTCTGCTCGGGGGGCTTCGTGGCGATAATGTTGAATTCGTCAGCGACCCGCTACAGGCCGAAACAATCATTTTGAACACATGCGGTTTTATTCAGGCAGCAAAAGAAGAATCACTGGACGCGATATTTCAGGCGCTTGAATTGAAAAAAAACGGCACATGTGAACGCGTTTTTGTTACCGGTTGTTTGTCTCAACGCTATGCAGAGGAGCTGACAAAAGAGCTTCCTGAAGTGGATGGTTTTTTTGGTAATCGTGACATCGCTCAAATCATTCGGGAACTGACCAGCAAGCTTGACTTGCAGCGCGAGATTCTCGGAGAACGAAGCCTCATCACACCGGGACATTATGCGTATCTTAAGATTTCAGAAGGCTGTGAGAATCCGTGTACTTTTTGTGCAATTCCGGCCATTAGAGGCAAATTCCGTAGCCGTCCCATTGAGGCGTTAATTGCTGAGGCAGAAAGTCTTGCCGAGCAGGGAGTGCGTGAATTGATTTTGGTGGCACAGGATACGACTATTTATGGTCAGGACCTGTACGGCAAAAAACGACTGGTTCATTTACTCGATAAACTTGCAGATATTAAAGCATTTAAATGGATTCGTTTACTTTACACGTATCCCGCACATTTTTCGGATGATTTGATTGAAATACTGGCTGACAAAAAAGAAGTTTTCAATTATGTGGATATGCCGATTCAACATGTTTCCGATCGACTGTTGCGCAGTATGGCGCGAAAAGTGAAACGGAAGGATTTAGAGCGAATAATTGGTCGTTTACGGGACGGCAATCCGAATATTGCTATTCGGTCGACTTTTATTTCAGGCTTTCCCGGGGAGACGCAGCAAGACCATGAAGAACTGTGTGACTTTCTGACTGATATTCGTTTTGATCGGCTTGGACTGTTTGCTTTTTCCAGGGAGGAGGACACACCGGCATACGATTTTCCCGGCCAGGTGCCTGAACATATCCTGCAGGAACGGCTTTCAGAGTTGAGTGACTTACAGAATCAAATTTCACTGGAAATCAATGAATCTCTGCTCGGTCGCCGGTTAGAAGTCCTGGTTGATCAATTTGATATCGACACGCAGACCTATGTGGCGCGGACGCACTATGACTGCCCTGAGATTGACAACACCGTGAGTTTGACAGCGCCTCAACTTAACATTGGTGATTTTTACCAAATTAAAATTACTGATTGTTTGGATTACGAATTGTCCGGCACGCTGAATTAGATTTGGACTTCAGCGCCTTCTGGTTTCCATATAATTAAGGTGAGAGATTTCATGATAAGTCGAAACCGCGGTGCAACACACGCCCTCTTTGTATTCCTGGCATTGGCTTACACATGTGCCAAACCAGCATTTGCGACACCCTCTTTTCACCCCGCCGGTTTTGCTTCTGTAGATTCTTTGTCGTTTGACATGGAGGTCATCTCCTTGCCGTCCGGCAGTCCCGAAGGCAGTAATCTGCAGATTTTCCTCAATATCACCAACGATGATCTACAATTTATCAAGGCTGACCATGGTGGTTTTATCGCTCAATTTACGGTTCTTGTCGAAATTAGAGCTCTTAAGGGCGAACGGCTTGACTCGCTAAAAATCACCGAGCAAGTAAAAGTGGCTGATATCAGTGCAGTAACATCCAGGGTGAAGTTGCAACATAGTCGTATGACGTTTCAACTGCCGGCGGGTGATTACAGCGTAATAGCTACAGTTACGGATAAGGAAACCAATTCGGTAGGCGTGCGTAAGGCTACGGCCAGTTTGCAGGTATTTTCCATGACGGAATTTTCTGTCAGTGGTATTCTCTTCTTCAATAAAATAGAAAGAGACGAGTTTGGTGGGCTTGTCTTTCGACCGCGTGTGTCAATATATCAAAATGAAGCGCGCAAGCTTGTGGCTTATGTGGAAGTATACAATGTTGCGGCGGAAGACAGCTTCCTACTGCATTTAACGATTCACGATCAAGTCGATAGCACGGTTTACGAGCAGACCTCCTGGAAGCAGAGCCATGGGAAGTTGACAGAGGCTTTAATTGAAGTTGACTGCAAAGCTTTGCAGCATGGGCGTTTTTCAGCAGGTCTTGGCGTAAAGTACGGTGATAAAAAATTAAATGTAGCGAAATCGTTCAATTGGTTCATCGAAGGATTTCCAGTTAAGTTGTCAGATATCCATCAAGCCATTGAGGTGCTGAAATACTTAAGTGATAAAGACGAGTACCAAAGGATGATGTCCGCTAGTGAATCGGAAAAATATAATGAGTTCACTGACTTTTGGCGTCGCAAGGATCTCACTCCGCTAACGACCCAAAATGAACTGCGTGATGAATATTACAGTCGGGTTGCATTTACCAATGCAAGGTATGGCGCGCTTGGAACTGAGGGGTGGAAGACGGATATGGGTTGGGTTTACATCATGCTCGGGCCTCCTGATCTGATTGACCGCGATCCATACAATGCCAGGATTGGCACTACGGTTCGAACTGTCAAGGCCACTCAGAGTTGGACCTACTACAAACAAAATCGACAGCTCAATTTTTACGATGTCAACGGGTTTGGTCGCTATCTCCTTGACAATCCGCAGACTTTTTATGACATGCTGCGGTAGTTTCTTTTCTGAACCAATGGGGTGACAATTATGGAGGCTTCTTTGCGTGTTAAGTGCCGGAGTCTTTTTGGATTTTTGATCGTTGTAGGCTACCTTACTTCTTCTTCGCAATTAGTATTTCCGCAGGTGCCATCAAGAGCGCTGCTTGGCATGCGCAATAGTCAGGGCAGTGGTAACGTGTTGGAATTTGAACTTCGTACATTCATATTGGCCTCCAAACAATCCGACCAAAGCCGCCTTATCGTGCAACTTGGTTTTTCCAATAGTGAACTTCAGTATATTAAACATGAAAAGCAAATATTTAAGGCTGATATTGATGCTATAATCATATTGAGTGATACTTTGGGAACTGAGATCGAGAGAGACGAGTGGGATGAAACTTTTTTTGCTGAAGGGTTTGATCTGACTGTTTCTCCTGCAGTTTATAATACGACGCGCGAAAGTTATGATATCGATCCCGGGTATTATGATCTTTCCCTGTCGGTGACAGATAAGGAGACTGGGCGCAAAGGTGAAAGGCAGAAGCGTATTCATGTGCGAAAGTTTGCCGGAGACAGTGTGGCACTGAGTGACGTCCTTTTCTTAAACTCTGTGGCGTTCATAACGCCCGATACAGTTCACAACATACCAAAGAAGCTGCCGAACAGTTTTTTTGCTTACTATGAGGTCTACAATGTCCCTGAAGGGGATAGTATTCTTTTGGACTTTGTACTGTCTGATTTAAAGAAAGAGGTAGCTGGTTCTCGAACTCTGGTGAGCAAGGGAAGTGTGACCGAAGACTACATCGAAATTAGCAAGGATTCACTAAATCAGCTGCTACTTCAGGTTGAACTGAAGGTTAGGCATGGAGAACAAATATTTGAGATGGTACAAGCTCTTAATCCGAATGCAAAAAAGCTGAATCCAGCTTACGAAAACCTGGATAAAGCGATCGAAGTACTGACTTACGTAATGAAAAGGAAGGAATTGAAAAAACTAAAAGCGCTTGAAGGGGAAGATAAAATTGCAGCTTTCAATGCTTTTTGGAAAAAAAAGGATCCAACACCAGCAACACCTGAGAATGAATACATGATTCAATATTACAGACGAATTGCGTTTGCAAACAAGGAGTTCTCTGGTGTCGATGAGGGCTGGAAAACTGAGATGGGCATGGTATTGGTTAAACTCGGCCGGCCTGATTATATTGACAATGCAGCCGGAGTGCAAACGTATGACTCCTTTTCGAAACGACCGGTGGTTGTGTGGCAATACCTGAAATATGGTCGCCGCGTGGTGTTTGGATATCGCGGTGGACGTTACAGAATCGCTAATTACAATCAGATCTTTGATCTTCTGAGTGGAGACGATATTCGTTTATGATAAAATTGCCACCAAGCTTGAAACCAGGTGCAACCATTGGTGTCGTCGGACCTGCCAGTCCAATGATTGAGGAACGGCTACAAAAGGGAATATTTTATCTTGAAAATGAGGGCTTTGCTGTAAAGCTAGGAAAGTCGGCAAGACAGGTTTACGGCTATCTGGCAGGGTCCGACCAATCGCGTGCTGACGATCTGAATTCGATGTTTCTCGATCCCGAAGTAAATGCTATCTTTTGTACCCGCGGAGGATATGGAACGCCGCGAATCCTCGATCTGATCGATTATGATGCGGTTGCAAAGAATCCGAAAATTCTGGTTGGTTATAGTGATATCACAGCACTGCAAATGGCCATATTTTCGCAGGCAAATCTGGTCACTTTCTCAGGGCCAATGGTGGCAGTGGAAATGGGTAAGGGCATTGATAAATTTACTGAAAATCACTTTTGGTCGATGCTGGCAAACGCCCCTTTCCCATATCGCCTCACCGCTGATGCTGAGCGCTTTCCTCATTTCCCGGTTGGCACGGCAGAAGGCATATTAATGGGCGGTAATCTGGCAATGCTTGCGGCCCTGGTGGGCACGCAATATTTGCCAAGTTTAGAGAACGCCATTCTTGTGATTGAAGACATTGGTGACGAACCCTATCAAATCGATCGCAACCTAACGCAGCTCAGGCTGAGTGGTCTGCTCGACAAATTGTCCGGGCTTGTGCTTGGCAGGTTTACGGACTGTGAACCCTCTTCTAAAAATAGTCTCACGCTTGAGCAAATCATTCTTGATGTTACCGGCCACCTCAATCTGCCGACATTGACACATTTCCCTTACGGCCACATAGATCGAAAATACACGCTTCCATTTGGCGTTCCTGTCTTTCTGAATGCAGATGAAGGTTATCTCGAGATCGCCACACCCCCGGTTGTTTAGTTCGCGCTTGAATTAAAGGCTACTCGATATATCAAGCAGGTTTTCTTCTTTTCTCTATGCTAGAAGACATGCTTACAACCCATCGTATTACATCTGTCACTAATTACCAAATTTTTAATTGCTTTTCTGGGAGAAGTTGATTAATTAGTGTCAGTAGGTTCGCCGATCGCCCAATGTCTGAGACGGCACAAAAGTCAATTAAAAGCAGCTTCATATCTGTTGAAGCGCTACGGAGGAAGCTGCCTGATGAAGCATAAGTCCATCATTAGTCAACTTGAAGATAATATTTCCACCTTTAAATGCCTGCTGCAGGAGATTTCTCCGAAACAAGCTCAATGGAAGCCTGCTCCGCAAAGGTGGTCAATTCTTGAGGCGGTCAATCATCTCTATGATGAGGAGCGGGAAGACTTCAGATATCGTTTGCGTTTGGTTTTGGAAGATCCAAACAAACCGTGGCCCGGAATTACTCCTGAGAAGTGGGTTGTAGAGCGTGGCTACGCCAAGCGCGAATATGCAAAGTCTGTTGCCGCATTTCTGGATGAAAGGCAGCAGTCATTACAGTGGCTAAATGGGTTGTCTTCCCCTGATTGGCAAGCGAGTTATAAGCATCCGCAAGTAGGTTTGATGAGCGCAGAAATGATTCTGGCAAATTGGTTGGCGCATGACTATCTGCACTTTCGGCAAATTGTTTCTTTGCAGCACGGTTTTCTGAAAAGCCTGGCCGATCCCATCTCGCTTGCTTACGCAGGTGATTGGTAGGACTTTTGTTTCTCGGGAATTGTTGTTGTCTGGGCGATGCTCGATTTTTTATGTAGAAGAGGATTCGATAATTGAGTCTGTTGAAGGTTGCTGCATTTGCTTCAGGTCGGGGCTCGAATCTCCAAGCCATTCTTCACGCAATTAATAATGGAGATCTCGCTTGCGAGGTTGTTCTGGTGATTAGCAATAATCGGGATTCCGCCGTTTTAAGCCTGGCTCGAGAACAACAGATTCCGGCGTTTCATCTTTGCCGGGAACAATTTGCTTCGGGTGAAGCATTTGAGTCACGCCTGCTGCGAGTCTTGCAGGATGCTGGTACGGAGTTGATCGTATTGGCTGGTTATCTCAAGAAGATAAGCTCTGCAATTATTCGAGCTTATCGGGGAAAAATATTAAACATTCATCCTGCTTTGCTGCCCTCTTTTGGGGGAAAGGGGATGTATGGAAGGCATGTGCACAAGGCAGTTCTTGATTATGGTTGTAAGGTTTCGGGTGTCACGGTGCATCTGGTTGATGAAGAATATGATTCCGGCCCGCCAGTCGTGCAAAAGTGCGTCCCGGTTGAAGCGGGAGATACACCAGAATCTTTGGCTGCCCGTGTATTAACGCAGGAACACCGGGCTTATGTAGAGGCGTTGCAATTTTTTGCCGAGCGCCGAGTTGAAGTGAAAGGTCGTAAGCTCTTAATTTATGAAAAAAATAATTAACGAGTTTCTTGGTTGCGGAGAATGATCTGAATGTCCAGTATTCGACGGGCAATTATTAGCGTTTATGACAAGTCGGGCGTGGTTGATTTTGCCTTGGGTTTGAAAGAGTTAGGAGTAGAAATTATCTCTACCGGGGGCACTGCCGCACATTTGAGTGAAAACGGCATTGAGATCACATCAATTTCAAGCGTTACCGGGTTCCCTGAAATCCTGGACGGCCGTGTGAAGACGCTACACCCGCTTATTTATGGCGGGTTGCTCTCGGTTCGCGAGAATGAAGCGCACATGCAAGAGGTGGCAGCGCATAACATTGGTTTGATAGATTTGGTGGTGGTAAACCTCTATCCGTTTGAGCAAGCCGTTTCCCAGCCTGAAGTTACATTAGAAAACGCTCTGGAGAATATCGATATCGGTGGGCCGTGCATGGTGCGTGCAGCCGCAAAAAATTACGTGCATGTTGCGGTTGTTACATCCCCCGGAAAATATCAGCAAGTGCTTGAAGAGATGCAAGCGAGTGGTGGTGTGGTCTCCTTGCAAACTCGGAAAGAGCTGGCGGTTGCGGCCTTCGCCCGAACGTCACAGTATGATGGCTGTATTGCGGCTTATTTAACTCAAAGTTCCTCATCTGAAGTCAGTTTTTCAAATCAACTGGATTTGAGTTTTACAAAGGTTCAGGAATTGCGTTATGGCGAAAATCCTCACCAGAAGGCCGCGGTTTATGCTGCGGCCGGTGCGAAGGCAACCGGTCTCCTGAAAGCGCGACAGATTCACGGAAAAGAACTTTCTTACAACAATCTCATTGATGCGGATGCTGCGCTCGGGATTGTGCAAGAATTTGATGAGCCGTGTGTTGCCATTATCAAGCACACCAATCCATGCGGTGTTGCCATCGATGATTCCCTTGCCCGCGCTTATGATAATGCCAGGGCAACGGATCCTGTTTCAGCGTTTGGTGGCATTGTCGGCCTTAACCGGCCGGTGGATGCTGAACTTGCCAAAACCATGTCCGATGTCTTTCTTGAAGTTATCATCGCGCCTGAATTCTCAAAAGCAGCACAGTCGATTTTGGCGGCTAAGAAAAACATCAGGCTGTTAGAACTGCCGGAGATTTGCAACAAACGCAGCCGGGAGTTCGAGTTGAAACGTGTTCAGGGCGGGATTCTGGTGCAGGATCAAGATTTTCAAAATATTCGCGATATTAACTTTAGAGTGGTCTCAAAACGTCAGCCATCTGCAGATGAGTGGACGGCGCTGAAATTTGCCTGGCGTGTTTGCAAATGGGTGAAATCAAACGCCATCGTTTATGCAAAAAAAGATAGAACCATCGGCATTGGTGCGGGCCAGATGTCCCGCGTCGACTCATCCGATTTAGCAGTGGAAAAGGCAACGCGCGCCAGCTTGGATGTCACAGGTGCGGTAGTCGCGTCTGACGCATTTTTCCCATTCAGAGATGGCGTTGATGTTGCCGCCGAGGCAGGCGCTTCTGCCTTGATCCAACCGGGTGGTTCTATTCGGGATAACGATGTGATCGAGGCAGTTGACCAACACAACATGGCAATGATTTTTACGGGAGTTCGTCACTTCCGTCACTAATTACGATTCAATACGAAAAGGAAATTTAGAATTGGAAACAGAAAACAACCAACCCAAAGAGTCTTTCTGGAGCAGGTTCTTTGTAAATGACATTGCAATCGATCTGGGCACAGCCAATACTCTGGTTTATGTTAAAGGTCGGGGCATTTTGATAAATGAACCGTCTATTGTGGCTGTGCGAAGAAGTGATCAGGTAATTATGGCTTATGGCAGTCATGCCAAAACCATGATGGGACGTACTCCCGGTGATTTGGTGACAGTTCGCCCGCTTAAAGACGGCGTTATAGCGGACTTTGATCTTGCGGAAAAGATGATTCGGCATTTTATTAAGAAAGTGCAGACGAATCGATTTATTCGACCCCGAATCGCAATATGTATCCCGTCAGGTATCACTGAGGTAGAAAGGCGGGCGGTTCGTGATTCGGCTGAACATGCCGGTGGTCGTGAAATTCACCTGGTTCAGGAACCTATGGCAGCAGCACTTGGAGTCAAACTGCCCATTGATGAACCCGTAGGTAGCATGGTTATCGATATTGGTGGGGGTACGACTGAGATTGCGGTTATTTCGCTTTCAGGCATTGTCACAGATATTTCTATCCGCATTGGCGGTGATGAAATGAATGAGGCTGTTATTCAATATTTCAAGAAATCATACAATTTACTAATTGGTGAAAATACGGCCGAAGCCATTAAAATAACCATGGGATCTGCTGCGCCACATGTCTCCGATGATGTGAAATTGGTTAAGGGCAGGGACTTGGTGGATGGCATCCCCAAGACAGTAAAAGTACATTCGAAAGAAATTCAGGAAGCGCTTGCCGAATCTGTTGGCTATATTGTTGATGCGGTGAAGCTCTGTCTCGAAAGGACCCCGCCTGAACTTGCTTCAGACATTCTTGATCGCGGAATTGTCTTGACCGGTGGTGGTGCACTTTTGAAGGGTCTTGATGAACGGCTTCGCATAGATACTGAGCTACCAATAATCGTAGCCGAAGATCCGTTAAAGTGCGTTGTTTTGGGCACAGGCAGGATTTTTGATAATCTAAATGAGTTTGAGAAGGTACTGAGCCCAACGAAGCGGTACTAAAATGCGCCGTTTCAGCGATTGGTTTGTTTATAGGGGTGAGTACCTTACGTTTGCAAGCGCAACAGTTCTCTCCTTGATTCTAATTTTTTCCAACAACGATCCGCGACTAAGAACGATTCGCTCTTATGCGTTTGGCAGCTTTGGTTATGTCCTGGAAAAGGCAACCGCTTTGCAGCGGTATGACCACGTTTATCGGCATAATCGATGGCTTCGAAAAGAAAATGCCCGTTTGATGCTGGAAAACACACAGTATAAAGAAGCAGTGTATGAAAACGAGCGTTTGCGGTCTCTCCTTGAATTCAAAGCAAAGAGTCAATTGGAATTGTTGCCTGCAAAAGTGATTGGCGAAGAAGAGAACGGATTTATTCACTCTATCGTTCTGGATGTTGGTGAAAATAGCGGCGCAAAAAAAAATATGGCTGTTGTGACATCGCAAGGGTTGGTTGGCAGAATTTATGAGGTAAGCGCAGCCAATTCGATTGTCCTGTTGATGTTGGATCGAAACTTCAGGGTAGGTTCAATGCTCCAACGCAGCCGGATTGCCGGCATTGTTAAATGGGAATCGGGAAATGAAGTTGTTTTAGCCCAAATCGCCAAAAGATCGGATGTCTCCGTGGGTGATGCTGTAATCACATCTGGTTTCAGCACAATTTTCCCTGGCGGACTCCAGGTCGGAAAAATTGTACGTACGAGTGCCGACGAACAAGGTATGTTTATGACTGTGGTAGTTAAACCCGCAGTGGATTTTTCAAAGTTGGAAGAAGTTTTTATCGTTAAAATGCTGCCTGCTGTGATGGCTGCCGGGCAGGAAGAAAAGTGAATGTTTCAGGCCCATATATGCGAATGCAAAAAAAGAGGGTGCAGACGTGGCGCCGCTAATCAGTGCGTTTTTATTTGCTGCCATGATCGTATTGCAGATTACATTGGTGCCACTTTTTGAGATCAAGGGTGTTACACCTGACCTGATTTTGATTCTGGTGGTTTTAACATCGTTTCAACGCGGCCGCGTTTGGGGAATGTTATTTGCATTTTGTGCCGGCTTTTTGTATGATGCATTCGGAACCGGCTTGCTGGGTTTATCTTCCCTTGCGTATGTGGTGTCTGCTTTTGTCGCCGGTTTGTGGAGGGAACAACCAGAGAGGCGATTTGGCGCTATCTTTGGTCCGCTCCTTTTTACTTTGTTTGTGCATGATTTTCTCTACTTTTCTTTCCTTCGAATTGGTACATCCGTGGGCTTCTGGAAAACCCTTGTCGTTATGGTCATGCCTGCTACGCTTTACAGTTTGATTTTTTTATGCGTTGTTTATCTTGCCGCGCCAATGATGCTCCTGCGCCGGCGTACCTACTAAGCAGCTATTGTCGAACAAATGAGAAGAGATGTTCAAAACCTTAGCCGATTTTACCTGGTTGTGGTCGTTCTTTTGTTTCTTGCCATGCTGTCAAGGTTGGCCTACTTGCAATTGTTCAGTTGGAACAAGTATTTTGCCGAATCCGAACGCAATCGTGTTCGCGATGTCATTTTGGATTCGCCGCGCGGGTTGGTGCTCGACCGCCACGGTGAAGTGTTGGTCGATAATAGTCCGATGTATTCCGTTTCAGTTGTTCCGTATGAATTTTTGAAATCAGATACCACAGTAACACTCCTTGCTTCGATCCTCAATGGCGTTCCGGCCGATATGAAGCAGAAAATTAAGCGAGAAAAAATCAGCAATTTTACACCGGTTAGGCTCAAGCGGCAGATTGGTTTTCGCGCATTGAGTGGCTTGGAGGAATTAAGGCGAGAGCTTCCGGGGGTTTTCTATAATGTCGACTCCAGGCGCATTTACCCGAGTGGTGTCAAAGCGCCGCATCTGTTTGGCTACATGGGGGAAATCACGCAACAGGAACTTGCGGGGCTGACTGAAAACACTTATCAAAGTGGCGATTTGATTGGTAAAAGCGGAATTGAATTAACTTATGAGAAGTACCTGCGCGGGCGTAAAGGTGTTAAGTATGTCGAAGTAGATGTGCTCGGACGCGAGATTCGGGATCTGGCGGATCTTCCAGGTCGCTTGCCGGATGCCGGCAAGAATACGTACATGACCATCGACGCCAATATTCAGCGTTTTCTTGAAAAAAGAATGGCCGATCTGCGGGGCGCAGCAGTTGTGCTGGATCCGCGCAATGGAGATGTTCTGGCAATATTGAGTAAACCGGACTACGACCCTGAGATCTTTTCAAACCCATTAACTCCTGAAATTTGGAATTCTCTCATCAATAACGATGGGGGGCCTTTATACAGTCGCTCAACGCAAAGTTTGTTCCCTCCCGGCTCGACTTACAAACTCGTGCTGGCCGCAGCCGGTCTGGAAACCGGGCTCCTGGATATCCACGAAAAAATTACTTGCACCGGCTCTTACCGCCTTGGCCGTCGCCCATTTGCCTGCTGGAAAAAAGGGGGGCATGGTGAAGTCACTCTTCTGACGGCAATCCAGGGTTCATGCAATGTTTATTTTTACAAAAAAAGTTTAGACATAGGGTTGGCTAATTGGTCTAAGTTCTCCAGGTTGTTCGGATTCGGCGAAAAAACCGGCATCGACCTGCCCAATGAAAGTCCGGGCCTGGTGCCTGATAAAGCTTATTTTGATATGAAATATGGTGTTCGAGGCTGGACCCGTGGCCTCCTGCTTAACCTTGCTGTTGGGCAAGGTGATTTGTTGACAACGCCATTGCAAATGGCTTGTTTTACCATGGCCATCGGCAACGAGGGCACAGCTTTCCGCCCACGTCTGGTGAGTCGCATTGAAGATGCAAAAACGGGTCGGATAGTCTCACTCGACAAAAAAACAGTTCAGATCGATGGGGTTTCAGCTCAATCCTACCAACTTATGAAGGAGGGGATGCACATGGTGGTGAATGCGGTTGGTGGTACCGGGCGGGCAGCTCGGGTTGACGGGGCCGATGTATGCGGAAAAACCGGCACAGCTCAAAACCCTCATGGCGATAGTCATGCCTGGTTTATCGGTTTTGCACCCAAAGACAATCCCGAGATTGCTTTGTGCATATTCGTAGAAAATGGGGGTGGTGGTGGCGCCGTTGCAGCGCCAATAGCGGGTGGCGTTTTGCGGCTTTACTTCAGTGAAAAAAAGATGCCAGTTACGGCTCCGAAGTAGGTTGGTGCCTTGTTGTTCAGTTCCGCTTTGTGTGAGTGTTCAGTTTTTCTGCTTATGCGCAGAGTGGTTTGTTTCACGTAACCAATTCAGGAATAAAATGTTAGCAACAAATAGTTCCGGCAGGCAATTGGATACAGGCTTGTTTCTTATCGTGCTGCTGCTTATTGCCATTGGGCTTGTCTCAATTTTTAGCGCGACCTACATCAGCGAGTCACAAGTGACGCAGACGAAGTTTACCAAGCAACTTCTTTGGGCTGTGCTGGGGCTTTTTCTCATGCTTGCTACAACCACAACGCCACTGCGTTTTTTTTATAAGCGTGCTTACATATTTTACGCCCTGTCACTCGCGTTATTGCTACTGTCGTTATTCATCGGTTCAGGGGCGGGTACTCGCCGCTGGATTTCGATTGGCCCCGTGTCGATTCAGTCGGCTGAAATCGCAAAAGTTTGTACACTGATAGCCCTGGCCAGATATTTAAGCTGGGATAACCGTAATCTGGGCAACTTAAAGGAGGTTGCGCTTGCATTTATGCTCGCCATCGTTCCCTTTATGTTAATTATGAAACAGCCTGATCTGGGCTCTGCTTTGGTTTTTCTTGCCATGGCCTTGCCAATGATGCACTGGGCAGGCTTGTCTACTGTTACGCTTTTTGTTTTACTGGCCCCATTGGTTAGCTTAATTTGCGCATTTAACTATTATTCATTCTTTTTGGCAATTCTTCTTATTAGCGTTGTGTTGTTTTTGAGTAGACGAGGAGTGATATTTTTTCTATCGAATTTCATTATCAACATTGGGGTAGGAATCGTTACTCCTATTATGTGGGATATGCTTAAGGAGTACCAGCAAAACAGAATTCTCACATTTATGGGACTGGTGCAAGACCCCCATGGTCTGGGCTATCAGGTTATTCAGTCAAAAGTTGCCATAGGCTCGGGCGGCTTTTGGGGTAAAGGTTTTCTGGATGGAACACAAACACATTTACGATTTCTTCCTGAGCAGCATACGGATTTTATATTTTGTGTTATTGGTGAAGAATTCGGTTTTGTTGGGGGCTTCCTTGTTATTTTATTGTTTTTTTATTTAATATTTAGAGGTTTCAGTATCGCGTCTACAGTTAAAAGTCGCTTCGCCAGTTTTCTGGTTTTTGGTGGCAGTATCATTTTTCTTTTTCAGATTTTCGTAAACATTGGTATGACTATTGGCATTATGCCGGTAACAGGTTTGCCGTTACCCTTTTTGAGCTACGGGGGCTCATCCCTTTTGTCGAACATGATAATAATCGGTTTGTTTCTTAGTGCTCATCGTCGGCGATTTGCCTATTTGTAGCTTTTCAGTCATTTGTGAAGCTTAACGCCGGCAATAATGTTGCACAATTTAAACATGTATTCATATTTTGATTTTTTTTGCTCATATCATTAATCAAATCAAGGGTATAGTGTATATTTGACTTGACTTTTGGAAGCAGGATTAATACCTTTTTCATTGAAAAGTCTCTGCTATTCTTCAAAAGAGGTATGTGATGAAAGGGAAACTCAAGGCTTTGCTTGTTATGGTGCTATCTCTCGGTCTGGGGATATCGACCTGTTTGGCTGGTGGATGGAAATATGGACTGGGCTTCAACACGGGCATCAGTCGATTAGAGGGTGATATAAATGGGGCAAAATTGAGCCCGATTCTGTCTGGTCACATACGCGTTCTACCGGTGCCGTATTTGGCCCTGGAGGGAGAACTGGGCTATTCAAAACTTTCGAGTTCTCATCCAAGTTTATCCGACTTCAAGCTTTCATTGGTACCTTTTGAGTTGAACCTTATCTTTAACTTCCTGCCTTTTAGTAAAGTCAACCCTTATATATTCACTGGCGGGGGTGGGGTGTTTTGGAATGCTTCCGGTAACAGGCCCACACCAGGCCTTAAAAAAGGGGATGGGCTGGATTCATTTTTAAAAGCAGGCGGCGGCCTTGAATTTCGTGTCTCACCGCGTTTCGGCATCAATCTTGGTGCCGCTTTTCGCTTTTCACTTACAGATGCTTTTGATCTAACGTGGAGTGGCGATGAAAACGATCAAGTGCTTGATATGCATGCTGGGTTCACCTATTATTTCAACAAGTCCGGCGCTGATCGTGATCATGACTCCATTCCTGATGAACTGGATTTAATGCCTGATGTTTCTGAAGACGCCGATGGCTATTTGGATCATGACGGCATACCGGAAAAAAATCCAAACCCGATAGCGATGAGTGGCGTGCATGGGCCTGTGGATGGCGGCGATGGCGCGCGGGCGCCTGTTGTGATCCACCACCTGATTGTAAAAGCGGAAAGTGGAAAGGATATATCGGTAAAGGCACATGTTTATTCCGATATTGATTTGCGAGTCGTAGCGATTCTCTACCGCCCGGTAGGAACACGTAGATGGAATGTGGTAAAGTTAGAAGAAGCCCAGGAAAACCTGTATGCGGGTGATATTCCAGGGTATGCCGTAACAACTGATGGACTTGAGTATTGCGTAGTCGCGGTTGATGAGACATTGAGCGGAGTCGGTTATTCCGGCTTACCGAGCAAACCTATTAACGTAGAAGTCTTGAAGAGTGGTACCCAGTGGCGCATCGTGGGTGGCGCAGTTGGTGCTGCTACTATTGGCACGGCTTCTTACCTCGTTCTGAGAAAACAAGAATAGGCTTAATTACTTATTTGGAGGTAAGCAAAAAATGACTATGAAAAGCCAAGTGTCTCAATTCAGCGCCAGGCAATTGATTTGTCTGTTGAGTGTAATGGCTTTCTTGCTGTTCGTATTGGGATGCGGTGCATCTCGGAAAGAGACAAGCAAGGGGGATGAATCTATTGATATTGAGGATTTGTTAGGTGAGGATGAGGTCGCATCCTCAAACCAGACTTCAGATGAGGCTGAGGTTTTGCGTTTGCTTGGCATTACACCGGCTGATGAAGCCACTGCTCAACCGCAGATCGCGGCTGTATCTCAACAATCTGAGGTTGAAAACGTCGCCGATGAGGTGGAAGACCTGCGCGAGGATTTAACCCAAAAAGATCAAGAGATTTCAGAGTTGCGCGCGCAGTTGACTCAAAAGGAAATAAAAATCAGTGATTTGGAGACGCAGACAACGAAGTCTCCTAAAGTAAAATCTTATCCTGCTGGTAAGGCCGGTGAACCGTCCAGGGAGTTCAAGCTGAGATATCAGGATGCCCTCGGTCAGTTTAAAGCCCGAAATTATCAAACAGCATTGAGTATTTTTCTTGAACTCGTTCAGAATGCGCCTGTAAATTCACTGTCGGATAATTGTCAGTACTGGATTGGTGAATGCTATTATGGTTTGGTTAACTACAATCAGGCAATCTCCGAGTTTGAGCGTGTTTTTTCGCATGCAAACTCCAATAAGAGCGATGACGCTCAGCTTAAGCTCGGACTCTGTTACTTGAAACTCGGTGACAAAGTTCATGCACGAGCTGAATTTTCCAGATTGCTTTCTGATTATCCTGATAGCGAATATCGTGCAGCAGCGCAAAGACACATAGACCGACTCTAATAATTTTTAGAATTTGTGCTTTGATAAATGGGTGGGATTGATCCCGCCCATTTTTGTTTTCTCCGACAGCAGGTCGCTGTGCTTTTGCTTGACTTTATTGATAGAATGTTCTAAATTTTACATGCGAATAAATCAAGCCCAAAGCGTCCTTTCTGCATGTCCGAATTAAGGAAAGATCCAATTGTCGGTAGGTGGGTTATTATCTCCACTGAGCGTGGTGAAAGGCCGATGGATTGGCGGCAGGAGTCCATTCTTAAAGGAGGAGGTGGGGTCTGTCCCTTTTGTCATGGAAATGAAAAAAAAACACCACCGGAAATAATGGCCCATAGACCGGTAGGTCTGCTTCCGAATGGGCCGGGTTGGGATGTAAGGGTTGTCCCGAACAAGTTTCCTGCTCTTCAGATCGAAGGTGAGCTTGAACCAAAGGGCTTTGGGAATTATGACATGATGCAAGGAATCGGGGCACATGAAGTGATAATTGAAACCCCAAGCCATTCCAAAGACTTGGCGGATCTCACAGTCGAGCAAATTTGCAACGTGCTGCTCACTTTTCGTGATAGAACGCTTGATTTAAAAAGAGATCCCAGGTTTCGCTATGTGCTGATTTTTAAGAATCATGGCTCTGCGGCTGGCGCATCATTAGAACATTCTCATTCTCAGTTAATTGCAACGCCTATTATTCCAAAGCGCGTTATTGAAGAGCTTGAGGGAAGTAAGTGTTTCTTTGATCTGAAAGGGCGTTGTATCTTCTGCGATTTGATTCAACAAGAACAGGATGCGGGCCAGCGCATCGTCCTGCTCAGCGAGTCGTATATTGCTATTGAGCCGTTCGCACCGAGGTTCCCTTTTGAAACATGGATTCTGCCTAAACACCATTTTTCGCATTACGAAGAGATGGCGGATAACCTGTATTTCGAGTTGGCCGAGGTGCTAAAAGAAACTTTGGGGCGCATTAATCAGGTGTTAGGTTGTCCTCCCTACAATTTTATGCTACATTCTTCGCCGATTCAAGGTGGAGAGAAGGTAGAGTACCATTGGCATTTAGAAATAATTCCCAAGTTGACAAAAATCGCTGGGTTTGAGTGGGGGTCTGGATTTTATATCAATTCTACCCCTCCTGAACTTGCCGCCGAGGAACTTAGGGCCGCCACTATGGCGTAAATTTAAAAAACTCACTCTATTACGAATTCAATGAAAGCCAATATGAAAATATTCTATATTACACCCGAGGTCTTCCCCTTTAGCCCAAGTACAAATTTATCCGATGCCTCAAGTGCACTTCCTAAATATCTGAAATCGCAAGGGCATGATATTAGAGTGATGATGCCAAATTATCGCTCAGTTAATGAACGCAAATATGTGCTGCGGGATGTCATCCGATTGCAAGGACTTAAGATTGATATCGGGGATGAGGTGATTGAGGCAAGCGGTAAGTCTGCATTTATTCCCAATTCAAAGGTGCAAATTTACTTTCTGAGCAATCGAGAATTGTTTAATGGTGAAGACATGCACTGCGATTCGACAGCAGGGGCACAATATGCCGAAAATGCCAAGCGGTTCATTTTCTTTTCAATAGGTTGTCTGGAGACTCTGAAATTATTGTACTGGCAGCCTGATGTTATTCATTGCAATGATTGGCAAACGGCACTAATCCCAACCTTGCTCAAAACTGTCTACGCAGAAGATCCATTCTTCAAAGGCACAAAAACTTTGCTTTCCTTTCACAACCCTATGCGATGTGGCCTGTTTGATTCTTCGGTGATTAAACTTACTGGCATCCAGGAGTCCGTGCTCGGAGCAGATAATGACATTGTCAGTGACAATAAATTTAACTTTCTTCGCGCTGGACTTGCGTATGCAGATTTGGCGAACGTCTCATCCGCCTGCTCAATGAAATTTCCTGCTCCCGGTATCGGCTCTGCCCTTGAGAGCCTGGGTGTCATTCAATCCGGGGTGGATACTCAGGTCTGGAATTCGGGAACTGATAAGCTCATTGCCGCCAATTACACTTTGGACGATTTGTCAGGGAAACAGGAAAATAAACGTGAATTGTTAGCTCACTTTGAACTTACCGAGAGCAATGATCTGCCCATTGTCGGTGTGATATTGGGTGAAAAAGATGGTCCCGCGGTCGATTTTCTTTTGTCTGCCATTGAAGATATTGTAGAATTGAATGTTCGGTTAATCATTGCAGGAACGTCTGATCTCATTAATAAGGACAAAATCGAGGCCTTCCGGGACAAGTACCCGGCCAAGATTGGAACAGATTGGAAAGTGGATCACAAACTGACACATTTAATTACGGCTGGCAGTGATTTGCTTTTGATGCCTTTAACAACTGAGCCGTCAGGGTTGAGTCAAATGTATGGCCAACTTTATGGGGCCATTCCAATAGCATTCTCAGAGGCAGCGGGACACTGCACTCAACAGTTTAATGTTGAGTCAGGCACCGGCACGGGCTTTTTGTGTCCAAACGTTGACTCAAAAGAAATGGTTGCAACTCTTGCAGAGGCTGTTTCGGTTTATGAGAATAAAGACGCCTGGCTTACTCTAACAAAAAATGCCATGAGCAGAGAACTCTCATGGAGCGAGCCGGGAGAGGCATATCACGCGCTTTATAGTCAATTAATGAATAACAAGGGTTCGAGAAAATAGTTTTAAGCTGCTTTGATCTTGGTTGATTCTTTACTACGCGTGGATTTTGTCGGTATCGGCAAAAGCCATGCGTTCTTTTTTAAGGCTGTATCACTTTGCTGTATCAAATATACACATTGTTTCGACCTAACACATGATTGGTTTGGCTCTTCAAGGGTTGGTAATGCGGACTCTTGTGCCTGTCTGGGTGAAAATAGTGGAATTACTCATGCATTTCGTTTTTGCTCCGAAGCTTACATATGTGGCACAGAATTTGTAAATCACCGGAGCTTACATTTCAGAAGTATTAAGGGTAGCATGTCAGAAAATGGAAGGTATTGAAATAACTCAAGGTAAGGTCGGGGCCAGGCGCGACATCGCCATGTTGATGGTGAAGGGTTATGTTGATACGATGACCTGCTCGATTTTGCTTAACAAAATTACGGAGAACCTGAGTGCAGGCCTGTTGCATATCATTGTTGACATGGCTCATGTTAATTATGTAAGTAGTGCCGGCTGGGGCGTATTTGTTGGGGAAATAAAGGGAATTCGAGAACGTGGTGGTGATTTAAAGATCGTGCAGATGACACCTGAGGTTTATGATGTGTTTGAAATGTTGGAATTTAATCGCATCCTCAGTTACTATGAGTCTATCGAAGAAGCGATTAATGATTTTGATATTTCAATTGGCCTGGACATAACCAGAAGCACCAAACGCACTTACAACCCTGTGGCTGCTCAACCTACTAAGGCTGCAACTGCGGTTGCCCAAATACCTGTTGAGCGACCTTCCCAGTTGCCTCGTTCCGGATACACCAGCGGAAAAAGGAGAAAGATTGAGCCGCGCCTTTTACCTCTTGCAGAAAAAGTGAAGATTGCAGTCACTGAGGATCCAAGGCGAGGTGTTTTCAAAATCCAAAAAACCTTGCGGCAGGCGAATTTCGGCAATACCAGAGTGAACATATTCAAGCTCTACGGCTTGTTAAGAAAGTTGAATTTGGATAACAAGGAAAAACGATATCGTTTTTATCGTTCGAGGTGAGCGTGAGACGTCTAGGATTTTCACACTAACGAAAAAGAGAACAATCATGAAAAGTACTCTCAATCAGGGACGGTTGATTCGCACAGTTGTTTCCGTGCTTACTCTGCTGTGTTTGCTGCTTCTGCCTTCCTCCCGGCATCTAATGTCTTCGCCACAATCATTTAGTAAGCGCTTTAATCGAGGTGACGCGATTAGACTTACTATTTGGCAGCCCTGGCAGGTTGGGGATAAAAAGGATTCAGGCCTTGACATTGATGGTGACTATCTAATTGATAGCGGTGGTTTTGTTTTTCTCCCGCTTATCGGAGAGATCAAAGTTGTTTCTCATAATACAAAAACGCTTGCCGCTGAACTTACAGAAAAATTTAATGCCTACATACAAGACCCTATCATTATTGTTGAACCCTTAATCAGAGTTGCTTTGCTTGGTGCTTTCAGGCGTCCGGGCACCTATCTGATTCCGCCGGATGCTTCATTGTGGGCCCTTGTGGATAAAGCGGGTGGGCCTGACGATGATAGTAATTTACGCAAAATGTTTATAGAGCGAAGTGGTCGTACCATCAGAAAAGACTTGCTTGGCGGCTTTGAAAAGGCTTTCACGTTGCAGGAGCTTGGCATCCGAACGGGGGATCAACTGATACTTCCAGTAAGAAAACAGTTCAGAATGAAGGACGCATTTGAAATACTCAGGTTCGGACTTTCCCTGCTTAACCTGTATCTCGTAATCACAAAAATCAGCAAGTAGCATTTAACGCAATTTTGAGTATTTTAGGAGTACCTGAGGCTATGGAGTCTTACTTTCTGGATGATGGAGAAAGCGGTGAGGTTGAGAAACTAGACCTAAGACGTTATTATCGAGCGTTGGTAAAACGGTGGTGGCTGATTATCTTGGTTATGGTTGTGGTCACCATTCCGTGGTTTTGGTATCTCAAACAACAACCGCCAATCTATGAGGCACAAGCCCGTATCCAATTTAAAAATTATAGCGGCAGTGATGTGGGTTTGGCTCAAGCCAGGACTCTTGAACTCACCAGCCGTTCCTTTGCCGAGAAGGTTGTGGCTCAATTAGGACTTGCACTTCGTGTGGAGAATCAGGGCGATCAGTTTATTAATCGCAGTAAAATATTTGCCCGGTTTCAAACCGACCAAAGGCCAACAAGTGGTCAATACACGTTACGTTTTGCAAAAGACCAGACTTACCAACTTACGCGAAAGGAACCTGTTTCAGGCGAGGAGAAGGTTATTAAAACCGGTTATGTGCAGGATGTTGTGACAGGGCTGTGCGAAGTCAACGGTATTGGTTTTCAACTTGTGGAGGATTTTTTTAATTTACCGTCGGTGATTGTCTTTAATGTAATTAATTTTCGCAGCGCCGTTGAATCATTTCAGGCACGTGTTGATGTGGAATGGGAGGATCGCTCAGGCACACTGATGGACTTGCGACTCACAGACACTGATCCAATGGTGGTCGCTGAGATGACCAACCGGCTGGCGACACTTTTTATTGCACAGAGTACCGGTACTTCCGGTGACCTTGAAGCCGGCCGTCGAGACATTCTGGAGAAGCAGCTCCAGCAGGCTAAAGAAAAACTCGCTGACTCTGATCTTGAACTCAAAACGTTCAAAGAGCGCCATGGTGTTAATTTTGAAGCTGATCTGAAACAGAAGGAAAATGACAAAACAGCGCTTGAGCGGGAGCGGGATGATGTCGAAGATGTTGTGCGAACTTTAAATGATCTTCTTATACAGAAAGTTCAGCAGACTGATAATCCAGTTGGTGCCGATCCCAACAGAAGGACGACTGTACGTTTTATTGTCAATCAGCTCGCCGGGCATGCGGCGTTTGACAACAATGCGGCTATGCTCGTAGTCAGGGATGAACTGCAAACCCGCGAGAGAGAATGGGCTGATATTGCCAATGGAACTTCCCCGCAAAACTTTAGAGCTAAAAGAAAGTTGCAAGAAATATTAAAAGTTCATAGTCAGGTAGAGCGTCTTGCCAGACAGGGCATTGCTAAATTTGAAGCAGAACTGTCACTCAAGCGTCGAGAAATCGCTACACTGGATGCGCAGTTGCGGCGGTTGCCTGCCCAGCAGTTGGAATTTGACCAGCTCAGCCGTGAACACAGTATGCTTGAAAGCCAATACAAAGAGTTAAACGCCAAGCACGGTAGAGAACAAGTGTCAAAAGCCGCAGTCGTCGAAAATATTAAAATTCTGGACAACGCCATTCCTCCTGAATATCCAACAAATCGGGATAAAAAACAGAAAGCGGCATTTGGCGGAATTTTTGGTCTTTTCATGGGTATTGGCCTGGTTTTGGTGATTGAGTTTATGGACAAAACCATTAAAACTGCCGATGATGTCAAACACTACTTACGGCTGCCCATACTTGGCACTATTCCCCAAATTGACTTTGAAGACACTTACGATTTTCAAGATTCTGAAAAAATCAAAAAGATTGACCAGCAGTTGGTGACCCATGATTATGCGCCAACGCCCATCGGTGAGGCATATCGTTCTTTGCGCACTAATCTTATGTTTACCAAAGATACCGGGCGTATCCGTTCGTTTGCACTAACAAGCAATGAACCGGGTGATGGTAAATCATTCACTGCCGCAAACCTGACTATTGCACTAGCGCAATTAAAGAGTAGTACTTTGCTCATTGATAGTGATTTACGCCGGGGTGTTTTGCACAATACATTTGGCGTGCCAAAGGAGCCTGGCTTCAGTAATTACTTAACAGATGTTGTACCATTGCACAAAATTATTCATGAAACACAAATTCCTAATTTGTCAGTGATTAGTTGTGGCTCACTGATCCCTAATCCATCCGAGTTGTTGGGGTCCCACCAGATGCAACGATTCCTGGACGAAGTGAGACGTAAATACGATTTAATTGTGTTCGATACGCCGCCGCTAAATGCCGCTACCGATGCCATTGTTGTCGGTACACAAGTCGATGCTGTCGTGCTTGTGCTTCGGGCAGGAAAAACACAGCGCGCACTGGCCAAATCTAAATTAGAATTATTTTCAAGTGTGCCGGCAAAGTTGCTGGGTGCAATTTTAAATGGCACCACTGCCGATATGGCGCACCCGGGTTACAGCTATTATCACTATTAAATCAGAGATTCCAGTTTATCACAGGTCATGCTTTATACATGCAGAAAATACTAATAACAGGCGGGGCCGGTTTCATCGGCTCACATCTCAGTGAGACTTTACTACACCAGGGTCATGAGGTTGTTGCGTTGGATAATTTCAACGATTACTACAGCCCAGCCATAAAACGAGGAAATATCGAATCGTTGCTCAGTAATAAAAACTACGAGCTTGTTGAAAACGAGATCCTCAATCTTAATTTTTTGCGCGACTATTTCAAAAAAAACAAAATTGATGTGTTGATTCACCTCGCAGCGAGGGCCGGCGTTCGGCCATCTATTCAGCAGCCTTTGCTTTATCAAAAGGTCAATGTTGAGGGCACGAGCAATCTTTTGGAAATTGCAAAAGACTTTGGTGTTCAAAAATTTATTTTTGCCTCTTCTTCTTCTGTGTATGGTGAAAATGAGAAGCTCCCATTTAGCGAAGATGATTTCGTCGATAACCCGATTTCTCCTTATGCTGCTACAAAAAAAGCGGGCGAGCTGCTCTGTTATACCTATTCTCATTTATATCAACTCCCGGTGACATGCTTGCGTTTTTTTACAGTTTATGGACCGCGACAACGCCCTGACATGGCGATACACAAATTTACACGCAGCATATTCAAAGGTGAAAAAATTCCAATGTTTGGAGATGGTACCTCCAGGCGTGACTTTACTTACATTACTGATATTATTGATGGCATTTGTAAATCAATTGAGCATTGCCATGATTACCATATATATAATCTGGGTGAATCCAAAACGATTGAGCTACTCGAGTTAATAGACCTCATCTCTAATTGTGTTGGCAAGAAAGCCCAGATCGAGCGGTTACCGAAGCAACCTGGGGATGTCCCGATTACTTACGCTGATATTTCCCGGCCCCAGAGGGAAATTGGCTACCAGCCGCGTGTAGACATTCAACAGGGGATCGAAAAGTTTGTTCGCTGGTACACCGAAATGGCAGATATGCTGAAGTAATTACAACCTGAGTGTACTGAAGGTCTCCAAATGGTTAAGGAAAAAGAAGCTTTCCTCGGCAGCGTTGCCAAGGTCGTTGATTCGCTGTGTATTGTTATTTCGTTTGTGGGCTCGTACTTTATTACGTTCTACATCCGTGATATTTACGCGCTTGGTGAAATGGCGTATGCCATCTCACCAAATCTCTATGGCCTGTTTTATTTTGCTCAGAAGAATGTAATTATTGTTGTCTCCAGCATTCCTATCTGGTTATTGCTCCTATCTGCACTGGGTTCCTATAAGGATATTCGCACCCGTACATTTGCCCGGGAATCTGCAACCATCCTGACTGCCGCTGCGTTCGCAACGCTTGGCTTTGGTAGTCTTATTTTTCTTTTCAAGCTTACTTTAACGAGCCGTTTGTTCATCGGCATTAATTCTGGTATAACCATTGCTCTGCTCATGCTGGCCAAATTGCTGCAGAACAAATTTTTCGATTATATTCACTCGCAAGGGTATAATCAGGTAAATATTTTGATCGTTGGAACGGGTAAACGTGCGCGGGACTTTATTAAAGTTGTGAAAAATCATGCTAATTGGGGCCTGAAGATAGTCGGCTTGATTGATGATGAACATGGTATGTACGGTAAAGAAATAGAAGGTTTTCGTGTGCTGGGACGGTTGCAGGATATACCGTTCATTTTACATAGAATTGTTGTTGACCGGGTTATTTTTGTAGTGCCGAGGTTGTGGCTGAACAGAATTGATGATGCAATTTTGGCCTGCGAGCGAGAAGGGATTAGTACCTCCATTTCCATGGATTTATATAATTTACGGATTGCCAAGGTGCGCCAGACTGATTTCAGCGGATTTCCTTTGCTGGAGTTTGAGACGTTTTCAGCGAAACAGTGGCAATTGTTTCTGAAGCGTACCATCGATATTGTGTTGTCCATCATCTTGTTGATTGTATTTGTTCCGCTCATTCTGGTCGCGGTTATCAGTGTAAAAACATCCTCCAAGGGGCCGGTTTTGTTTTCGCAGATCCGCTCCGGTTTGAATGGTCGTAAGTTTCAGCTTTTCAAGTTTCGTACTATGATTGTTGGCGCGGAAATGAAAAAACGTGAGCTTGATAAAATGAATGAAATGGAAGGCCCGGTCTTCAAGATAAAGAAAGACCCGCGGATTACATCCGTCGGGCGAATTCTGAGAAAATTTAGTATTGACGAGATTCCACAATTGATTAACGTGCTTAAAGGCGATATGAGTATTGTTGGCCCGCGGCCCCCGCTTCCCGTGGAAGTGGAGTTGTACAAGATGTGGCAACGGCGGCGTTTGAGCTTGAAACCTGGACTGACTTGTATCTGGCAAGTCAGTGGCAGAAATACGATTCAGTTTGAGAAATGGATGGAGATGGATCTTGAATATATTGACCATTGGTCGCTTTGGCTCGATATTAAAATTCTGTTTAAGACGATTTTTGTAGTCTTGTTTGGTTACGGCGCGAGTTAACCAACCTTGGGCCTCGCCTCTTTTTTGATACTGCACCAGTTCTCCAATTTTATCACAGAAAGCAAGTCGCAATATCTTGCTATCCGGTTGTGTCAGTTCATAACAACGTTTCAAACTGGAACATGAATTGTCATGTGTTAGCGATAGACAAGAGTCTTAAGTTTAATGAAAACATGTATGAGTTTCATCATGTTTTGTCGGATAGCACCAATCTCAGTGGCACTAATATTGCTAAAGGAAATTATCTTACAACCGATTCATTTCCTAGTTGCAACTTCGAGTCGATAAATACCGGTGTCGACTTTTGGAGCTGAGATTTGAGCTTAACCACTTTGACAGGGATGGTTTCTTTATGCGAGTGTTAATGATTGCCCCCCAGCCTTTTTTTCAGCCACGTGGTACGCCTTTTAGCGTGTTGCATCGGCTCAAGGCCTTATCCAGACTTGGGCACAAAATAGATTTGCTGACTTACCATATTGGTGAGGATGTAGCAATTGAGGGTGTTAGCATTCATCGTATTGCCCGCGTTCCTTTCATTAATAACATCGCAATCGGTCCATCAAAAAGTAAGATCGTGTTGGATTTGGTGATGCTCATGAAAACCATTACTCTCTTGCGTCGGAATCAGTACCATCTGATTCATTCACATGAAGAGGCTGGTTTCTGGGCTGCATATTTTGCCGGAAAGCATGGGATTTTGCACCTTTATGATATGCATTCGAGTTTGCCGCAGCAATTGGCTAACTTCCAATTTTCAAAATCTGGTTTTCTGAACCGGCTTTTTGAGAGGCTGGAAGCCTACACCATTAATAGCGCCGAAGCAGTAATAACCATTTGCCCTGAGTTGTATGAATATGTAAAAGGTGTCTTCCCGGAAAAACACAATTGCCTGATTGAGAACGTTGCAGATAATAGTTTGGTGTTTAAGAAAGAGGTTGATGTTGAATCAATTCAGAAAACCGTTAAAACAAATGGTGAAATAGCTGTTTTGTATGCCGGCACATTTGAACCGTATCAAGGCCTTGATATGCTCATTGAAGCCAGCGTAAGCGTGGTAAAGAAAGAGCCGCGTGTAAGGTTTGTTCTGGTTGGTGGCAAGCCTGAACAAATTGCCCACTACCGTGACAAGGCCGAGCATTTGCAGGTTGGCGGCCATTTTGTTTTTACCGGTTCTGTTGCACCGGAAGAGGTGCCCGCATATATTGAAGCATCAGACCTTCTGGTTTCCCCGCGATTGCAGGGAAATAACACACCACTTAAAATTTACTCATATTTGCGCTCGGGCAAGCCCATTGTTGCGACTGCTCATTTGACGCATACCCAGGTTCTAAATCCGGACGTCTCCGTGTTAACTGACTGCACTGCCGAGGCTTTTGGTCAGGGGGTGTTGTCTGTTGTTCGGGATGCAGAACTAAGTCGAAAAATCACGAAAAATGCTGCGGCACTTGCCGAGGAAAAATACAGCTATGAGGTTTATCTGAAAAAAACCAAAGATCTGTATCAGTATTTAGAGAATCGCTTAGAGGCGAAAGGGCAGTAGAAATATGTGCGGTATTTGCGGCATAACTTTTCATGATCATCAGCGCCCTGTTTCCGAGCGCCTGCTGCAACGCATGTGTGACGCAATCACGCACAGGGGGCCGGATGATGAGGGTATTTTCGCGCAACAGAATTTTGGTATCGGGATGCGGCGTTTAAGTATCATCGATCTTTCGACCGGCCATCAACCCATTTCCAACGAAGATGGTTCAGTGTGGATTGTTTTTAATGGCGAAATTTATAATCACCTGGAACTCAGGGCTGAACTTGAGAAAAAAGGTCATCAATTCCGGACACGAACCGACACCGAAACCATTGTTCACGCATACGAAGAATATGGCGAGGACTGCCCTGCAAAACTAAACGGCATGTTCGGTTTTGCTATTCTGGATTTGCGTAATCGCAGCATTTTTTTGGCGCGTGACCGGTTGGGCATCAAGCCATTGTATTATTACCACGATGCGCAAAGATTTGTGTTTGCTTCCGAGTTGAAATCGATTCTACAGGACGATGAAGTCCCACGCGAAGTCAATATTGCCGCGTTGGACGCGTTTATGACATTCGAGTACGTGCCTGCACCACTGAGTATTTTGCAAGGCATTTCTAAGCTTTTACCGGGGCATTCTCTCACTTTAAAAGATGGTAAAATTGCTCTGCGTGAGTACTGGGATGTTAAATTTGACGAGAAGGAGCGGAGCGAAGAAGCGCTTTGTGAAGAACTGCGTGCGTTGTTTCGCGATGCTGTTAAAATTCGCCTGATGAGTGATGTGCCGCTGGGCGCTTTTCTTAGCGGAGGCATTGATTCTAGTGCAATTGTGGCAATGATGAGCGCGGAAATGAATAGGCAGGTTAAAACATTTTCAATTGGATTTAAGGAATCCTCTTACAACGAATCAAGTTTTGCCCGTATTGTTTCCAAACATTTTAATACAGAACACCACGAGTTTACCATAGAACCCAATGCGCTTGAGTTGACGGAAAAACTGGTTGCGCATCTGGATGAACCATTTGGCGACTTTTCCATTTTTCCAACTTACCTGGTGTCAAAAATGGCAAGGGAGCATGTCACCGTAGCTTTGTCTGGCGATGGTGGTGATGAATTGTTCGCCGGATACGATACATATATTGCAAATCGGCTTGGAAATTCATACGGTAAAGTGCCCAGGGCACTCCGCAATGGTTTGATTTCTCCTTTGGTGGAGCATCTGCCGCCAACAGAAAAAAAGAAGGGACTCTTTAATCGAATTAAACGGTTTGATGAAGGCATGCGGCTACCGGCGGACTTGCAGCACACCCGCTGGATGATTTTTCTCCAAGCAGCCGAAAAGTCAAAATTTTATTCTGAGCGGGTGCGTTCTGCGTTAAACGGGGTTGATTCTTACAGGCATGTTCGAGGCTATTTCGATCGCGCCGGCACATCGGACGAGTTGAATCGGCAACTCTATGTGGACATTAAGTCTTACATGGTAGACGATATACTGGTGAAGGTTGACAGGATGAGCATGGCAGCTTCTTTGGAGGCGCGCGTTCCTTTTCTGGATCATCGGTTTGTTGAGTTTTCTGCTACCATTCCAAGCAATCTGAAGCTTAAGGGAAAGACCACAAAATATCTTTTGAAAAAGGCAATGGCCGATTTACTACCTCCGGAAATTCTCGGACGTGGCAAGGAAGGGTTTAGTATTCCAATAAAAAATTGGCTGAAGACAGACCTCAAGCCTTTGATGATGGATGTCCTGTCTCAAGAGAAAATCAGCAATGAGGGTTTCTTTAACCCTGTGCATGTTGAAAAATTAAAAAACGAACATTTACAGAATAAAGAAAATCACAGCCATCGGCTCTGGGCCATGATGGTGTTCGGCATCTGGCAGGATATTTATTTGCGGCGCCCACAAGGCAGCCGGGAAAATAAAGCTGAAGTACAGAGTGAGGTGGCTGCGGCCTGAGGCTGTGCAACAAAGCACATGATAAGCAACCTGTCGATGATTGAATGGCGCGCATCAAATGCCGGGGTAATTTAGAGAAATTGACCGCAAGATCTTTATAAAAAACAAATGCTGCTTAGGGATGGTGTACCAATGAAAATAGATGAAGTTGAACAGCCGGGTTTCATACTCAAAGATTCTTTGCTGGAAGAAATTCGTCTTTACTGGAATGAACATATTCACGATTTGGAACTTGCAAAACATCCGGTTGGCTCGAAGGGGTTTTTTGCCGACCTGGATGAGTATCGGTTTGACAAATTACGTTATTTGCCTGAGGTTGTTGATTTCTCTGGCTATGCGGACAAGCGGATTTTGGAAGTCGGCTGCGGCGTCGGTATCGACTTATTTCGTTTTGCCAGAGGCGGGGCCAAGGTTACAGGCGTAGATTTGGCAGAGCAGTCGGTGGATTTGGCCCAAAAGTACTTTGCTCATCACGATCTCGAGGGGACTTTGCAGCTTGGAAATGGTGAGGATTTGGAATTTGAAGATGACACTTTTGATATGGTTTATGCGCACGGGGTTATTCAGTACACTGCCAACGCAAAAAAAATGGTGGAGGAGTTGCGTCGGGTGATCAAGCCTGATGGCGAGGTGATTATGATGGTTTACAACCGTGTATCATGGCTCAACTTTTTGTCGCAAACCCTGGGTGTTGGTTTGGAGCACGAAGATGCACCGGTTCTTAAGAAGTATTCAATTGATGAGTTTAAAAAATTGCTTGAAAATTTTTCCAGTGTGCGCATTCTGCCGGAACGATTTCCTGTGAAATCACGTTTGCAAAGCGGCTTGAAGGCCATTTTCTTTAACAGTTTTTTTGTACCGGCGTTTAACCTGGTTCCCAAAACGATCACTCGAAACACTGGGTGGCATATCATGGCATTCGCCAAAAAGTAGTTAATAATCCGAAGGGGAATAATCGGATATTCATGAACAGAGACTTGGCGCAGTTACGGGGGAATCATTTTGATGTTATTATCATTGGTGGCGGTATTTACGGAGTTACAGCAGCGTGGGACGCCGCACTTCGGGGACTTTCCGTCGCACTGATTGAGAAAGACGATTTCGGCTCTGCTACTTCATCCAACAGCTTGAAAATCATCCATGGGGGCTTGCGCTATCTCCAGCATGCCGACTTCAAACGCATGCGCGAGTCAATTGGTGAACGTAAAACCCTGATGCGTATCGCACCTCACCTTGTGCATCCTTTACCATGCATTATGCCTACTTATGGCCACGCGATTAAGGGCAAAGAAGTCATGACCCTGGCTCTCTTTCTCAACGATTTGATTGGTTTTGATAGGAATGGGCTTAAGGATCCCGGGAAATTTATGCCACGGGGCCGGGTTGCTTCAAAGGAAGAGTGCCAGCGCATTATTCCGGGAATCGACGAGGCCGGACTTAATGGTGGCGCCATCTGGTACGATTGTCAGGTTCATAATTCAGAGCGACTGCTGTTGGCTTTTTTACACTCCGCGGTCAACGCCGGTGCAATCGTGGCAAATTATGTTGAAATGACAGATTTCAACCGCGATGGCAATCGGGTCACTGGCGTAAAAGTCAGAGACAAATTTACTGGAGAGAGTTTTGATATTTCTGCCGACCTTGTGATTAATAATGCCGGACCTTGGCTCAACAAAGTGTTACAGCGCTTAAACGGCCATCTGCCAAAGGCAGAAGTTGAGATGTCAGCAGCTATGAATTTAGTGGTCCGGAAAAAGCTGTTCGATAAATTTGCCGTGGGAATTTCCAGCAAAGCAGAGTCAAAAGATGATGATGCGTTGGTCAATAAAGGATCGCGCTTGTTTTTTGTAACGCCGTGGAAGGAATATTCGTTGATCGGCACAACCCATGTGCATTACGATGGCAATCCAGAGAAGTTTAGAATTCGGGAACAGGATATTCAAGCCTTCATTGATGAAGTGAACCACGCTTATCCGCCGGCAAATTTGCAGCGGGAAGATGTTCTTTTTTTCTATGGTGGGCTTTTGCCTATGGATGATGTCAACGAGGATACCGGTGATGTGAACCTGCTGAAAAGTTATAAGATTATCGACCATTCGCAGCAAGCCGGTATCGATGGATTGCTGTCTGTTGTAAGCGTTAAATATACCACGGCGCGGGATGTGGCGGAGAAAACCGTTGATCGAGCTTGCATAAAATTAGGGAAAAAGGCGAAATGTCAAACCCGAACAACCCCGGTTCATGGCGGTAAAATTGAACACATGGAAAATTACTTGGGTGCTGAAGTGGCGCGGCAGCCGGATTCTTTTGCTAAGAAAAGCATCGAACATTTGATTCAAAATTATGGCTCGGGTTACCCGGCAATTGTTCGTTATGCTGAAGAAAGCGAGGAGCTAAAACAGCCGGTGTCTTCAACCAGCCCCGTGCTTAAAGCGGAAGTGATTTACGCTGTTCGAGAAGAAATGGCCATGAAATTAGCGGATGTCGTTCGCCGCCGCACTGAACTTGGCAGCTCGGGTAATCCCGGTGAGCTTGCACTGAAAACTTGTGCCCGGATAATGGCCGCAGAGTTAAATTGGGATGAACAACGCGTGTCAGCGGAACTTGCCGAAACGCGGGCCATTTATGTTGCGCAAACTTAGAAAAATAGCTGGAATCTGAAATGGAAAAAACAGTATTTGTTACAGGCGGAAGCGGTTTTACCGGTAGTCACCTGTGTAGAATATTAGCCGAACGCGGTTACAAAGTAAAAGCGCTCGCGAGAAAATCCAGCAAAGTTGATCACCTCAAAAAAATGGGTGCAGAGCTTGTCTATGGCGATTTGGCCAACCTCGAAAGTCAGGATGGCGTTCTCAACGATGTAGACATTGTGTTTCATGTTGCCGCAGCTTATCGCCAGGAAGGCGTGTCCAGGGATTATTTCTGGAAAGTGAATGTTGATGGCACGCGCGCATTGCTTGAAAGTGCTCGAAAAAGTGGCGTTAGAAGATTTGTTCACTGTAGCACGGTCGGTGTGCAGGGTGAGATTGAAAATCCACCAGCCAAGGAAACTGCTCCCTACAAACCTGGTGATCATTACCAGGAATCGAAAATGGAGGGTGAGAAGCTGGCAATTGGCTTTTTTGAAAAATATGAAATGGAAGGCGTTGTCGTTCGTCCCGTTGGCATTTACGGGCCCGGTGACACACGATTCCTGAAACTTTTCAAATTTATCAACAATGGTAAATTCCGTATGATCGGCAAGGGCGACGTGCTTTACCATTTGACCTTTGTTGAAGATTTGGTCGAAGGCATCATTTTGGCCGGAGAGAAGAAAGAAGCGGTTGGCAATACCTACACAATTGGTGGTGAGGAGTACTTAAAACTCAAAGAATTGGTAGAATATATTGCCAAAATTCTTGAAAAACCGGTTGCCAAAAGCAGCTTGCCTTTACTTCCGGTTTATTTTGCTGCCATAATTTGTGAAAGCCTTTGCCGGCCATTTGGCATTGAGCCACCACTTTATCGCCGTAGGTTGGATTTTTTCACCAAGGATAGGGCATTTGATATTAGTCGTGCCAAAGAAGATTTGAAGTACAAGCCAAAAGTAACATTGGAGGATGGCTTGTCGCGCACGGCCAAATGGTATAAATCGCAAGGTTTAATATAATTTGAATACCGCAGTCGGTAACATCGAATCTGTACAGAGGAGCAAAGAAGAAGCGCCTAGGCAAGCGGGTAAGCAGCGGTTGATGCTGGGTGTAAAAATGGCAGTCAGCGCTGCGCTGATCTATTATTTGGTCAGCAAGGCTGATGTTGCCGCTATTTGGACAGCCGTCACTTCTGCAAATATGTCTTTGGTAATATTGTCGTTTTTGCTTCACGGCATTGGTTATTTTTCCAGCTCTTATCGCTGGCATCTTTTGCTGAAAGATCAGGGGTTTGAGGTGCCGGTTAGCTATCTCATGCGCTCATATGCAATTGCCATGTTTTTTAATAATTTGCTGCCTTCAACAATTGGCGGAGATGGCTACCGTGCTTTTGATACGACAAAACAGGGCGTACCAAAAACACAATCGCTGGCCATTGTTCTCGTAGAGCGGTTTCTCGGTCTGTTTGCATTAATGATGTTCGCCTTGCTCGCTTTCAGCATGGCTGCAGGCATTGTTACCCGGACCGAAAACCTGTGGATCTGGGTGGTTTGCATCTTTTCCGCCATGACATTTGGGGTCTGGTTGATTTTTTTCCGGGGAAGTTCAGGGAGTTTACCGGGTTTTATTACTCGATTGCCGGGCGGCAGCATTCTGACTAAATTGATTAGCAAGATTCAGGACGCATTCGCCCCATTTAGAGGTCGTACCAAAGTTTTGACAATGACGATGTTGATTTCCTTGCTGTTTCAGCTAAACGTCATTTTTCACTATTATTTGATTTCCGAAGCGCTGGGTTTGGATGTGGGTTTTAATTATTATCTGGTGTTTATTCCGCTCAGTATTTTCATTCAGACTTTGCCGGTATCCATAAACGGCATTGGCGTGCGGGAAGGTATTTATGTTTCGTTTTTGACTGAAATGTTGGGCAAAGCCACGGTTGCACAGAGCCTGGCTTTTTCGTGGATTGCTTATGGGATGATTTTGTTATTGGGTATTCTGGGAGGTGTAATGTATGCATTTCGGAAAGATTCCTGATGAGGCCTTAGTCGGAGCATGACATGCAGATTAGTTACATAAAAATTAAATATTATGCAGGATTTGTAGCCGATAACTGATAAAAGGAGACCATTTGATGAGCGAAAATAATAATCACCAAATAATGGATACGCAAAAGGACCTTTTTGACGAGAAAAAGTCTACTTTGCAAAAGTATCAAGAGATTGTTGTCGGCAAGCCGGGCCTGCTTAATATGATCAAGTTTGAGCTTATCATCACGCTGTTTAGCTGGATGCCCGGCGCGCTGGGTTTGTTTCTGCGTCAGAAATTTTACCGGGCGATTTTTGGCTCTATGGGTCGTGGTGTTGCCATCGGTGCAAACGTTGGAATTCGTCATCCTGGGAAAATACGGGTTGGCAACAATGTTGTTATTGATGACAATTGTGTTTTAGATGCCAAAGGCGAAAACAACAAAGGCATTGATATTCATGACGGTGTTTTTATTGGCCGCAGTACCATTTTGACTTGTCACAATGGCGATATTGTGTTAGAGGAAAATGTGAATATTGGGTTTAACTGTGTTATTTCATCACTCAGTAAAATCGTCATTAAAAAGAATCACTTAATGGCGGCCTTTTGTTATCTGGTTGGCGGTGATCACGACAGCGATCGTACAGACATTCCTGTTTTAATGCAGGGGAGATCTTCGAAAGGCATTACGATTGAAGAAAACGTCTGGCTGGGTGCAGGCGTCTCAGTGTTGGATGGCACCACAATTGGCCGCGATAGCATTATTGGTGCGCATGCGGTCGTGAACAAAGATATAACCGAGTTTGCCATTGCCGCGGGTGTGCCTGCAAAGTTCATGTGGGATAGGCGCAAAGGCAAAGAACATAATGAAATCCTGAAAGGGGAAAATTTAGAAACTTAGTTTACATTCGGCAGAAATGACTAAGACTAGGTCAATCACAATTATTTTTTTCTCTGCGGGCTTTGCGCCTTTGCAAGAGAATTTTTTTCAATTCTATTGAGAGCGGGTCACTTTGGGAAAGTCGGAGAGTTAAATGATTTACGGAATTATAAATAAAGATAAAGAAGCGCCGGTCAGCAAAGAATCACTTTTTCAACTTGTGCCAAAGGCATTGTCTGAAAAATCAACCAGCAGTTTCATTAGGCAAAATGTTGCCCTCGGAACGGTTGAAACAGGTGTGCCGACAATTGATGATGGTGTTGGCCTGGCTTTTAGTTCAAACAAAGATATTGCTGTGGTTGCATCCGGTAATATTTTCAAGGTTGGTACCGAGGATGTTACGAAGGAAAAAAATAATGTTGCCGGCATTGTTTTGTCCGCTTATGAGCGCAGTGGTATCAACGGTTTTGAGAGTCTCAACGGTCAGTTCTCTGCGGGTATTTGGGATCAACGGACACAGAAATTTGTGCTTACAGTAGATCATGTTGGCTTTGAGCCGCTGTTTTACTACTGGGATGAGAAGATGCTGATTTTTAGTTCATCGCTTAAATCCCTGGCTAAGCATGAGCGTGTTGAAAAGACATATAATCACCGCGCTATCCGAAATTATTTGCTGTTCAATTATAACCCGGGCTTGGATACCTTCATCCGGAAAGTAAAGAAAATCCAAACCGGGCATTGCCTGCAACTTGAAAATGGAAAGCTGCAAAGTAAGCGCTATTGGCAATTGTCATACAAGGATCAAAATGGTCGGCCCACGAGTGATTTTGTTGAAGAAATGCTTGACTTGACCAGGGATGCCATCCGTGTCAGGACCATGGGTGAAGATTCAGATCCAGGCGCTTTTTTGAGCGGTGGCATGGATTCCAGCTCTGTGGTTGGGCTCTTGAGTGGGATCACAGATCGGCCTATCCACACGTTTTCCTTCCGCTGTGATGACAAATATGTCGATGAATCTCACTTTGCCCGTGTGATGGCAAAGCATTACAATACGCAGCACAATGAACTGGAATTCGAAGCTAAAGAGCTTGAAAATCTCACCCTTTTGACTGAGTGGATGCAGGAGCCACTCTGCGACATCGGTGTGGAACTTGGTTCGTACATTCTTGGCCGCGCTGCCAAAGGGAAAGTTAATTATATTTTGACGGGTGATGGCGGTGACGAGTTGTACGCCGGCCACCCTGTCTATATTGCCGATAAAATGGCAGCAAAGTTTGACATGATTCCCGGCCTTATTAGAAACAGCATCACTGCCGTTGCCGGTATGTTGCCCGACTCTGAAGAAAAGAAGAGTCTGCGGGTAAAAGCACGCCGTTTTTCCTATAGTTACAATTTCCCGGAAACTTTGTTGAGTAATCGCTGGCGTATCTACTACAATGACGATGAACTTGCTGAAATTTGCAATCGCGACTTTACGGCGGAACTCGGTGAGAAGAATTCATACAATGATATTACCGGTTTGTACGATGATGCCGATGGGCCGGACTTGTTGAGTAAAAGCCTTTATGGCGACTATCAAACATTGGTGCATTTTCACGTTGATCGATTGCGTCTGACCAGGGCATGGGGTATTGAAGCACGATTTCCGTTGCATGACTATCGTCTCATTGAGTTTTCGGCAACCATACCAGCTCATTTAAAGATTAAAGGCTCTCAGGTTAAATACATTCAAAAGAAAGCCATGGAAGGCGTCCTGCCGGATGAGATCGTATTTCGCAAAGACAAAATGGGTCACAATGTGCCGATGAAAAATTGGATGCGGAACACATCGATTTTCAAGGACTTGATTAATGACGTGCTCTCCGAATCAGCTTTAAAAAGCCGTGGGTTTTTCAACCCGGACGCTGTCAGACGAATGCTCGATTTACACCTTTCTAAAAAGAAAGACTATTCTCATCGGTTGTACGCGTTGCTGGTACTCGAACTTTGGCTGCAAAAAAATCTTGATTACTAAGGGATTATTTATTTAAAGTCGGCAAAATAAGGCTGGCTGATTGGATGTTGTTTCGTGTCAAACAAATAGCAGCGCTCACTAGCGTCAGTCTGATAATAATTGTACATGCCAGGAAACGGGCATTTGAACTAATGGAGAATAATTAAGGTATGCCTCTGCCTGTCGGCCATTCCTTAATAGGTTACGCAGCCTACGATAGTTTTGCAAAGGAGTCAAAATTAACTTCCTGGAAGATGATTCTGCTGGTGGTTTTTGTAGCGAATCTTCCGGATTTTGACTTTTTGCCGGGGCTTCTTTTTGGCGATCCTCACATGTTTCATCGGCACCTGAGCCATAGTCTAGGCGCCGCAGTTGTGGTGGGTGCAATGTTGGCCGGCTTTTTTCAATTGCGGCAAATGGGGAGCTTTAAACAATGCTTCCTAATGTTCTTTACAGTTTATTATTCACATGTGCTTTTGGATTTTTTTGGTGTCGATAATACCGACCCGACCGGGGTGCCGATGTTGTGGCCTTTTTCAGACCAACACTTTTTGTCGCCCTTTTCGCTCTTTATGGCGGTCAAGAAATCTAACAGCAGCGGTGACTTCCTCCAATCACTTTTTGTGGCGCATAACTTGTGGACTTTGGTGTGGGAATTTACCGTGTTGCTACCATTTGTGGCGATTATCAGGCTTGTTAAGCGCAGAAAGGTGCTTTGGGGGGCAATGATGCGACAGGCCGGTGAGGTGACAAATTCGAATTAGTGCTTTGGGCAGAAAACGCTAAGCTTGATAATTTGTAAAAATTTGCAAAACAGAACTTAACTTAATAATACATAGCATGTTAAATTTTCTGCTCAGTTACTATTCAACGTGTCATTCCTGCGAATGCCGGAAAGACAGGTAAAAGGGTGGATTGTTAATAAACCCGGCGGACGCAGGAACTAGGCGTTTAATTTTTCAATGCATAATTCAGACTAAAGAAGCATGAAAGACAATATTTTACACTACTCAGTCGTTGTTCCGGTGATGAATGAAGAGGAAAATGTTGAGCTCTTATACGACCGAATAACGGAAGTGCTCAGGAAAATGCGCAAGCCGTATGAGATTATCATGGTTGATGACGGCAGCACGGATCAGACTTTTTCAATTCTAAAATCTCTGCACGAAAAAGATAGCAATTTGAAAGTTGTGAAATTCAGGCGTAATTTTGGCCAATCTGCAGCAATGGCAGCCGGCTTTGAGCGGACAAGGGGGCGTGTGGTTATTTCAATGGATGGTGATTTGCAGAATGATCCAAAAGACATACCGGCCCTGGTTAGTAAGCTGGAAGAAGGACATGATATTGTTGCCGGATGGCGAAAGAACCGCATGGATAAAATGCTAATCCGAAAAGTGCCGTCTAAACTTGCAAACAAGATAATTCGTTTTTTCACCGGCGTAAAGTTGCACGATACCGGCTGCTCATTGAAAGTTTATCGTTCAGAGATTATTCACAAAATTCGACTTTATGGTGAGATGCACCGTTTCATTCCGGCACTTGCCCGCATCGAAGGTGCGAGCATTGCGGAAATGGTCGTCGATCACCACCCGCGGCAGTTTGGCGAATCCAAATATAATTTGACCCGCACTTTTCGGGTTATTATGGATTTGACCACGCTTAATTTTTTCATCAAGTACTTGAACCGGCCAATTCATTTTTTTGGCATGTTCAGTTTTTTGTTCAATATAAGTGGTGTGGCGGCGATGTTGGCTTGTTTTTATCTGGTCTTGACAGGCGCCTATGATTTCGCCGGCATCAATGTGCTGGTTGCTCTTGCATTTTTGTTGCTTACATCCGGTTTTCTGTTTGTATTTTATGGCCTCATCGCAAGCCTGGTCGTAAAGACCGGAGAGAAGAAAACAGGGCAGCTCATGGAGTATTTTTCAAGGGAGAGTTAACGCACCGGGTGTTCCTTGTCGTGGTGTTCGTTCGCGGTTTTGTTCTTCGCTTCTGCGCCGGCGACGGGTATCCAATTGGATATAAAGTTGGGTTTTAGGATAACATAATATTTGCTGCGAGGAAATTTATTAATGCAAGTGGAAACAGAAAAAAAAGCTGCGCAAAAGGATGGCGTAGCCAAACGGCCAAGAACAAAGGTGAAGCTCCAGGCGTCGATTATTGTTGCAGTTCACAACATCGGTGATGAGGTAGGCAGCGTCTACGGCGCACTGATTTCGGGGCTCGGCAAAACAAAAAAGAATTACGAAATTATCTTTGTTGATGACGGCAGCACGGATAGTTCATGGGGCGAGCTTAAAGAGGTTGCTGAAAAGGACAAACGTGTAAAGCTCATCCGTATGCGTGCTTCCTTCGGCGAGGCTGCTGCTTTCGACGCCGGCTTCAAGCAGGCCGGGGGCGATAAAATCGTTTTCTTTACGACTCGTGTCCGAATTAATGCCAGCCAAGTCCCGGCGCTAATGGCCAAGTTAGACGATGGCTATGATCTGGTGATGGGTTTGCGCCACCCTCGCCGGGATTCGGAATTGAACCAGTTTGTCTCACGGGCCTTCAATACCATTATTCGATGGATATCGAAGAGTGCATTGCAGGACACAAACAGTGGCGTGTTTGCGGCAAGCAAACAGTTGCTTCAGGAGATTCCACTTTACGGAAACCTGAATATCTTTCTCCCCATTTTAGCCGAACGCAAAGGTTATAAAGTCACGGATGAAAAGATTGAGCAACTGACCGGTGAGTTCAGGCAATCGCGGTATTTTACTGAATACATCCAGAGAACGCTTGATATTGTGTCGGTTTTTTTCCTGACAAATTATTCGAAAAAGCCACTGCATTTTCTTGGTTTTCTTGGGTTGGTTTTTGCCTTGGTCGGTGCAGGTATGAGCGCCTATCTGTTTTTCTACCGTCTATTTGAGTTCGGTCCCATAGCCGGTAGACCGTTGTTACTTTTAGGTGCGCTGCTGCTTGTCATCGGCATTCAAATGATATCCATTGGGTTGATTGGTGAAATGATTATTTTTACCCACGCGAAGGACATCAATGAATACACTATTGAGGAAGTTCTTGAGTAAGAAACCGGACAGCCCGGATTCCCCTCGAAAGGTGAAATCCGAATTATCTGTTGGTATAAACCTCAAACATAATCATAGCAGAACAAGTTGAAACTTATAATTCAAATACCTTGCCTCAATGAAGAGAAAACGCTGCCGGAGACCATCGGTGCATTGCCCAAAGCAATTGCGGGTATCGACACGATAGAAACATTAATTATTGATGACGGCAGCACAGACCGTACAATTGAAGTGGCGCGTGAACTCGGTGTAAATCATATCGTCAGTCATACCAATAATAAAGGGCTTGCCGAGGCATTTATGACCGGCCTGGACGCTTGCGCAAAACTTGGCGCCGATGTGATTGTTAACACAGACGGCGATAATCAGTATGACGCCGGTTGTATTGCCGCATTGATCCAGCCAATCATTGACCGCACCGCGGACATGGTTGTCGGTGATCGGCAAATCGACAACATTGCACATTTCTCGTTCATAAAGAAAAGGTTGCAAGAGTTGGGAAGTTGGGTTGTGCGCCAGATATCCGACACAAATATTCCAGATACAACCAGCGGATTCCGTGCTTTCAGCCTTGATGCGGCTTTGAGATTGAATGTGGTGTCCGGCTTTACTTACACACTTGAAACAATCATTCAGGCGGGCAAGAGCAACATCGCCATTACCCATGTGCCGGTTGGTACAAATGAAAAGCTGCGCGATTCCCGTTTGTTTTCCAGCATTCCCAAATATGTCAAACGGTCATTGGCAACGATTCTTCGAATTTATACAATGTACGAGCCTTTAAAAACTTTTTCTCTGGCTGGTGGCCTCGCTTTTGGGATCGGTTTTATTGTCTCTATGCGGTTTGTATATTTTTTTATCATTGGCGATGGCAGCGGACACATCCAATCTTTGATTCTGTCGGCAGTGCTCATGCTAATCGGTTTTCAAATCGGCATGATTGGTTTGCTGGCAGATCTCATTCGTGCGAACAGGCGATTGATTGAGGACACGCAATTTCGTGTTAAGAAAATGGAGGTTAGCCAAATTAGCAGTAACAGGCTTCAGGGTGAAGAGATACGTGCAAAAGAAAGCTAAAATTTGTTTTGTCGCCGGCCGCGAGGAAACCTACTCACGCACGCACATGATTTTAACCGGTTTGCGGGCCGCAGGTTATGAAGTCGTAACTTGCCTGCCACCGGCAAAATCTTTCAAACATTACCCCCGCGTTATTTGGGATTTTTTCCGCAAGAAGCGTGGCTGCGATTTGATTGTGGTTGGCTTTTACGGGCAGCTTCTGTTCCCTTTTATCCGACTGCTCACCCGCAAACCAATTCTGTACGATGTGTACATTTCAACTTTTGACACGATGGTGCACGACCGTGGCAAGGGTGCAGCCACCAGTTTTCTCGCTCGTTTTTACTGGTGGTCGGACGCTCTGTCCATGCGCTGGGCCGATCGCATTATTCTCGAAACAGTTGACCATATTTTTGACTACGCAAAAAAATTCGGTATTCCGGAAAAGAAGTTTTTTCATATTTTCCTGGCCACTGACGACAAAGTGGTGCACCCCAAAGAAAAGAAAAAGACGAACGGCAAATTTTTGTGCCATTTTCATGGTGAGTATGCGCCTTTCCATGGGGTGAAACACATTCTCCGCGCTGCTGATTTGTTGCGTGATGAAGGGGTGCACTTTCAGATTATTGGTACCGGAATTACCTATGAACAAGACATGCAACTTGCTCGTGACCTTAATCTTGAAAATTGCACATTTATCGATTGGGTGCCTTACAATGAACTTGCTGATTACATGTCTCGTGCGGATTGCTGTCTGGGTATTTTTGGTGAAAACCCACGTACAGAGCGTGTTCTGACCAACAAAGTCATCGAATCCATTGCTGTAGCCCGGCCCCTGATAACGGCAAAAAATGAACCTGTCCAGGAGTTGCTGAAAGATGGTGACAGCGCTTTGCTTGTTGAGAGGGCGAATCCCGGGGCCATTGCAGATGCTGTGCTTAAACTAAAAAAAAATGAAGTGCTAAAAGAAAAAATTGCCACAAGTGGTCACGCAGTTTTTAAGAAAAATTGCACCCTGGCTATTTTTTCACAGAGATTGACTAAGATAGTTGAGGAGATGTTGAATTGAGTAATACTGATTTTGAGTATACAGCCATGAATGGCAAAAAGGTTTTCATTACCGGTGGGCTGGGTTTTATCGGCAGCAACATCGCGCACCGCTGCGTTGAACTTGGTGCAGACGTTACGATACTGGATGCTTGCCTTGAGCCGTACGGCTGGAATCACGCCAATGTTAAAGAAATAAAACAAAGTCTTCGTTTTGTCGAAGGCGACGTGCGCAACCGGCAACTTTTGACCGAACTGGCGGCGGGCACAGACATTGTTTTCCACATGGCAGCGCAGGTCGGTCGGGAGATCTCCATTGAACAACCGGAGCTCGACACTGAAATAAATTGCACCGGCACACTCAATGTACTGGAGGCTTGCCGCGTGAGCAGCAACAAGCCCAAAGTGATCTTCGCAGGCTCGCGTGGCCAAATCGGCGAGCCGGTTTACATGCCGGTTGATGAGGCGCACCCGCAGAATCCCACGGATGTTTACGGCATCAACAAAATGGCCGGAGAACAGTATCTTTTTCTGTACAGCAAAATTTATGATTTTCCGGTGGTTTCACTGCGGCTGAATAATGTGTACGGCCCGCGCTGCCAAATGCACGCCGGTTTTTACGGCATCCTGAACTGGTTTATGGCAAATGCCATGCAGGGGCAGACCATCACTGTTTATGGCGAGGGCAGCCAGACACGCGATTACGTCTACATCACCGATGTGGTCGATGCTTTTGTGCGCGTGGCTTTGTCTGACAAGGCAAATGGTGAGCTGTTTTTTGTTGGCTCCGGCGTTGAAACCGTGTTTCTGGATATGGTAAAGACGGTTGTTCAGAGCGTTGGCAGGGGTGAATACAAACACATCCCGTTTCCCGAAACACGCGAGGCCATTGATATCAAAAAGTTTGTAGTCACTTGCAAGAAAATTCAAGATGCTGTTGGCTGGGTGCCTCGTGTTGATCTGGCAAAAGGTGTTCAGGAAACAGCCGACTTTTATAAAGAGCGCCTTTCTGAATATTTACGGGATAACTAATTCGCATTTTGATTTGTCACGCAGAATTAATTCTCAGGATTTGTTCTGCATAATGCTCAATACCCTTAATTTTGTATCTGGACGACCGGATAAAGTTCATTATGGAAGATAGCAAAGAAAAACAGCGGGATGATATTTTTCTCTCAATTGTCATCCCTTCTTACAATTCGAAAGCGTGGCTGCCTCTGTGCCTCAACTCGATTCGGGAACAGGCAGAGCGGCCGGATGTAGAGGTGATTGTCGTCGACAGCTCGGAAGCGGACATTACGCCGTTTCTGCAGGAGCGTTTTCCTTTTGTGACACCAATACATCTCAAAGAGCGAGCCTTTCCCGGCACGGCCCGAACCGCCGGAATTGCCCGCGCCCAGGGCGAAGTCATCGCTTTTATTGATACGGATTGTGAGGCAAACGACACCTGGATTCACAATATTATTGAATCGCAGAAAAATGGCAAGAATGTGGTGGGTGGACCCGTGGCCAATGGCACGGTGCGCAGTTTTGTCGGCACTGCTGAATACTTGCTTGAGTTCAGTGAGATGGTGCCGACCATGCCGGAGGGCGATGTTCGTTTCATCCCGACTTGCAATATTTCTTTCAAAAAGAGTGTGTTTGACAAGATCGGCAAAATCGAAGACACGATTAAAGGTAGCGACGCACTCTTTTGTCGAAAAATCAAGCTGCTTGGTGAGTCAATTTATTTTCATCATGGCATCACGGTGAAGCACCATAATCGCATGTCGCTTAAGAGTGTGTTGAAGAATCAATATGAAATCGGTTTTGGTGGCGCTCAAGTTCGTACCATGGAAGATCAGGTGGGTGGCATCCTGGTAAAGCTCCCTGTTTTGATCCCTCTGATTCCATTCGCCAGAACTTTCCTCATAGCCAAACGCTTTTTTAAACATGATCGCGGATTATTTTTACAATTTTGGGGACTTTATCCACTGATATTCGCTGGTCTGGTTGCTTACACAATTGGTTTCTGGAAAGGGTTGAAGGCAGTGAAAAACAGCGCTGAAGAGTCAGAAAATGCACAGTAGCGTTTGGGTGTAATTTTATCACAAATGGCAAATTCATATCAAAAATTACACTGGGTTCTGCTTTTGGGGGCGTTATTATTTGGCGCGTACCTTCGGTTTGCCAACCTGGGAGTACCAAGCTTTTGGGTCGATGAACTTGATTTTGTCGAAGCAGCCAAATCTCAGGCCGACGTTGGCGAGCCATTGCTGCCGTCAGGGTATGCTTATCCCAGGGCGCCGCTGCTGACTCGCTCGCTTGTTGTTTCTTTTAATTTTTTTGGTGTAACCGAATTTTCCAGTAGGTTGCCTTCGGCGGTGTTCGGTTTTTTGATGATTCCATTGATTTATTTTGTCAGCAGGCGTTGGTTTGATGAGCGCACCGCTTTATTGGCTGCCATCATGATTTCATTTGCTCCTTTTGAAGTCGGTTGGTCCAGGGCATGTCGCATGTATGCGCTTTTCCAGCTCACCTTTCTGGCGGGCATGTATTTTTTCTATCATGGCTTTGAAAAAGGCGGGTGGCCAGGCACTGGCGTGGCTGACCGCCAGGGTTCTCCCGGACTAAAGCGTTTGCTTGCTGACTGGAATATTCACGTGCCCTCTTTGCTTTTAGCGGGCATTTTCTTCGTTATGAGCTACACGACGCATCAAAACACAGCCCTGTTCCTGGTGTGTTTGTTCGCTTATGTGCTGGTAATGGCGGGTCGAATTGTTTTTAAAGCGGGTTTTGCAGCGAGTGTGAAATCAAAGTACGGCGTTTTTTTGCTCTGTTTTTTGGGACTTGCTCTGCTCTTCGGCTTTATACCCCAGGTTCGGGATTTTGCTCAATATGCTATCGGCTATCAACCAGGCTGGGCAGAGGTTGGTTCAGCGCAAAATCAGTGGCGCATTTTTGAGTTCATTTTTGGTGATGCTCATTTTCCGATAAATATACTTTTTTGCGTGGGCGCTTTGCTGATTTTGGGCAGGTGGCACAAGCCTGGTGTCTTCGCGCTGGTAACTTTGTTCGTTCCTGTATTGCTGTTCAGTTTTGTTTTTCAATATAGGAAAAGTGATTATGTTTTTAACGTTTACCCGGTTGTTTTCATTGTTGCTTCATTTGCCTTGAGCAGAATTAGTGAGTTTTTTGAGAGGGCGCTGCTTAGTCCCAAACTAAAAAATCTCGGGAATGGGTTGCAGCATTTGGATGCCCGGAAGAGGGTTGCTCTGCTCCTCTGCTTGTTGTGGCTGCCTCTGACTCCAGGGTTTCGATTCGGCCAGAAAATTCCCAGATTGAAGGATGGCTATTTTAACGGTGCGATTTACCATAATGAATGGCGGGCTGCTGCGAAATTTATGCAACATAGATTGGCGGAAACGGATGTTCTCATGTCCACGCTGCCGTTGTCTGTTCAACACTATTTGGGGCGGGCGGAATATAATTTGAATTGGTCAAATGCTGACCTGGCCATCACGAATAACATTGTGGCTGCGGATGGCCGTTTCATTGATCTTTACAGCGGCACCGACATTATTGATGATCTCACTGAGCTGAAAACGGTACTGCAAGAAAACCCGAGCGGCTGGCTTTTGGTGGATAATTACCGTTTTTCGAATCAGGTTTACGTCCCAGGCGAAGTGCATGATTTTCTTGTATCAAATTTACCTCGGGTTTTTGAGTCAGATCGAAAAACCGTGTCTGTTTTTAAGTGGAGCCAGAAGGAAGTTACCAATGCGGTTAATTAGTGGCTATCCACCGGCGATGTCGGTTGTTGTTCCGGTGTTTTTAGAATGGTGTGACAGGCCGGAAAACTGTTGCCGGCCGGCTTTCTGTGCGGTTTCGTGCATGTTGCAAAATAAAGATTTTTTATGTTTTCGCTGATTTGCGTTTCGATACGAACAACGAAGGAGATGTAGTTGTGAAAATATTAATTACCGGCGCTGCCGGATTTCTCGGGCGTCATCTGGTTGCGCTTTTTTCAGAAGAAAAGCATGAACTCGTCACCATTGTACGGCCAACCAGCGATACCAAATATCTTGAGGAAAAAAACGTCCGGCTTATTCGTGGGGATTTACACGATGAAAAGTGCATTGCCGAGGCCGCGAAAGGTGTTGATGTGATTGTGCACGCTGCCGCCACGTTGCGTGGCAGTTGGGAGGCTTTTTATGCCATCAATGTTGAAGCTACCGGGCATTTGCTGGACCAGGCTGTAAAAGCCAAAGTCAGGCGATTTGTTTTCATTAGTTCGGTTATTGTTTATGATCATTCGGCCTCTTTGCCCGAGACGTGCTTTAATGAAGCGATGCCGTATGAGCAGGAAAATCAGACCTATTACTGCAAAACCAAAATCGAAGCTGAGCAGTTGGTCAACAAATATCATACAGAGTCAAAATTAGCGACTACAATTCTTCGGCCTGCTGCCATTTACGGAAAGAGCGGTCCGCTTTTTCTTTCCAGACTCGGATTCGCCGCAGGTGGTAACCGCTACCTGATTGTTGGCGACGGCCGTTTACCACTGCCACTTTCGCATGTGGAGGGCATTGCTCAGGCAGTGAAGTTGTGCATCGACAAGAAAACGGCTGCTGGTAAAACTTACAATGTGGTTGAAAGTGAAAAGATGACGCAACTTGAGTTTTTTAAGGAAGTGCGCCGCTATGTCAAACCTAAATTTTCTGCTGTAAAGTTGCCCTATGGGCTCATGAAATTCATGTCCGTGTCCGCTGACAAAATTTTGGGTCTCGTTGGCATGACTTCACCGCTGCCACTTTCATACATGAAATTGTGTGCCGTGCCATTTTCTTATTCAAGTGAAAAGTTGAAAACAGAGTTGGGCTGGAAACCGCAACGGGATTTCAGGCAAAGCGTGCGCGACACGATGTTGTGGCACAAACAGCAGAGTCGCTCCAAACGAAAAATCGCCAACGATGATTTTCGGGTACCGATAACTGTCGGCGGTACTTTGCGAGTCGGAATCGCCGGTTGCGGCGTCATCAGCGGCCCGCATTTGGACGCCTTGAAACGATTGCAAAATGCTGAGGTTGTGGCGCTTTGTGATCCTTTGGAAGATGCACGCAAGGCGATGGCGAAAAAGTATGGTATTGTAAATACCTATGAAACATATCAGGAGATGCTGGAACAAGAGCAGCTCGATGTTGTTCATGTGTGCACGCCTGCACAAAGTCACGCCGAAATCAGCATTGCTGCAGCAAAAAAAGGCTGCCATGTATTTGTTGAAAAACCATTTGCTCTGAACGGGGCCGATGCCAGAAAAATGCTCAACGCAGCAAAGCGCCAAAAAGTCAAATTGTGTGCAGGCCACAATCATGTTTTCGACAAGGTGATGATCGACGCGAGAAATGTACTAGCCTCCGGTGCACTCGGCCGGGTTACTTATGTTGAAAGCTGGTACGGCACTTCGTACAGTTCCGACAGCAAAAGCCGTTATCTGACTTACGAAGGCGGTAAGAACTGGGCATACGACATGCCTGGCTCGCTCTACCAGAATTTTATTTCTCACCCGATTTCTCTGCTGCTGGATGTGATGGGGGATGCTACGGTTCAAGCTGTTCAGGCAAAATTTCATCGTATCGTGCCGCACATGGCGAGCGATGAGTTGCGCGTGACTTTTGAAAACGAGAAAATGGGTGGCTTGTTGAACATGTCCATGGCAGTGTCGCCACGCTACCTGTTTGTTAATATTTATGGGACTGATGGTACGTTGCGGGTTGATTTCCTCAACAAAACGGTTTTTCTGGATAAGCCGAGTACCAAACTGCCCCGCGTAATCAGCCGAAGCTTGAGCAGTATTTCTCAAGCGAAGGTTTTGTTGGGCGCCGCATTGCGCAATATTTTTATCGGTGTTTTGGGCAAATACAATATGTATCAAGGCAATGAAACGCTCATTCGCCTGTTTTACAAAAGTATTCTTGACGATTCGCCTTTGCCAATCTCCGCGGAAGAGGGGGTGCGTTCGGTTGAACTTATGGATGACATTTGGGCGCAAATGGTTGAGCGCAAAGGTGCTACGGCAACGCCGCAGCCTGCCGGGAAAAAGCCGGCCAGGGCAAGTAATGGTACTGTGAAAAAGACCCGGGTTGCTGCAACCTCACGAAAAACCCGTGGCGCAGCATCGTGATATTTGCAATAATGTCACTCATTCATAAAGGGTCGGTTTCAAGTTTGATATGGGCCTATAAGCCAGTTTTTCAGGCGGGGAATTTGATAGTGTGCAGAGAAACGAAGTCAGTAGAATAACAAAAGGAAACATAATTTGCTAGGCCGAGCCACGCTACTCCTCATGATCAGTCAAGGATTTTTTCTTGTCTCCGGCTATACGGTCAATGTCGGGTTGGCCAGACTGCTCGGTCCCGCTGATTTCGGCACTTTTGGCGTGGTGATGTCATTCTTGCTTGTTATCCAGCTTTTTGTCATCACCGGAATTCCCATTGCTTTGCAGAAGTTTGTAGCCGAAAACATGGATGCCAGTCTAACGTTGCACCGGCGAGTGTTGCCCAGGCATCTTGCTTATTCGGTCCTTGTTTTTGCATTCTTTTGGTGTACTGCACCCCTGTTTTCAAAGCTTCTTCGGGATGGAAGGTTGACGTTTTATTTACAGATAGCTTCCATAGATATTATTTTCTACGGGCTTTACAAATACTACTTGAGCATGCAAAACGGACTGCACGATTTTGGCAAGCAAACCATTTCTGGAATCGCTTATGCTGTTTCCAAGCCGTTGACCATCTTTGTATTGGTAGGGTTGGGGTATGGCATCACTGGCGCGATTATCGGTAACACACTGGGTTCGGTCGGGGGCTTTTTAGTCGGAATCCTCCTTACCCGGTTTCCAGAGGTAAAGGCAAAATTAGAAGACATTCCATTTTTCAGGTTCGCGTTTACAAACGTATTCTATTTTGTCGGCTTGCAATTGCTGTTTGCAATCGATATTTGGTTTGTGAAATATCACTTAAGTGAAACCGTGGTTGGCGAATATGTGTCGGCATCCAGTGTGGCGAAGATTCCGTACTTTTTGTCCCTGGCTGTTTCATCGGCGCTGCTGCCGTCGGTGGCGCGGGCGAGTAAAGCCAACGATGAAAATCGCGTGCAGGAGATTGTTCGGGTCATTTTGCGGTATTGGCTGATGCTGCTCCTGGCCATGATCGTGGTTGTCGGCGCAACATCTGATTCGCTCATCGTTCTCTTTTTCGGCAGCAGTTACCAGCAGGCCGGGCCGATTCTGGCTGTGCTTTTCGCAGCAATTGCCCTTTTAACATTCGCCGCTGTGATGAATACGATTTTGATTTCGCGTGGCCGCCTTTTGCCTTGCCTGAGCGTTATTGGCTTTCTTTTGGTTTTGGATATTGTTGCGAACGCGGTATTGGTACCGGTTTTCTCCGGTCTTGGCGCTGCGTACGCCACGCTCATCGCTGCTGCTTCTGCTGTTTTATTAAGCGCAATACTGCTGTTGCGCGAAACCGGCGCTATGATTCCGACGCTCTCTGCTTTTCGGGCAGTGGTTGCCGCTGCTTTGGTTTTTCTCGGAACCATGTTTTTGCCTTTGTCGCAAAACCTGGTCTGGTTGATTGCAAAATGCCTGGCTCTACCAACGGTGTTTGTTGGCTTGCTGTTTTTAATGCGTGAATTGAATTTTGCTGATATTAAGCGGTTGCAGGCGATTATGATACCGAATAATTAGTGGTATATACTGAAAAAGGACAACTGAAAAACAATGAAAATCGCAATAATGGGAATCCGCGGGATTCCGGCAAACTATGGTGGCTTTGAGACTTTTGCTGAACAAATTGCGCCACGGCTGGTGGCCAAAGGCCATGAAGTTACAGTGTATGGGCGTTCGAATATCATTCGCCACACAGGGAAGTTTTACAAAGGCGTTCGTCTTGTTATTCTTCCGACCATTTCTCACAAGTATTTTGACACGGTCGCGCACACTTTTTTATGTGTCCTTCACAGTTTGAAAGAGCGATACGACGCCGTTCTCATTTGTAACAGCGCCAATGCGTATACTGCCTTTGTGCCGCGTCTGGTCGGTACACCGGTGGCAATCAATGTTGACGGCCTGGAGTGGCAGCGTTCAAAATGGAACAAACTAGGACAGTGGTTTTATCAAATGTCTGAATGGCTTTCTACCTTCATGGCCAATGAAGTTATTACAGATGCTGTTGAAATAAAAAGATACTACTTGGAAAAATTTGGAAAAGAGTCTACATTAATTACTTATGGTGCGCCGGTTGAAAAAGTCGGCACCAAAGATGTGCTCAAGGAATTTAATCTCGAATCCAACAAATATGTGCTTTATGTCAGTCGGCTGGAGCCCGAGAACAACGCCCACCTTGTGGTGAAAGCGTTTGAGCAGGTTCAGACCGATATGCCTTGCGTGATTGTGGGTGATGCACCTTACAGTGAAGATTATATCAAGAAACTTAAGTCAACCAGGGACAAACGCATTATTTTTACGGGCTACGTTTTTGGGAAGGGGTATCACGAGTTGCAGTCAAATGCCTATTTTTACGTTCAAGCAACTGAGGTGGGCGGAACCCATCCAGCGCTGCTTGAGGGCATGGGCTATGGCAATTGTGTTCTCGCCAACGATGTGTCCGAGCACAGAGAAGTGCTTGCTGACGCCGGTGAATACTTCAGCACTAATAATAATGGTGAGCTTGCTGAAAAAATGCAGTACCTTATCGACAACTCCGATGTTGTGAGTTCTTATGGTAGCAAAGCTGTCGAACGTATAAAGAAGTATTATTCCTGGGATAAAGTCACCGAAGATTACGAGGCGTTGTTCCGACGAATGATGAATGCATAAAAATCAGATTCCGCCAGTGATTGTTTTTTGGGGATAAAGGCTGTGCGCAAGAATGTTCGAAGCACAAAACAGGATGGTTGATTTGTCAGGCAGTTGCCAGGTTCTTTGTTGAAAACGCTGACACTGCTCGGGATAGCCTGAGTGAATTCGTCATGGAACGCAGTTATTAAAACCCGGAAAAACATAGAAATATCAGAAAAATAAACTGTTAGCGTGAAACCAATTTTACAGGAGTGCTCACCAGAGGCAAATGCTTGCAAAATTAATTTTAGAGGATGGAACAGAATTCGAAGGTGAGTCGTTTGGCAGCGCGACGGCTATTGCCGGTGAAGTGGTTTTTAATACCGGCATGGTAGGATATCCTGAATGTTTTACAGATCCTTCCTATGAAGGTCAGATACTTAATTTGACCTTCCCGCTTATCGGTAATTACGGTGTGCCAAAACCTGAGTTAGATGCGGCGTTACTCGAGCAAAATTATGAGTCGAACAGAATTCATATCTCCGGCCTTGTTGTTTCGCAGCTTTCAAATAACTTCAGCCATTGGCGCGGGTTTATCTCTTTGGATGAATGGTTAAAAAAAAATAAAATTCCAGGGATTTCCGGCATTGACACGCGCAAGCTCACGCAAGTATTACGCGAGAAAGGTGCCATGCTGGGAAAGCTTGTTCAAGCCGACTGCAGAGATATTGATTTCGCTGATCCAAATCAGGAGAACTTGGTTGCCCGGGTTTCAAGGCCGGAACCGGTAGAGTATGGCAATGGCAGCAAGCGTATTGTGTTGGTCGATTGTGGGTGTAAAAATAATATCATCCGCTCGTTGCTCAAACGCGATGTGCGGGTCAAAGTGGTTCCGTGGAACTGGGACTTGTCGCAGGAAAAATTTGATGGCGTGATGATTTCAAACGGACCCGGCGATCCTAAAATGTGTACGGAAACCATTTCTAACATTCAAAAACTGTTTTCCGGGGGTGCACCGGTATTTGGTATTTGTCTGGGCAATCAGCTACTATCGCTTGCCGCCGGTGCGGGCACATACAAACTTAAATACGGACACCGCGGGCAAAATCAACCTTGCGTGAAAGTGGGGACGAAGCGCTGCTATATCACTTCACAGAATCACGGTTTTGCTGTCGATGATTCGAGGTTGCCCGCTGGTTGGGAACCGCTTTTCTTTAATGCCAATGATGGCACAAATGAAGGCATTCGTCACCAGTCTAAACCATTTGTAGGCGTGCAGTTTCACCCTGAGGCCGCTCCGGGTCCCCTCGACACAGCTTATCTTTTTGATGAATTTATAGACAAACTATAAGAATGATAGATTTTCCTGAAAAAGTAATTGTGCTGGGTAGTTCAGCTCTTAAAATCGGCGAGGCTGGCGAATTTGATTATTCCGGCAGTCAGGCTATCAAAGCTCTGAAAGAAGCCGGGGTGGAAACGGTGCTGGTCAATCCCAATATTGCCACGATTCAAACTTCCGGGCATCTTGCGGATCAAGTTTATTTTCTACCTGTAAATGCTGATTTTGTAGAAAAAATTATTAAAAAAGAGCGACCGGATGGAATCTTCCTGGCTTTTGGTGGACAGACTGCACTGAATTGTGGGCTTGAGTTGGCCCAAAACGGGGTGCTCGAAAAGTACGGCGTTCGCGTGCTTGGTAGCCCGCTTCAGGCCATCACGGATACTGAGGACAGGGGGCGCTTTGTAAAGAAGCTGGACGAAATCGCAGTAAAAACGCCGCGCAGCACAGTGGCACATTCTGTAGACGAGGCATTGGCAGTGGCTGAACAGATCGGCTATCCGGTTATGCTTCGCATTGCATTTGCACTGGGTGGACTCGGCTCTGGAATCTGTACCACGCCCGGGGAGGTGCAAGCGCGTGCTGAGTTGGCCTTTGCCCATACCAGGCAGATATTGATTGAAGAATATTTGACGGGCTGGAAGGAAGTTGAGTACGAAGTGGTGCGCGACAGGTACGATAACTGTATCACCATTTGTAATATGGAAAACTTCGACCCACTGGGTATTCACACCGGCGAGAGCATTGTTGTGGCGCCCAGTCAGACTTTGGATAACAGTGAATATCACATGTTACGCGAGCTGGCGATCCGGGTGGTTCGGCATATTGGTATCGTAGGCGAGTGTAATATCCAGTACGCGCTCAACCCAGACAATGGTGATTATCGTGTGATTGAAGTGAATCCACGCTTGTCGCGGAGTTCGGCCCTGGCATCGAAGGCCACCGGCTATCCGCTCGCTTTTATCGCGGCAAAATTAGCGCTCGGTTACGGTCTGACTGATCTGAAGAATGCGATTACACAAAAAACAATGGCCTGTTTCGAGCCTGCGCTTGATTATGTTGTGGTAAAAATTCCGCGCTGGGATTTGAAGAAGTTTCGTCGGGTTTCTACCCGAATTGGCTCGGGTATGAAATCGGTTGGTGAGGTCATGGCCATTGGCCGTTCATTTGAAGAGGCTTTGCAGAAAGCGCTACGCATGCTGGATATTGGCGTGAATGGTCTGACCGCTAATCCGCATTTACAGTATGAAAATGTCGAAGATGAACTTAAGAATCCCACAGATGAACGTATGTTTGCCATTGCTCAAGCCATGGGCGCCGGCATGAAAGTGGATGAAATTCACAAACTAACGCACATCGACCGCTGGTTTCTTTACAAGCTGGCAGATATTCTTCGCATCGAAGAACGCCTCCAGCGTTATGCCAACGGTATTTGTCCCAAAGGGCCTTTACTCGCAGCAAAAAAATCCGGGTTTTCCGACATTCAAATTGCCAACATACTAAACAGCGATGAAGACGCAGTGCGAGATTTGCGTAGCAATTATGGCCTCCGACCGTACGTGAAGCAAATTGACACCCTTGCCGCTGAATTTCCAGCCAGGACTAATTATCTCTATCTTACTTATAACGGCATATCCGATGATGTTGAGTTTGGCAACCAGGGTTCGGTGATTGTGCTCGGCTCCGGGGTTTACCGGATTGGTAGCTCAGTTGAATTTGACTGGTGCTGTGTTAATGCCGCCATGACCTTGCGTGAGTTGGGTTACCCGACCATTCTGATAAATTATAATCCTGAAACCGTCAGCACTGACTACGATGAATGCGAGCGCCTTTATTTTGATGAATTGAGTTTTGAAAGCATTTATGAAATTTACACCAAGGAAAATCCGCGTGGCATCTTGATTTCAATGGGTGGCCAAATTCCCAATAACCTCGCTATGAGGTTGAGTAAAGCAAGAATGAACGTCTTCGGAACCACATCTGAAAATATCGATGGGGCAGAAAACAGACACCGATTTTCGTCATTGCTGGATACACTCGACATTGACCAGCCCGAATGGGAAGAACTTGTTTCAATAGCAGAAGCCAAACGTTTTGCAAAAAAGGTAAATTATCCGGTTCTGGTGCGACCCTCTTATGTTTTGAGTGGAGCGGCTATGGGCGTGGCTTCTACAGATGAAGAACTCACCCGGTTTCTCGAGCGTGCAGTGGATATTTCCAGCGATCACCCGGTTGTTATCAGCAAGTTTCTTGAAAATGCCAAAGAAATTGAATTTGATGGCGTTGCAAAAAACGGTGAGCTTGTGATTTATGCCATTTCCGAGCATGTTGAAAATGCCGGTGTTCATTCCGGGGATGCGACGTTGGTCTTTCCGCCGCAAAGAACGTATTTCGAAACGTTGCGGCAAGTTAAGACAATTGCCAGAAAAATAGCTCAGGCGCTGCAGATTACCGGCCCATTCAATATGCAGTTTATTGCCAAGAATAATGATGTGAAGGTTATTGAATGTAATCTGCGGGCCTCGCGTAGTTTCCCTTTCGTTTCCAAGGTTTCCAGACATAATTTTATCGACTTTGCAACGCGGGTTTTGATGGATGAGCCGGTGAAAGAAATTCGTAAATCTTTTATGGATCTCGATTATGTCGGCGTGAAGGCACCGCAGTTTTCTTTCACGCGTCTTTCCGGTGCCGACCCTACACTCGGCGTTGAAATGGCCTCCACCGGTGAGGTTGGTTGCCTTGGCTGTGACTTTGAGGAAGCGTTTTTGAAAGCGCTTATTTCGGTTGGATTTCATCTGCCAATCAAGAGTGTCCTGATATCAACAGGGCCGTTGGAAAGTAAAGCAGATTTCATTGATAGTGCCCGTAGTTTACAAAAAATGGGTGTGAAAATTTACTCAACACGTGGCACAGCAAAATTTATGAAACAATACGGCATCGAGTCAAAAGTATTGCACTGGCCTTTGGATAAGAAGAGCCCGAATGTTGTCGAATATATCAGCAGCGGCAAACTGGATTTGGTAATCAATATTCCAAAGAATTTTCAGGAAGAAGAGTTGACCAATGACTACACTATTCGCAGAAATGCGGTTGATTTTGCTGTGCCGTTGATAACGAATCTACAGTTGGCAAAACGCCTGGTTGAGTCCATTGGAAAACTTGGATTAGCCGATTTGAAGATCTGGAGTTGGGATGAGCACGCTGCGAATTAGGTAAAAAGGTTATTTTTTTTCTCAAATATTATACTATGTCTGCACTTCGTTTGCTGGCGCTAATTCACCTGGCTTGACTTTTGCCAACCGTCGCGACTCTTTACAAAATTTGTTGGAAAACGGTTTAACTTGAAACTTCACGAATGAAGGCTCTTTATGGTCGGCACAGCTCAACAACCCGGCGTCAGAAAATACGCGCAAAAGTACAATCTTCTCGATAGAATCAGTCCAACCCGGGCATTAATTGTTCTTGCTATTGCAGGTTTGGCGCTGCGCATTTTCTTCTTGCGCTACCGGTACGCGGTCGCTTTTGATGAAGTCAATTATTTGAAACTCGGTGTAAACGGCAGTCTGCATGGTCTGTCCGAAGTGTTGCACACGTACTGGTCGCCTTTGTTACCAACTTTCATTTTGTTTTTCAGTTCGCTCTTCCCCGACTATGAATTTGCTGCACGCATGGTGTCGGTGATTGCCGGCACAGTGCTTGTCTTCCCTGTTTATGCCATTGCCAAACAGGTTTTTGATGAGCGGGTTGGGGTGCTCGCGGCTGGTTTCGTTGCACTTTTTCCACCTCTGGCGTTTCAAACTACGCAGATCTTGACTGAACCCCTGCTCATGCTGTTTGGTGCGTTCTCACTTTTATTTGGTTTGAAGATGCTGAGCAGCTATTCTGCCGGATATGCTTTTTTTACCAGTGTGTTTGCCGGCCTGGCATATTTGGCCCACCCGCTTGGCATTAGTTTTCTGGTCTTGCCTTTTGGCTGGTTGTTATTGGCGGCTATTTCCCGCTCGTTTTTGGTAAGACCGCTCCGTCTGCTTTTTTTGCTGCCGGCGTTACTTTTTGGGTTTCTACTCGTTTCAGCCCCATATCTTCTTTTCTTAAAAAATACAACCGGAGCCTGGACCTTGAGCGCCAAAGGAGCTGCTAACCAGCAAATGTCGACCCCGCTCAATGGTCAAAAAAGTACGTTCCGCGCGTTGGATGAAGCGAATCAAATTGTGCCAATTGATTTGATTTTCCACCAGGGCACATTCTTGGAAAAGAGCAGTGCCGGTGCAAAGCCCGTGCGTGAGGTCAGGGCCGGGCCGTTTCTGGTGAAATTTGTGAAGAATTTTGCCAATGTCTTGCAGCGGGCCGTCCCTCAGGTACTGACCACGCTGCCGCTGATGTTGCTCGGAATCGGTGTTTTCGGTACGGCCTGGCCTGTGCAGAAGACAAAGTATATTCTGTTTCTACTCAGCTATCTGGTCTTCTTCTGGCTGGTGCTGGTGCCGGCATTCCACATCCACTTGCGCTATCTCTCGCCGATGTGGCCGGTTTGTGCGTTGTTTATCGGCCAAGGCATGTTGGTGGTGCACACGTGGTTGAGTGATTACATGCCTATCACGAAACGCACCTGGAAAAAGAAGTTCAGCGCCAGTGCGGTTGCCGCTATTTTGGCTTTGGGTATTTTGTTTTGCCTTAGTTTTCTGCCGGAGTTCGCACGAGTCACTGCGCGACCGATTAATTCAATGGAATACGTTGCCGACGCTGTGGAACAAAAAATGGCCGGTATTTGGTTGCGGCAGAATAGCATAACCACACCGGTGATTATGAGCCGCAATCACGCGATTGATTTTTATGCAGGTAATTATGATATTGTGCAGTCCGTGACAGTTCCGACCAACACGCTCGAAAGAGTAGTGGCTTACGCGCATCACCGGAAGGTGACGCATCTGGTTTTGAACGAGCGGTATTTGCGGGATTATCCGCAATTGGAATTATTGCTGAGCGGCACAGAATCAAATGAGCAGCTCAGGCTGGTTTATAAAGAGGTTGATGTGAATGGACTTGTTACTGTTATCTATGAGGTTCTTTGAGGTAGCTTCTGTCTCTGGAAGCTAAAGGACTATGAGTCTCAGAAAAATAGAAAGGTTTTTCCTCGGCGCCACCTTGTTTTGCATTCCGTTTGGAACCGGCGCCTTCTTCGATGGTGTGATGAGCGCCGACCTGGTTATGATTCAGGATTTGTTTATGGCGTTGGCCTACATGATGTGGTTGAGCAGGACCAACCTGTTTGCAAATGCGCAATTACGGATTGGCTCTCTGGGAACCATGGTCTTGCTCATGGTGGTTTGGAGTATCCTGTCAATGTCTGGCGCCATTGCGCTGCGTGCCTCTGGTGTCGGAATTTATTTTACTATTAAGTCTTTTTTATTGTATTTTTATCTGGTTAATAATATTCGCACCAAATCTGAATTATTGTTTGTTGTCAACATGTTGGTCTACTCACTCCTTTTTCAAAGTACGCTGGGGACGATGCAGGGCGTACTAAAAAGAACACTCGGATTGGGTTTTCTAGGCGAGAGCCAGATGTCGCTCCACAAAATTGATTCACGTGTACGTGGCACGATGGGATACCCCAATCGCTATGGTGCAGTATTAATTCTCATTCTGCCTTTGGCCATCAGCATGGCTGTTTTTGTGCGACGGTCGCTTTATAAGTGGATTTTGGTTGCAACCTCCGGACTTGGTTTGATGGCTTTGTTTCTGTCTCTTTCCCGTTCTTCCTGGGCCGGCTTTTTTTGTGCTATGTTTATTATGTTTTTTTTATTGATGCGACGGGGTATGCTAAAGCCGAAAGTCTTTTTTGCCATTGCTGTGGTAATGGTCGGCGTTGCGCTAATTGCACTTCTTAACTGGGATGTGATAGAAGCTAGATTTGAACGCGGCGCCGATGGTAGATTCCGTTCTCGTATGATTGATATTGCCTATCCCATCATCAAGTCGCATCTGTTGTTTGGTGTCGGTCTAAACAATTATCAGTGGCATTCCTTTGATTCTTTTAATTTTTGGCATCCGGTGCATAATGAGTT
>JAJDAG010000200.1 GCA_029262005.1 Candidatus Zhuqueibacterota bacterium | reverse complement strand
ATCTGGTCGTAATTGTAAGGTTTAAACTTTGCCATCACAACCTCTAACTATTAGTTAAAACTAATAGTTGAATGTACAAAAACTATCAATTCAATGCTACTGTTTTGTCACTTCTCCAGACCTTTTTCGACAGTCTCAACGCCATTTTCCGGTACACTAGAGATTCATCCAAATTGCCCAGTTTCAGGAGATTATTAGCAATTCCATTGTAACATCTTGACAGGTCGTAGGTTTCATCATGCTGCTCCAACAATTCAAGAGCTTCCTCAAAAACACTTTTTGATTCCGTATAATGTTCGAGGTCATAGTAAAAATTACCCAGGCTGGTGAGGACCCAGACAGCATTATACCATTTACCTTCCCTGCGTAATATTTTCAGCGAATCGTTACAATATTTTAAACCCCGGTCATAGTTACCAAAACTCCATAATAAAATTCCTATTGATGACTTAGTTTCCCCCATTAATACTTTTTCATTATTGTTCTCTGCCCAATCATGTACTTCATTAAACAATTTCAAAGCATGCTTGATATCATCAGACCAGGTGGACCAAGCGGTAAAGATTTTGCCCTCTTGCATTCCTTTCTTATACCCCATCTCAAAAGCGCTTTCAGCAGCTTCTTCAGATAAATCTTTCATTTTTTGAGGATCCAGTGAAAAGAGCTCTCTGGCTAATTCAAATTGAAGGTCAATTTTTTTTTCGGGTTTCAGCCCGGGATCTGCAAGGGCTTTCTCCAGTTTATCTTTGCGTCTCATGCTCTCTCCGGTTTCGGTTTTTAAACTTGCATTTCATGACTAGTGTATCAATTGGCTCTTTCAGCAACTGAACACCACCTTTAACAGAATAGAAATATATTTTTTCGATGTTTTTGGCTATTTCGACTGACTATTTTATTTTACAGCGCAACGGGGCTTTCTATGCGGGACTATCTCGTTCTTAATCATTTTGAATTTGTTTTTAACTCTGAAAAGTCCGGTAGTTTTGTTCGAATATAATTCGACATGAATCTCTTTCGTTCATTTAAATGAAAAGTTGGGTTCGAGAAGATGAACCCAACCTACGAAGCTTGTCCTCAGAAGGGCTTGTTAAGTGTTGTCATTATGCTCCACAGTGATGACGACATTTCCCGTTTTTTGTCCTTGTTCAACATACGTATAGGCCTCAATAATGTGTTCTAACGGATATGTTCTATCGAGCACGGCTTTGAATTTTCCTTCCTCAATGAGCCTTTTAATAAGGAGGAGACTGCTTCTACAATCTGTAGGAAATGGAGCGACTGTTTTTTTGTGTCCAATCAGTGGGGTAATCAGTGGCGTGAGAAAAGGCAAGAACATATTCTGCGCCATATAGCCTAAGTCGGAAGACAGATACATCCCTCCCGGTCGGAGGAGATGTTTGCACTGAAAAAATGAACTATTGCCAACAGTATCGAACACAACGTCATATCGTTGGTCATCGTGTGTGAAATCTTCTTGGAGATAATCGATCACGGTATTCGCGCCGAGTGATTTGACTAACTCAATGTGTTTCGTGGCACACACTGCAGTCACATTCACCTCAAAATATGTGAGAAGTTGAACTGCAGCCGAACCAATCGCTCCTGTGGCTCCATTCACGAGAACATGTTGTCCTTTCTTCAACTCCACTTTATTCATGAAATTATACGCATAATGCGCCCCTTCAGAACTCGCTGCCATCTGCTCATACGATATATTGTCTGGCATGATGATGACGTTCTTGTCTTGTATCGCCATGTATTGGGCATGAGAACCTGCGCCCAGGTCATCAAATCCAAACACGTGTTCTCCTACGTTGAGGGACGATACACTGTTCCCAACCGCTTCAATTTCTCCAGCAAATTCAGTTCCGGGAATGGGCTTGTTGGGCTTGAACAGTCCTGTCACTATTCTCATAAAAAATGGTTTCGCCCGAATGGTTGCGCAGTCGGTTCGATTGACTGTCGTCGCATGGACTCGTATCAGGACCTCATGCTCCTTGGGGACTGGTTTCTCTACCTCTTGTAACTGAAGAACATCAGGAGATCCGTATTGCGTGTATACCACTGCTTTCATTTATATTCTCCAAGATGACATTGATCTCTTCATTGTCCGTGTAACCCCAATCTGTCTTATTAGTGTGATAAGGCGGCATTTAGCCGTCCCCGTTTTTATTGCCCGCAGCTGTAGAAATGAATGGATGTTTGCCGACCCAAAATCACTGCTGAAAAGTGCATCTGTAAGGGGTCTGCTGCAACGCTTTAGTTAGACAATTATGTCCACTAAATCGGGGGGTACTACTACCCTTGGGACTGTCAACAAAGCCCCGAACAAGTATTGCTACTCATCCAAAACCGTAACCAGAGCCCCATATTTCTTCCGGAACCGTTCCGCCTTTTCCTTTTCCTGCCGCAGAATGGCCTGAAACCGGGGATCGACTTGCAACAGCTCGAGCGATGGATAATTCTTTAAAACGGCATACCACGACTTGTACAGAGCTTTTGCGCGTTCCATTTTCTTTCGTAGTTGCAGAATCGCTTCATCCTTGAATCCCAAAAGAGCATAAATCCCTGCATCGTCAAAGGATTGCAACGCCTCCTCTTTTTGGCCACGCAGGGCAAGGATGATCGCATTGATTTCCTTCGTAGCTACACCTCGCTCATCTATCGGCCCGAGCTCTGCTATCAGGGTGCTCGCCGTTTCCAAATCTCCCCTAAATGCAGCAAAAGCTGCCTTACGGGACGTTACAAAACGCTGAACACCCGGGTTATCTGGAAAAGTGGCGGCGTAACGACGATTTGCTCGTTCCGCTTCATTAAGTTTGCCAAAATTAAACAGAAAGTCGACTAGAAGAAGATGAAAAGGCGGATAATTCGGATCGAGCTCAAGTGCTTTTTCGCGAAAGCGAAGCGCTTCTCCTTGCATGCCGTGCGTCATCATAAAAAAAGAAGCAGAATGATGGGCTAATTCTTCGTTGGGGTTTAAACGGAAAGCTTCTTTAAAATTGGTATATGCGGCATCCGTTTCACCAAACGTGACATTGGCTGTGGCCAACATGGCGTTCGCTCGTGCGGAGTTCGATTCAAGGCTTAGCCCTTTTTCAGCAAATTTTTTACAAATCTGCAATGCCTCGATGTCACCAAAGCCGTTAGCAACCCAGCGCATGTGGTACGCAAACGCCTTCTCAATAAAAGCAGATGCATAGGTAGTATCGAGCGCAATGGCCTCATCAAAATAGTTCAGCCCGACCTCAAAATCGTGTTGCTCGCCTGTTCGCAAAAACACATTTTGGATATGGTAGGCACCTTTCAAGACAAGTTCGTAAGCCTGGTTGTCACGAGGTTGGGGGCTGACAAATTTCTCGATCTGTTGCGAAGTTAACTTGCCGCGCAGAGCCTTTGCGATGGCCTTGGAGATCTCTTCTTGAAGTTTGAACACGCCAGCAAACTTCCGGTCGTAATTCTCAGACCAGAGCTGAGATTCGTCTTTTGCGTTAATCAACTGGGCTGTAACACGAATTTCGTCCCCATCTTTACGAATGCTGCCCTCTAATAGCGATTCCACGCTGAGCTCCTCAGCGATCTGCTTAATTGATTTGTCGGTGTTTTTATATCGCATCACTGATGTGCGCGCAATGACTTTCAAATTTTCCAGGCGAGAGAGTTTTGTGAGAATTTCCTGGGTTATCCCATCGCAAAAATACTCCTGATCTCTGTCTCGGCTAAGGTCGGCAAACGGCAAAACCGCAATCGAGTTAAATGCGGGTTTGTCAAGATTTGATTTCCCCCCCAAATTAAAGACTGCCAATGCCGATAACATAAATAAGATAGGAATAGCGAGCAGCAGGCCTATTTTTGATTTCCTGGAAACCTGGCGGGTTTCTATTTCATCAGGTACATGTTTCAAACCTAACGCCACACTGGCCTTTGTTTTCGAATCACCCGACCGCGACGATTTTTGTAGCACTTTTAAGTCAACCAACATATCAGCCAAGTTCTGGTAGCGCTCGGCCGGTTTCTTTGCCAGGCTTTTGTGGACAATCCGTTCCAGCTCCATGGGTACGCCGGTTCGCAGGGCTGTTGGCGGTTCCGGGTCTTCGTTCAGGACGGAATACATCACCGCTTGTTCGTAATCACCGATGAACGGCTGCTGTCCCGTGATCATTTCATAAATTACCACCCCCAGCGCCCAGATGTCCGTGCGGTGATCAACCTCAGCTCCCTGGGTCTGTTCCGGGGACATGTAGGCCATTGTGCCCATCGAGACGCCCTCTTTGGTGAGTTGCGTACGTCCGGCTAATTTTGCCAACCCGAAGTCCGTGATGCGCACCAGCCCTTTTGCGGTGATAAGAATATTAGCGGGTTTGATATCGCGATGTACGATATTTTTCTCGTGGGCGGCTTGTAGTCCTTCCGCTATTTGGATGGCGAAGTTCAGAGCATCCGGTAAGGGCATGGGGGTCTCGCCCCCTATATCCTGCAGCGACTGCCCTTCGACATAGGCCATGGCGATGAAAGACCGGTTGTCTGCCTCGTTGATTTCGTAAACCGTGCAGATATTAGGATGATCGAGCGCCGCCGCGGCTTGAGCCTCATGCTCGAACCGGTCTCTTTCTTCTGCGCCGGCCATGGTATGCTGAGGAAGAAATTTTAGGGCGACCATGCGTTTTAGTTTGGTGTCTTGGGCTTTATACACCACCCCCATGCCGCCCTCACCGAGTTTCTCTACAATGTTATAGTGGAGTATTTGTTTACCAATCAATTTGTTACCTTAGATTCTTTTTTCCACACAGTATAACCTAGTTTCTACGCTTTATCAGCGCGTCCCTCTTTTTTTGCCTAACGCCGCGCATAACCGGCGCCGAAAATTTTTCACAAAATTTAAAGAGTAAACAAAACTATGAAAACACAAGAAAGAAACCAAGTTAATACGGCAATAGGCGTCCGCGTTAATGCGCTTGTTATACGTGTGCTTGCCTTCTCTCGTAAGTCATTGTTATTCATTAAGCTAAACATGATGCTTTTCGGGGGGCTTTTTCTGTTTTTTAAAAAACATAAAGGAACAATACAATGAAATATATTGAAAATGAATTGCACAGATGTAAGACGATGATGTCGGCTGACGATAAGAACGACTTGCGTTATATGCTTCTTTACGCTGTTCAGCAAACGTTGGAATTTGCCCTAAATCCGTTAGCTGTAGCATCTCCGGTGGATATTGTATTAAACGGCAAAGTTCAGCCAATCAAGGGCATTCAGGAAGACTCAGAAGATTATTTGGCTGTTCTCCATCGGCGGTTGTCTTTAGATACTTGTTGTCAAAACGACTTGTTGCCACGATGACATCAACGGATTGGTTACCAACAGAAACAAAAAAAGCCCATTTGTCGGACTCGATGCCTTCAATGGCTTTTTCTTGGGATATTTTCCAGGCAGAACCATCATTGTTTGTGCCGCCTATATTAAGTATTCTTTCATAGGCATTTTGGCGATTTGATTTATTAATACATCTTACTTGATGTTTTGTTGCCATGATAATCTTCCTTAATTTGGGTTAAAATAGTTTTTCTTGATTAGCTTGTTCTTTGAAATTCAATGGGGTGATTTTTAAATATAATTATTCTCTTGATTTTGTCAATCTATTTTTTGATTTTTTAGCTCATTTATTTCAAATAACAGGAGGAGCTAAAAATGAAAGTAGAAAGAATTGTTTTGATATTTTTGATATTCACTGTCTTGTATCTATTATTAGATCGAAATGATCCTAATATTTATGCGAAAGCAACACAAGAAATAAAACAAGAAGAGACGAAAATACAAAAAAAGTATACAATGAAAATTCCAACTTTACTTGTTAATGAATTAGATGTTTTAGAAATTAACGCTAATAAAGTTTACGTTTTGGGTTATGACCCGTTGCGCATGCAACAAAATATATTAAATGTTTTATTGAGGAAAGGAATTATAACTAAAGCAGAAGGACAAGCGGTTTTAGATCAAGCTAAAAAGGAGGTCAAGAAATGAGAATATTCATTGTTTTGATTCTACTGAATAGTTTTCCTGTCTTTGCTCAAGAGAAAGAATCGGTGGTATTAGACTCTAAAAAGTTTCTAATTCATTTTAAGGATACAAAGAAAATAGGCGAAAAAGTTGACTCGCTTGAATATAGATTAGACTTGCAACAAGATTATTTGATTAAAGGTACATCAAAATCCGACCTTGCTGAATTAAAAGGTGATATGGAGTCCGACATTACCGATTTAAAAGGTGATATGAAATGGGCGATTGGTGGGTCTTGGGGTCTCATTCTGTTTCTTTTTAGCGGATTTGGTGCCGTAATAAAATTTGGTTGGAGCCATTTTGATAAGGGAATATCAGGCATTAATGAAAAACTTGATAAGTTGATGATTATGAAAAAATAAAAGTTATTTTACTTAATAGTAGAAAGTTGTTCTGGGGCGGGGCATCATGTTTAGCGATGATTGCTTTACCTCAATATTTTATGTAATGAACTATAATACGTATAACTTATTACTTACCCGCCTAATGGGGCATTTCCAATTGTCTACATATAGACATATATCTGAGAATTGTCTACATATAGACAAGAAAATTGTCTTTATGTAGACAGTTTTTCTAAGGTGGTTTTTGTCTATATATAGACATTTTGCCTTATTGCTCTCCTGTTAGTCTGTGTTCCATACCCAGGTCCAGTACTTCTCCGTA
>JAJDAG010000199.1 GCA_029262005.1 Candidatus Zhuqueibacterota bacterium | reverse complement strand
GGTTAACGGCAAAAAGATATATCATATTTGACGAATAACTTGAAAAATTATTTTTTCAATCAAACTCTTCTTAGCTTTTGAGAGCCTGATTGAAAAAATAATTCTTAGGATGGAATTTACACATAAATCTGGACTTGACTTTTTTTTTTGCTTTAGCAAGAATTATTTCCACTTGCAAATTCGTTTAGATTTTACTTATTTGGGAGCGCGTAAATAGTTGATGACTAATTTGCTTTTTGTGGGAAAAGTTGGCGCTTGAATTGGGTTTGTAAATATTTGTTATGCAATGAAAAAAACGAGTTGATTAAAAAAGTGACCGGGGTGAAGTTGAATGCAGAGTATTTTGCGAAGCAATTTTTCGGTTGGTGTTGGTACTCGATTTAAAACTACTTAACCGCAGAGGTCGCTGAGAGCGCGGAGGAAAGAATTTTGAGAAATTCTCAGAAGTTCAGGTTGCAGCGTTGGGATAGCGGTTTTTTGTTTGTCTCTGCGTACTTTGCGACCTCTGCGGTTGAGGTTTTATTTTAGGAAATTTTGCTGGAAAGATTGTTTAACCGCCGAGGCCGCCGAGAGCGCAGAGGAAAGCGAGGATAAGGAATGAACTGCCAATTGCCCATCAATGATTTGACAGAAAAAGTCATTGGTTTGGCGATCAAGATTCACCGGCATCTTGGTCCTGGTTTTCTGGAATCGGTTTACCAGGCAGCTTTGGCCTATGAACTTGGGAAAGCAGGTATTGCTTTCGAGAAAGAGAAAGCCTTACCAGTTACGTATGCAGAAATTAAACTTGAGGTTGGGTTCAGATGTGATTTCCTTATTGACCAGCGTCTTATTGTTGAAACCAAAGCAGTAAAATTATTAACGTCTGTTGACAGTGCCCAATTGCTGAATTACTTGAAAATAACTGATTTAAAGGTTGGGCTGACAATCAACTTTAATGTCCCCGTTCTCAAAGATGGGATTATGCGCATTGTCAATAATCTCTAAATTTGCTATTAAAGATTGTTTAATCGCCGAGGTCGCTGAGAGCGCGGAGGAAAGAATTTTGAGAAATTCTCAGAAGTTCAGGTTGCAGCGTTAGGATAGCGTTTTTTTTGTTTTTATTTGTCTCTGCGTACTTTGCGACCTCTGCGGTTGAGGTTTTATTTTAGGAAATTTTTCTGGAAAGATTGTTTAACCGCCGAGGTCGCTGAGAGCGCGGAGCAAGGGACTTGGAGAAAATGTTCAGAGCAACTGGTTGCAGCGTGATGACTGTGCTCTTTCTGTTTGCCTCTGCATCTTTTGCACTCTTTACCGTTGTAATTTAATTTTAGGAGAAATCATGTCCCAAACATACGTTGAAAAAATCGCACAAAAATTTGCAGTTGATTTAGAGCCCGGCCATGCGGTGCGCTCGGGCGATTATATTTCTATCCGTCCTGCACATGTCATGACTCATGACAACTCCGGCGCAGTGATTCCCAAATTTAAAGGCATTGGCGCCACAAAGATAGCCAATCCACGGCAGGTGGTTTTTACACTCGATCATGACATTCAAAATAAGACTGAAAAAAACCTGCAAAAATATGCTGGCATTGAGGCTTTTGCCAATGAGCATGGCATTGATTTTTACCCGGCCGGGCGTGGTATCGGCCATCAGGTAATGGTTGAGGAAGGCTATGCCTGGCCCGGTAGCATGGCGGTGGCTTCAGATAGTCATTCAAATATGTATGGCGGCATCGGTTGTCTTGGCACACCCATTGTTCGCACGGATGCCGCGTCAATTTGGGCTACGGGCAGAACCTGGTGGCAGGTGCCTGCCATCGCCAAAGTTGAATTGCATGGGAAATTGCGGCCTGGTGTGACGGGCAAAGATGTTATCATCACCCTTTGCGGATTTTTTAATAACGATGAAGTGCTCAATCACATTGTTGAATTTGTCGGCGAAGGCGTCCTGTATTTAAGCCTGGACGAACGACTTACCATTGCCAACATGACGACCGAGTGGGGCGCTTTGGCAGGCGTTTTTCCTGCGGATGAAATCACAATTAAATGGCTGCGGCAGCGGGCCGATTTTGTTACTGTCCGTGGAGCGCAGGGTGTGCCGTCGGATGTGGATGCCAACGGTGGGCACCCGCGCATGAATCACGCCAGAATTGATGTGCTCGAATCTGAATTGGCTGGGATGCGGGTAGATGACGATGCATTTTATACCAAAGAATTGACCTTGGATCTCGCATCTGTTCAGCCACATGTTTCCGGACCGAGTACGGTGAAAGCCATGACTCCCATTTCAGATATGCAGAAAAAAAAGGTAAAAATTCACAAAGCATATTTACTTTCGTGCGTCAACAGTCGCGTTGGCGATCTCGCCGACGCGACTGCTGTTTTGCGCGGGAAAAAAATAGCTGAAGGGGTCGAATTTTATGTGGCTGCTGCTTCAATCGAAGTTCAGGATGAAAGTGAGCAACGTGGTGACTGGCAGGTTTTGCTCGAAGCCGGGGCCATTGAGTTGCCGCCTGGTTGCGGGCCTTGCATTGGCCTTGGAGCGGGTACTTTGGAGGAAAATCAAGTTGGTATTTCAGCAACAAACCGTAACTTTAAAGGACGAATGGGCGCTCGCAGTGCTGAAGCGTTTTTGGCTTCGCCGGCGGTTGTCGCGGCCTCTGCTGTTTCAGGTTATATCGATTACCCAGGTGAGTGGGGGCCTGGGCCAACTCTGGGCACCATTAAGATCAGCGAAAAGCTGATGGGTGAGCGCAGTAAGATTAAAATAATAGAAGGTTTTCCTGAAATGCTCAGAGGCGAGCTGCTTTTTTGTCACCAGGACAATCTTAATACAGACGGCATTTATCCCGGAAAGTACACTTATGTTGATGAATTTACGGCAGAACAACAAGCGGAAGTCGTCATGGAAAACTATGATGCTGACTTTGGCAAACTGGTGCAGAAAGGCGACATTCTCGTGGGTGGCTTCAATTTTGGCACAGGCAGTTCGCGGGAACAGGCAGCAACAGCTTTGAAGCACCGGGGCCTGGCACTTGTGATCGCAGGTTCATTTAGTGAAACCTACAAACGTAACGCCTTAAACAATGGATTCTTAACCATCGAAGCGCCAGAGCTGGTTCAGGATTTGAGGTCAAGATTTGGAACAACTGCCCTGACCGTCCGCTCCGGTGTGCAAGCCAGTATCGATTTCGAGAATGCGGTTCTAAAAACGACTGCCAAGACGTATTCCCTTAGCGCTGTGGGCGTGGCGGCTCAGGAGCTTGTTGTGGTTGGTGGTTTGGAGAATTGGGTGAAAGCTCGGCTTGAAGACTGAAAGCTGCGAGGCTGCTTTGTTCAAATATCTGCCTTTGTTTTTGGAGGCTGATATCAAAACACAATTTTGATGATATTTTTTCTGTTTATGGGATCCTCAACAGCCTGGCCTGCTAATTTTGCCACAGAGATACAGAGGACACTGAGAATACAGAACTTACATAACTGCTCTCACTAAAGATAGTTTTTAAGAGCAAGTGGCGATTCGCATTTTTCTTGAGCTCTAAACTTATGTTTTTTTACTCTGTGCTCTCTGTGGCTGATGCATAATTCAAGCTAGGAAACCGCATACGCCCGGGACAAACCGCCAACCATAATCGTCGCGTCGGGAACGTTTAATCTGACAAGGTCGATATTCCAGAAATAAACCTCTTCTTTACCAATTCTATTCGTCTCCATCGCACTGATTTAAAGCTGTAACAAAAAAAATATAACAAATTCTCAAAACACCCGTCTAACATAGAAACCAGCATCCTTTCCAAGGCTTCTTTAGGATGGACAGACCTATCACTTCTGTTATACACCCGGGAGTTTTAACAATGAAGAAAACAACATTTATTATTGCCATGAGCCTGATGCTCACCAATCTTAATTCGGCTTTTTCCCAGCAAGAAAAACTTGTGGATTTCAACCGGATCTATCTTGAAGAGCTGCTAAGCGGTGGTTTTGAGCTTAAAAACAAACAAACGCTTAAAATCGAAACAGCCGGATTTCATATGCATGACAAACACAGGGACGTCATTTTGGGTAATGCGTGGATATTGAACGCTGAAACCCGCGAAGTTGTATGGACGCTGCAAAAGGACAAACAAGACACAAATGGTGAAGTCGTTTTTAATGACAAAATAACACTGCCTGCTGGTAAATACCAAGCTTACTACTCCTCCTTCCCCGTCCATATTTACGATGACGCCTGGGCCGACCAATGGCATAACTATGAATGGGACGGTCTGGGCGACTTCATTCGGCGCGTAAATCGGTCGAGAAAAGACGGTCACTGGGATGACTACGATGATCTATATGATGATTACCGTCTCGTCATTCGGGGAACCGGTAAAGCACTTCAGCGTGACGAGCTAAAAAAACTGAGCAAAGCCATTTGGCAAAGCGCTCTGATTCCATTGTATGTTCGTCGGGGTGAGCAGCGCAAAGCAAAAAGTTTTCGTTTGCAAAAACCAACTGACCTCAAAATCTCTGCGGCAGGAGAAGCCCGGCAAGACGGAAACTTTGACTATGGCGTTATAATTAACACCAACACACTCGAACGAGTCTGGGAACTCACTTACGATAACACAGAGCATGCCGGCGGTGCCCGCAAAAACCGGAGGAGTAATAAAACAATCCACTTGCCTGCAGGCGACTATGCAGCCATTTTCACCAGCGATGACTCGCATTCGCCTTCCGAGTGGAACGCTGCACCGCCTTATGACCCGGCATTCTGGGGCATGACAATTACTCTCAAAAACAGTGCTGACAGAAAATATGTCAAATTGCTCGAGAGCGAAACCATTGAATTAGGAAATGCAATAATCGATTTCACAAAACTACGAGATGAAGCCTATCATTCTCAAGGCTTCACTTTAAAGAAACCAATGAAAGTTCGGGTGGTCGCTATAGGTGAAGGCAGCAAAGGTGACATGTTTGATTATGGCTGGATTCTGAATGCGAAAAGCCGCAAAAAAGTGTGGGAAATGGACTATGATAACACAGACCATGCCGGCGGTGGCTTAAAAAACCGAATGACCAATGAGATCATTCATTTGGAAAAAGGGAGCTATATTGCCTACTTTGTGACCGACGGTTCTCACTCCTATCGTGACTGGAACACATCACCACCGGTTTTGCAGGAATTTTGGGGCATGGCTATATTGCCCGGAGATAAAAATTACCAAAAAAATGATGTTGTTGAATACATACAAGAAAAAAGCAAGAATATTCTAGCACAAATTATCCGGGTGGGCGACCACGACTATAAGCGGAAACGGTTTACTGTTGCAAAGGATTCACAAATTCGTATTCATTCGCTGGGAGAAGGAACCCGGGGCGGCATGTACGATTATGGTTGGATTGAAGAAGCAAAAACCGGCGATGTTGTTTGGGAAATGCGCTACAGAAAAACCGAGCATGCGGGTGGAGCAAGCAAGAATCGCAGTGCCGAAGAAATGCTCGACCTGAAAGCGGGGGAGTACGTTCTATTTTATGAATCAGATGATTCGCATTCATTCGGTGACTGGAACGCCGCAGCGCCTTATGACCCGGAAAGCTGGGGCATTACGGTCTTTCTGGCCATAAATAAATAAAGCCAAAGGTGTGCCTGGTTAGCGCAAATCTGTGAATATGAAGAATATTAACGGTCTTTGCGACAACCATATTGTTCAACAAAAATCGAACAGTGGTAAACCGCTTCATTTCGACACTTGAACACCGGCGCCAATTATCAGCGTATCGCTTACTGTTTTGTAAACATAAATTAAATCAAACAATGTGGTGTCGGCTTTGATAAGCGTGTCGGAGCGGGTGATGTGGATGAGATCATAGGTGGTAACGGAATCAGGCACGGCTGGTGGCGGTGGCGTGAAATTGAGCAACGATCTATTAAATCCCCACATTTCAAACGTAACCCCGTTCGAGTCGCGCTGAAACCAGATATTCATCGGCTGAGCCGCGTAATTGCGATTAACACCACGCAAAATCGAAGCAAAGATGCCATTCTCAGCCTTTTCGGTTTGAATGCTTTCAAAAGCCTCAGGCTCGCGATTGCCGGTGACGATCTGGAAGTTAGCCTTAAACTGCCAGTTATTCATAATAGCCTGTGCCGAGTCCGATGGCACAGGAAAGTAGATTTGCTCAGAAGGATAGGTTTTCACCAAATCATCTTCACCAAAACCGTTGCCCGTGGCATCAATGATGTCCATCCGCGTAACCAGTGTGTCAGCGATAAAAAACTCATACATAAAAAAATCGATTAATTCGCGATCCAATATACTTACAATCGGCACCGTGATTTTGTCAACACTGATGTCACTGTTCTGTGCCGACACCGCCTGGCTAAGGCCCAGACAAATCAGCACGTAAGAAATTAAAATACTTCTCATCGACTGGCCCTCCTGGTGCCGTTACGCAATTGCATCCAAGCCGCGTAGTAACGCCGGGCTTCGTTAAATTTGCCCCTGCGCTTTAGCGCCTCTACAAGTAGTTGATAAGTTTGCATCTGTTCGCGCGAGTCGAGCTGGTCGGGCTGTTTCAGTACACTTTCGCAGTTCTTAATCACGACATCCGGATTATTGCGCGACATCTTGCCGATCTCCAAATAGCTCTTGGCGCGATTTTCCCATTGAATTGCTACAGCTTGCTGAAAATACATAAATGCGAATCGTCGATTTTTTCGAATATTTTCAAGTCCCAAATTGTGACACATCACACCGTAACTATCAAAGTAACGTTGATAACTGGTATCCACTGCTGCGCCGGCAGCATCCTTAGCGGCAAATTTAATTACGTCTTTCAGCCGGTCGATGCCTTTGTTCTGGCGCTGGAGATGCTGGAACTCAAGCACCGCGAGCCGCCAGCGAACTTCATCAGCCGCCCGGCGGGTGCGCAAATTTGGCATCAACTGCAAAAAACCTTTGGCTGCTTTATTATATTCGCCGGCATCGATAAGCGCGAGATATTCATCACGCTTTTCAACCGCACGTGTGTTGCCATCATCCCAGTCAATCCAATCAATGTAGCTGAGGACATCGGACCGTTCTTTTTCAGAGGCTGCGTATTTCAAAGCACGGTTCAGACTGATCAGACCCTTTTCCGCTTTGTGCATCTTAATTTCGGTATCACCCTGGTAATAAGCGTAATAAAATAACGCAGCCGTGTCCAGCGGCGCCTCTGCGCCATAAACAGCTTCTTCAGAAAAATCAAGTCCGGCAGCGCCACGCATGACCGACTCAGCCATTTGAAAACCATGATGCGCGGCAGGCCAATTTTCAATGGCATAATATGTTTCTGCCAAACGAGCGAACAACGCATGCTCGCCCCTTTCTATGCGCAACAGATTTTCCAGCACATTAACCGCTTTTTTATGATTCTTATCATCAAGAAACCGCGCGGCCAGCGATTGATAAACCCGTGCCAGCCAGCTACGAGTCTCCAAGTCAAACGGATTGAACACGATAGCGTTCTCAAAATCCATCTGTGCAGCTTTCAGATACTCTTCTATCTTGATTTTGGTAAGGGCATCCTGTGTGCCCTGATCGAGTTGTGAGAGTTTCTGCAGACTGACCGCACCTTTATTGAAGGCCTCTACGGCCCGGGCTTTATTCTGTTGACTCACCTCGAACTCAGGCCCGAAATCGTTGGAAAGATATTTCCACAAAGTATCACTTTGAGAAGTTTTATTTTTGGCCGCTGACTTGAGCCGGTCGGAACGTTGTTCACGCAGCAATGAAACAAACAGATCGTTTGCGAGCGTGTCCGCACGCATGGCAACCGTTGAATCGACGCCAGCCGGAACAACCAAACGCCCCGAGCGCCGTTTGGCCACACCAAACCGGCCGCTTGAGCACCCTGAAAATATCACAAAAACTGCCATACTGAGAAGAAGAATTTGTTTTACTTGATTGAGCATAATGAGTAGTCTCGTGGCTTGAATTTCGTATCTCTGTGTTCGAAGAATTATTTGCAAAAAACGCTGTAACACTGTTTTTTCATCATTTCTTTACGCTTTCCCACCATGACAAAAACACTTGATAGAATTCAGAAGTGCGGCGGTTTGAAGCAGCCTTGCGCGTGGTACCAAAGGATAAAATATCACCCACCGGGGTCTGGTTCACAGAACCAACACGGAGAAAACTGCTGTTTTCCTTGAAGCCCCGATCGATAAGATAGGTGGACTCATTGCCTTCCAGGAGGCAAACACGGACCTCAAATAGATTTTCCTTGCAAAGGATAAACATTTCAAACTGCCTGCCCGCCATTTGAAACTTGACGATGGAAGACAAATCCCCAGATACTTTTCCCATAAAACGGCTGACAACGTCAGGAAAATTTTCAGGGTTGCGTTTCATCCAGTCAATAAGCTCCTGGTAGATGGGAGACAGATCAGCAAAATCGCCGTCCATTTGTGTGAGGTCAAGCATGCTGATTTCAACTGAACTCCCGTGACTGTCTTTGGCTTCAGGAGCGCCAAGAGCCTGGCCGCCGCTGCCGTAGTCCCCCCCTTTGCCTACACTCAATGTGCTGCCGCTTTGGGCTTTCAGAGAAGATGCGCCACTGCGGCGACGGCCCTTGGAGCCCCGGCCCGTTACTTGCAAACGCGGCGTTGATTCGCCAAGCAGTGTATTGAGTCCGCCGAGCAGGCTAGATTTCTTTAAACTGATCTTTGATTGAGAAACTGCCTCAGTGGCCGGTTCAGCCGGGCTCTGACTTGTACTGAGAGTGCGTGCCGGTTTCGCCACGGATTCAAACTGAACCTTCAGCGCGCTCAAATCGATTTTTTGCGTGGGCTGAGGTTGTGTTAGCGGCTGAGGTGGGGGCTCAAGCTTAACCGGCTGTTTGGCCGAAACTGGTTTGGGCGCCGGAGGCTCAACAATCTTCTTTGGCTTTGGTGTAAAGCGCGTCCAATTGATATCCTCGTAACTGGTGGTCCTTTGTTTTACCGCCGGCAGATTGGCCCATTGCAAAGCAGCCAACATGCTTGTCAGAATGAAGGCCGTAATTGTTCCGGCGATTAATCGGTCGTTGCGGGTTGTCGTCGGTGTCGCAATGTACATTAGAATTGCATGCTCTCATAGTTGATGTTCTTAGGGATGCTGTTTCGCTCGCAAATATCCATCACATTAACCGTATACTGAATCATCGAATCTTCATCCGGTTCTATTAAGACGACCAGTTCCCGGCCCATTGCCTTACTTTGATGAAAACGTTCGAGCAGAATTTTTTCCAGATCAGTCAATTGACTGGTAACGCCAACCACCTGCTCACCTTCTTCTACAACAAACCCTTGCGACATATCGATTTTCACAAACATGAGCACAGGCTCTTTTGGTTCGACCTGCTCATTTTCTTCCTTCTGCTCAGAGGGTAATTTTATCTGAGCCCGCACTTTAATATCGCTGATGGCAATGAAACCAAACAGAATGATCATTGCAATATCGATAAGTCTGATTATAAGTCCGCTGCTATTCATGGTTCAAGTTTCAACTTTCTTATTTCGAGTTTCTTCTTTCGGTCAAATCACAAGTGCGGCAAAATCTAAAGAACACCATTAACCCGCCTGACATCGATACCTTTCGGGATGTTCAGATTTGCACAAATATCTGCCGCGGCCATGGTGAATTTGACTGGCGTATTCCAATTGGAGCGAATTCTCACTCTGAGCTCTTCGCCGGAACTCACCGACTCAGCAACTTTTCGTTGCAGGTAAAAATAGAGTTCCCCGGCGCTCTCAATCACTTTACTTTCATTTTCAACCAAATACCTGCCCTGCGGATCAATTCCCAGGAAAAAAACCTTTTCTTTATCCGGACTGGACGCGGGGATTTCACTGCTTTTAGGTAACTCGACCTTGCTCTTTTCATTAATTTCGGAGATAGAAATAAACCCGAACAACAAAATAAAAACAACGTCAATGAGCCTGATTAATGAGGCGCTTGCGCCCATTTCTGTATTCCTTTTATAATTACGCTACTTACTTTACGTACTCCAAAACCTCAGCCGTTTTTCCCAATCACGACAACATACCGTCACCGAGAGGTTTGGAAACAGTTGAATCAAAAGAAGTCAAATTAGGAATAAATGGCCGTGCAAATGCCACGAACTCTATTTTTCGGCCAGCATAGTTGGGCATAGAAACCTCCAGTTTTTGCGGCCCTACCATTGAACCCAATGCCCAGTTTAACTGAGCCACACCTCTGTTGTCGGTTTTCGATACTGCAGTAGATTTCAGATTGTCCAGGCTGCCTCCGCCATCCATCACATCGAAACGAACAGGCACGCCGGCCACTCTTTGGCCCTGCTCGGTTTCAACAACCACGGCGATAGGCTTTGACAAATTCTGCCCAATCATACCATCTTGCTGGGCATCGGAAAGTCCACGTAACGAAAGAGTTGGCGCCTTTTGACGACTGTTGTTTTCCTGAGGCATTGCCTGTCTGGGGCCATTGCTTCCAGAAGCAGAGGGCTCACCCGCGGCTTTTTTTTGCCGTTTTTGCACGACTGCCATCAGCCAGAGCCGAAACTCATCTGCTTTAGACGAAATCAACTCAAGACGACGATTAAAAACACTGAAAACTTCGGTGGCACAGAAATTCAAAATTATGCTTACTACCAGGCCAATGAGTGTGGTTACCAACGCCAACCCCATACCGTTTAAAATACGTTGACTATCGAGATTTCCACCAAAGAAGGTCACAAACATGCCCCAGACTGTTCCGAGAAGTCCCAAAGCACCAGCCGTATCCGACAAAAACGCCAGGCGGCTCTTAAATGTGTTAAATCCATCCTGCTGCAATTTAATATAGTTGGCTATTTCATCATGAAAGTCACGCGTATTTCCTGTTGTATGAAAAATAGAAAGCAACACTGAATACAATCTGGCAATGAGGTTACTGGGTTCTCCCATGACCAGCCTGTTGACTTCGTTCACCGACAATTGACGATAATTAGTAGCCAGAAGCATTTTTCCCCGGACCTTATCCTGAATCAATTCATATACCTGAACCACGATCAGGAAAAGTCCCAAAGCCAATACCCCAAAAATGGCTATGGAAACGCCGCCGCCTAGCTTGGTCAATGCCCAGAAAGTCGTGACATCACCCATGCCGCTCGTTTCTATCTGTGTTGGATTCGGTGGCGTCTGCCCTGCAATTACCGGTGTAGAAATCACGAAAAATGTGCAAAGGAAAAACAGCGCAACACTTACTATTCTAACTCGCATTTCCTGTTCATTTCTTGAGAATAATGTCGATTTCATCAGCATCTACTCCTGAGCCTATTGGTTTATGTCTAACCTCAATATTTACATGTCGCAACAGCTTCCGCACGGCGATGTATTTCTTATTGGTTGTATTGCGCAGGTTGTTTTCGTCCTGCCATTCGAGTTGATATGTGTAAACGTCAGGTGCGACTAGATTACCAAGTGTATCACGCCAATCCCAACGTAATTCTGTAAAAGGCATACCCGTGCCCGCAAAACTCTTGACTTCGCGTCCGTCTCCCGCCTGAATAACCAACCGCCAGGATGTTGGCTTCAGCACATTTGAGATTGGCGTAATCTGGAATACCGTAGACTGCGCTGACAGAGTGACCAAAGTCTCATTGTTTTTCAGAGGGCGGCTACCAAGTGTTTTTGCTGCATGCAGGCTATCAGAGTAAGATTTATAAACCGGCTCGAGAAATGCCAGATTCTTGGCGCTTAATGAATCCAGCGTAAAGAATTTCCTCAAGCCGGCTGCACGGAGGTACGACTCTTTCGGTGCAATGACGCGGGCCCTGGTACCTTTGTCATTAATAACCAGCGATACATTATTAATATACTTTTCATACTCTTCGGAAATAGGCGCATCGAGCGTTGCCGGCATTAGCCCCAAGTCAACGGGTACGCCATCGTATGGAGAGGCAGTCTCGGTGCCACTCGAATCGATAATTCCGAGTTCATTCAAAGTCAGTTGAGACAGTTGCTCAGGTGTGATGTCAGGTGCAATAACCCGCGTCAGTTTCTTCTCAATGATTTCGAGTTTGTCAACAAGCGAATAAACGTAAAACTGGTCCGCTTTGTCCATGCGCTTGTCGGGCGCGTTGAATTCGGCCTTAAATTCATCCGGAAGTTCAAATTTGGGTAGCTCACGCTGGCGGTTAAATTCATGGATCAGAGTCACAGCATGTGAGCCTGAGCCCAGGCTTTCATTGTCGAACAAAGTGTGTTCATAGTTATAATTAAGGCTCAGCGGCCCGGAAATGCGCCACTGCCCTTCGGCCTGAATTGCATTTTGACCGTAGCCGATCATGGCATAACCTTTCCTGCGCACGGTTGTACCGATGCTGGTTTTAGGCAACCATTCTCCGTCTTCGTAAGAGCTACTCACTGAAATCTGAACCATGCCCGCTGTTAACGCAAAACCGGCATACCCTGCCAACGGTTGATATGTGGTATCATCGCCCAACGAAATGTTCGCACGATTGATATGATCGACTCCGATGCCCAGACTCAGAAACGGCAATGGGAATATGGAAACTCCTGCCCCGAAGGTTCCGGCCCACTGTGTTACGCCGTTTCTGAAGACCGGGTCATCGGAGTCGACCAGATCAAATTTATCTTGATTATAACTGCGAGAAAATATATTGAAACGCAGCCCAAAAGAATAAATATGCCTGAAGCGCCTTGAAAGCGCGAAAGAAATGTTGCTTTGGCTGTAAAGCGGTGTGTTGAAGTACTGTGCCTGCAGCCCCAAACCGGTTTCACTGCTAACGCCGGTTGGTAGTACCAGGCTGACATAACCTGTTCGAAACGCATTGGCCGCACCATCGGTAAAGCCAACATGAAAAACTTTACCACCAAGCGCTGCATGCGACTCCTGAAAGGCCAAAATTGATGGATTCACAAACGCAGCTCGAAAATCCGTCATCTCAGCCGGGTTGGCAATTATCAGGTTTTGGCCGGTTGCGTTACCTGTAAATGCAAGCGCACCTAACAGAAAAATAAGCCTGGTGTATGTTTTAATCAAATTCTTCATAATTTACAAATTGCACTGCCATTTCATTTTTAGTGGACCCTTGATCAATTGTTTCTGCTTAATCCCCTCTGAAAAAAAGACCCGACTGCACACCTATCTTGCCAACACCAAATACCCGCCGGCAATTCGTTTCCGGTTATCGCTGAAGACGTAAAGGTACATGCCCGGTTGCTGTTCTTTGCCACTCGAATCACGTCCATCCCACATCAAAGTTGAGCCAAGCGATGCATTAAGTGTTGCAAGCAACTTCCCTCTGAAACTGAAAATTTTCAGCTCCGGCTGTGTGACAACCAGTTCACCAAAATCAAAGACCGCTTCATCATTGAAACCATCGCTATTGGGAGTGAAAGGGTTAGGGCGGACGACCAACCTGGGTTTAGCGGCTTTTAGCAACAACACGGACGAATTATTTTCTTCGTCACTCTCTTCTATTTGATTGTTCTGGTCTGCTGCAAAAATAATTTCATGGCTACCAAGTCGGGAAAATGTGGCGAAGTAGGTAACCGACAAAGATGAGCCATACGCGAGACTCGTAACCACAGTATCTCGAACCACACGACCATCGTGCGAAAAGGTCAAACGGAAAGGCCGCGTGATCGAAGCGAACTCAGCCCGTACCGTGCCAGTCACAGGATGCGTTTGATTTTGCATAATATCTGTGGTTGGTATTGCCAGCGACTCTACCTGCAAGTCCGGCAGTGCCGCACGCACCTCAATGTTCACCACAATCGTGTCGCTCAAGGGCACGCTTTCAAAGGCTTCCCGCGCTATGAATGTAACGGAATAAGTGCCGCGTGAATCAGCGGGTGGCACCCATGAAAAAGTACCGGTATTCGCGCCATTATCTACAAAAACGGCACTCACAGGCAAATTCACAGCCGAAATAATCAGGGTGCTGTCTTCCGGATCTGAAGCCAAAACGTTGAATGACAGAAACGTTAGTTCTGTGGTGGTTTGATCCGTAATTGGCACGAATTGAGGCGGGCCATTCACCGGATTGACCCGAACATAAACATTGAGCGTGTCTGAAAAAATACCGTCCACTGCGATAAGTGTAAAACTGGTGTCTGGAAATCCTTCCATTGGTGTTCCAGTCACAGCATCGTTAGCCGGATCTTCCGGTGCTGTCAACGCAAGCCAGGATGGCAAATTTTGAAAAACAAAAGCAGGCTGCGTACCATCCGGGTCTGTGGCAGAGGCTGTGTAAATAAAAAGACTGTCTTCATAAGCATCCACGGTATCCGCAGAAGTAATGCTGGGCGGCGCTGTATTTGGGCCACCCAGCAAGAGGAGGAGGAACGGAAAATTAAGACTATCGTTGGTAAAAATCGACAACGTATCCAGGTAAGCCGCTGGAAGTTGTGGCTGGAAGGTTATGGCCAGTTGTTGACTGGAATAAGGACCAAGACTTAACTGCCGGGTCGGCACCGAAAAAGCAGGGTTGGTAACCTGCATGTCACTGATATTGAGGGCACCGTTGCCACGATTAAAAATTTCCACAGAGCGCGTGGCCACTTGCGGCGGCAAAACCGGCCCAAAATTCAATGTATCAGGGACGACTTCGAGAATTGCCCGCACGCCATCGCCATGCATGGGAATACGCAGCTCACCGGCTGGTGCAAAAACACTGGATAGAATCAGTAAAGAGTCTTGATAAGCAACTGTGTCCGTGGGGGCGAACCTGATTGAAAAATTTAAAATTTCGCCGGGAGCAACCACAGCCTGTGTTTCGGATGGCGTAAATACTGCAAGCGTATTACCAATATTGTCCAGCGAAATTATTTGGTCGGTCGGATTAAAAAAAGTGAAGCTCCGCGTTGAATAGGTGCCGACATAAACCTGGCCAAAATCAATGCCACCGGGCGGCTGGTTAAACCGGATGCCACTAGCAAAACCACCCTGATTCAACAAGATAGAAACACCGTGTGCATTCAAGTTCGTCACCGCGAGATCGATATCGCCATCCCTGTCAAAATCAGCCCCGGTGATACTGTAAGGCGTTGCACCGGCAGCATAAACGTCATAACTATTGTGGATGAAATTGTTGTTAAATTGATTCCGAAGAATAAACGCATCATTTGAGAAAATGCTCGGCACAGCAAGATCGAGATCATGTTCCTTACCAAAGCCGGCTGACTGAGCCGTTGCATCCGTTGTGTCAACATCCCCAACAAAGATGCCGGATGGCCTCAAACCAACATCCAATTGTTGCGCCTGTACAAAACCGCCGTCTCGGGAGCGATTATCAAAAATAGAGACTGCATTAATATTGGGGTGCACCAACACAAGGTCGATGAATCCATCGCCGTGTGCACCTGCAGTGCGACCAACCAGATCGTTGGCGACGACCATAGTTGGGAAATCAGGGACTGAAACTTCCCCGGAGTTGCTGAATTGTGCTGTTCCATCATTTTTATAAACGATGATAGAGTTATCTCCGGAATTCGTCACAACAATATCGAGATCACCGTCGTTGTCAAAATCACCTGTGGTGAATCCGTACGGGCTGGCGCCGGTAGCCTGTGTATCCAGCAAATTGGCAAAAACACCGCCCTGATTTTGATAAACCTGCAAACGATTTATCCCAAGAATCACGACTGCCAAATCCACCTGGCCGTCACTGTTATAGTCACGGGCTTCAATAAAAGTCGGATGCTCTGCAGTGAAAATCGTGTGAGCTTGAGCAAAGATGCCGCCACCGGTATTTCTGAGAACGGAAATGCTGTTGTCGTCAAAATTAGCCACAGCAAGATCAAGCAGACCGTCGTTATCAAAATCACCACCGGTGATGGCATTAGGGCCGTTTCCGACCGGCACAGAGTCGATGACCTCAAACGAACCGGTTACGCTCGCAAAGCGATTCATTAAAATTGAAACAGAGTTGGTCGTATTGTTAACCACAGCAAGATCGACAAACTGATCATTGTCAAAATCCCCGGCATAAATTGCTGTCGGATCTCGCTCAATGGGATTTTCCGCATCGCGGCCAATTGAAATTTCGATCCGATCATCGAAAGCGCCTGTTCCGAATTCAACTGCAATGGTAAAGGAATACTGAAAGGGACGAGACAAAGCCTGGCCCAGGGTGTTTTCAACAGCCCCGGTCAAAACAACAGAAATCAACTCCCCTTCCTTGAAAGGAAGCAAAGGAGCAAACGCCACAGTTCTCGTTGGAGCATCATACACGACATTTCCGCCATAAAATCCCGTCTGGCTACCGCTCACCAATACCGTGCTGCTGGTCAAAGTGCCGGAGTTCATATCAGTAGAAAAAACCACTTTGATGATGCTTGAGGAAGGCACATTGATCTCGTTTTGTCGCGGATTCATGCTCGTCACCACGGGCTGAGCCACCAGAATTGATGGCAGCGCCATGAGAAACTGAAGTAAAATAATTTTCAGAGCAAATGTACGAGGTTGCATGTAAATGAACGGTCCTGTAAAATAAATGTCTGATTCAGGCTAATTTGTGCTACTTATTCGATGAATATAATGGCGCGCTTCTGCAAGTAAATCTTTCTTGCCAAGAATTTCGTAAGCCACAGCCAGGTTTTTCCATCCTGAGAGATTGTCCGGGTAAAATTGCACAATTTTTTGATACCATCTGGCCATTTCAACATAGTCGTGAATTTGCCAATTTGCTTCGCCGAGATGTGAATATAATTGTGCTTGTGCGTCACTCAAAGCGAGCGCTTCGGTAAAACGTGCGATCGCTTCCCGGTAAGCCCCTCGCTTAAAATAGAGAAGGCCTAAATCCGTCAGAAGTTGTGCCGACGGTTGAAGTGCGGCTGCAAGAAGATAATCTTTTTCCGCATTTTCAAACTCCCCCAAGGCATCATAGGCATAGGCGCGGCGCTTCAAAGTCTGCGTGTCCGGCTCGGAGTCAGCGAGAATCAAATCGCAGAGTTCGATGCACTGCGCATAGCGCTTCCGTATAAACAAAATTTCTGCGAGATTGTTCTTGCTGCTCAGGTCATCCGGCCTGCCGTCTAAAATATGACGATAAACCTCTTCCGCCTGCCGGTAGTGCCCTGCCTTGAAAAGCGCTGCGGCATATTGCCGCATACTATATATGTTGCTGGAGTCAATCTGGACAGCGCGACCAAAATAAAAAGCCGCCTCCCTGTAGAGTCTATCGTCGAAACTATAATTACCGCGTTTGAAATTAATCGCCCAGTATGTCTTGCGAATAAACTCGGCTCGGTCTTGCAGATTCGCAGAAACAGACTGTGCTTGTAGCAGAGAGGCGGACATCTGCGAAATCATCCCTGATTCCGCATAGACTTCCGCAAGCTGCAGGTGAGCCTCCCCGTCCGTAGGGTTGGCTTCAATGGCCATTTCGAGTGCAGTTGTTGCTTTTTGCCAGTCTTGCTGCCTGACATAGGCATCAATTGTTTGAAAGCGACTGGATGCACACCCACTGCCTAAAATCAACCCAGAAATAAGGAGAAAGACAGGTTTAACTGCGTTGCTACTTCTCATGATTGGTAACCATTTTATAAACAATCCCGGCAAACCGTTGACAAATCGTTAAATTTACGCGCCGCAACTGCAACCAACGTGCCAAGTCCTTCACAGGTAGAAAAAACTGACCAACATGTGGGTAAAATAGTTACAGTTCTAACGTTTACGAAAGATGTAATGACGGATTTGTTGGTAAGTTATTGCCCAACTGGACAATAAATGAACAATCTTCACCATTCAACGGCATTTTCTATATGATTGACTTCATGAATGAATCTGAAAAGTACAGGCAATCACCTATTGTACCGATAAGGAAACAAACAACTAAACTCATGATTCTTGAGCAAAAATTGAATAGAATAGTAAAGGGAGTTAGGCCATGCGTATCTTAGTCGTTGAAGATGATCCTTCTGCAGCAAAACTACTGATGAGATACCTTGATTCATTCGGCGAGTGCGAACTTGCTCCGGACGGACGTGAAGCAATCAGAGCATTTCGCAAGTCATTCAGAGAAAATTATCCTTATGATCTTGTGTGCCTGGATATCATTATCCCTAACGGAGATGGGCATGAAACATTGACCGAAATCCGTAACATTGAGCGGGAAGAAGGACTTGAAATCGGTGAAGGCGCTAAAGTTTTGATGGTTTCAGTGCTAAATGACGGGGATACAATTCTGAATTCGTTTATGAAGCTCTGCGATGGCTATTTGCCTAAGCCGGTGACTAAACAACAACTCATGGCTAAGTTGCACGACATTGGGATACCAGATCCGAACCGAGGCAAACCTGTGGCTGATGTATAATTCAGGATAGGTACAACAAACTTGCTCAGGATATTTTTCGGCTTAATTCCTCGGCCTCAATTTCGAACAGCCAGGCGAAGGCATCAATGATTTCGGCTGCAAGCAAAGGCTCGAATTGAGTTACTTTACCTTTATTTTTAATATCCTCAATTAATCCAAAATAGAGGCGAATGATTTTGCCGCGAGTGGTGCATATTCCCAATGCAGCAGCAAAGCCATTCCAAAAATCCTGTATGCGGGTTGCCGTGGATTTATGAGAATCCAACATCGTTTTACTGAAAGCCTCGATAAGTTTAACTTCCTGCGTGGAGAATGCCTCAGCAGCAGCAACCTTGTTGTAATAATTCCGAAACAAAATAGTCTTTTCTTTTCCTATTGACACTTTCCATTTTTTTTCAAATTTACGCCTGGTTATTAGATTACTGAAAACATACGGATTCACGAAAAGTGTAAGAGCGTTTAAAGCATGCATGATCGTTCCTTAATTTATGAATTCGCGCATTTTTGACCAGACCATTCCGGTTTTTGCTCTGCAAGTTACGACAGTACGGACATATAGGTTAAACAAGCTGAACTTATCAAAAGAATCGACGATGACAGAGGAATAAACAGATTGTTAAAAAATTGTGACTAGCCGAACGAAATGGACATCTTCAGTGGATGCAGGGGCAACCCAGGTCACATTGTCAGTTTAAAATGTTCTCGAAAGGGAAATCACAATGCTGGCGAATGCGTTAAAACCAGCGAGCACTTACTACGTCAAGTGGAATTGGAAAGACATGAAAGAGGTTGTCCTGAGGGGATGTACTTATATTTTTGCGTAGTCATTCAGCGATTGGTGTTGGCGGCAACGCTTGAGCGTTACGACTTTCAGTGAAAGTGTCTTTGTCCCAGTGGTTTTTCCATGCCTAAATCAACCGTTCACGCAGTGCCTTTGCCACCACATCAACTTGTGAGTGAACATGCAGTTTTGAGTAGATATTTTTGAGGTGCGTATCAACCGTAAAAAGGCTGATGTGCAAGTGGGAAGCAATGTGTTTCTTACTCATACCATTGACCAGATGCTGGAGAATTTCCTTCTCACGACCGGTCAGGCCATATTCTTTTCGAGGCACGGAATACTGGGTAAACATGTGCAAAACCCGGGCTGCCACTGTTGGACTCATGGCCGCGCCACCACTGACAACGGCGGTGATAAATTTGGCAATATCATCCGAAGTTGTTGTTTTGAGCAAATAACCAGAGGCGCCGTGGCAGATGGCGTTAAAAATTTTATCATCATCATCAAACACAGTCAGCATCAAAATGCGTGTGGCCGGTGACAACTGCATAAAATGGCGAATACCTTCTATGCCACTCATTCCGGGCAAATCAATATCCAGCAGCACGACCTCGGGTACAAAGTCCCCCTGCATGGTTGTAAGTGCTTCTTCACACGACTCACAAACTTTCTCGCAACGCAGGTGCTCACTTTCGTTTATCAGCTCCTGGATAGACTCCCGGTAGAGCTTATCGTCCTCGACGACCATCACATTGATGGCTGCCTGTTTTTTCGAATTGGGTACCATCTTCCATCCTCAATCAACACTGAAAAAACATCCGGCCAGAATTTTGGCTGCACTGTCATAGTATAAAATTGCAAGAAAAATTACCATACCGGGATCACGGTATTCTCACGTTGAGGCGCAGCGTAGTCCCTTTTCCGGGTGCAGACTCGATATCCATTTCACCGCCCATTTGCTCAGCACGGGTCTTGAAATTCCTGAGGCCGTTGCCTTCGTGTTGAGCACCAGCATCGAAGCCAACACCATCGTCTTTGACTTCTAGGCAAAGCGTGTTTTTGTCTGTTGAAAATTCAATTTTAATTTGCACTGTCCCGGCTTCAGCGTGCTTAACAATATTTTGCAGACACTCTTTGTAAAACAGAAACAGGTTGCGGCGAAAATCCAGGCCCGTCTCAAAGTCAAACGTTTCATTTGGACTGCTGAATAAAAAGTCCACAGGCTCAAGCATGAGGTTGGCCGTTTCACGCATCCGGATAAAGAGTTTTTCCATGCTGTCGTTCCTTGGGTTGACAAACCAAACAATATCTCTCATGGAATTGGCTGTTTCCTGGGCAACCATTTGAATGTTCTGCAATCGCTTCTTTTCATTGCCGGACATTTTTTCACGCCGCAACAACATCTGACTAATCATGGAAATGCTGCTAAGATTGCTGCCGATTTCATCGTGTAAATCGCTGGCAATTCGGCTGCGCATATGTTCTTTTTCCACTTCTTTTTCAGCTTGAGCTGCTTTGATTTGTAACTCTGCGGCTTCGGCCCGCAAAGTGGCCTCGCGTAAACCGGCTTTCTCTTTTTCCCGTTGCACTGCTGCGGCTGCCTTGCGTTGATAGCGCTGCATTTGCATGTTTGCAAAACCAAACGTACCTAACAACAGCAAAAGAGTATAGCCCGAGTAAGCCCACCAGGAACGGTACCAGGGCGGCAAAATAGAAAACTCAAAAACACTCTGTCCACCGATTTGACCATAAATATTCCTGGCGCGTAAATTAAAACGGAAAGTATTTTCAGGCAGATTTGTGTAATCTTTTTTCACTTCCTTTGTCCAAGGAGACCAGGCATCTTCAAATCCCTCAAGCTTGTACTGAAACTCATTTTCTTCCGGTTTATCAAATGACGTAGCAGCGAATTCAAATCGCATGGCGTTGTGAGAATAGCCCAACAACACACCGGACATACTTGCATCAACAATAGGTTTGGGTAAGTTTGCACCATCAAAAACAACTGAATCTCCGCTCACTGTCACCCGTCTCAAAATTGCCTGAAAATTGGCCCCTTGCTGCTGTTCAACGAATTGGTTTATACGGACAATCCCCTCTGTGCCACCGACCCAAACAGTGCCGTTTCCTTCAGGGTAGATTGCGAAAATAATACCCACATCGGCAATTCTGCGAAAAAAAGAATGCGTCCAGGCAAAGGTACCGTCCGCAAGTGGTTCAGCATAACCAAACATCCGTTTTTTGTCTTTTCTGGAAAAAATCCACACACGCTTTTGGCTGTCAGCAGCAATTCTTCCCACATACCGGTCATTATCAGCGAAGACTACGCCATAAGTGCTATCCAGCTTAAAAAGTTGTTCGGCTGCGTCAAAATAGCGAATGCCTCGTTCTGTTCCGAACAATAGCCGGCCGTCAACATCAAACACATTAACTTCACCAACCGGCAATTTGTCCTGGCCAAACTGAGTCACGGCAGCTTCGTAAGTCTTTCCCGTGGCATGTGGCTGTGAGAGATTCAACGCTTCCACTAAAAATGCGCCGTGGACGTTGGTTCCCAGCCATAAATTTCCGTTTTGTTGACTTGTCATTGAACGAATTTCAACATCGACATCTTTTAGGCGACCTGAAAACAGCCACTTGCCGCGCACCTGCTGCAAAACAGCAACCCCATCCGTCAACCCGACAAACAAGTGTTTGTCGTCTCCGGCCGGACGATGAAATGAAAATGCACGCGTCTGAATGGCCTCCAGAGGGAATGCGGTTGCACCTTTTATTTCGTAAACGCCTGCGTCCGTGGCGGCCAGCAACAAACCTGCTTCTGAAAATAGCTGCCAGGAAAAACCCGACAAACCAGCCACTGCCTGAAAGGAGGTATTCCCCTGTCCCGGTGCTTTAGAATCAAGATAATACACCCCCCGGTGCGTGGCGGCGTAAAGAATGCCCTTGTGCCTGACAATTGATTCAACACCCCCTTCCAGCCCAGTGTCTGAACCAAAACGAGTGAATGGTGTAGCAGTTTCAACTCTGGCGAGTCCGTTCACTAAAGACAGCCACAAGGCGCCTTGACCATCTACAAAGCAGGAAATAATAGTTTGATCTCGCAGACCCGTTGCAGTGTCCAGTTTGTGCAACCACTTACCATCCCGGTCAATAATTGCAGCGCCACCACGGATGGTTCCAAAAGCAAAGGTACCATTTTTCAGGCGGGTGCCGCTATAAAGCAAATTCGTTTTCAGGAAGGCATCGGCTTCGGTCCTAAACGGGGTGAAGGACTTACCATCATAAACATACAGCCCCAGCGAACGCGTGCCCACCAGAAGCAGGCCGCTGTCATCAAATTGAAAAATGGTGCTGATGCGCTCAGTCGCGAACATCTCGCCGCCGGGAACCAACTCAGCCGGACCGCCTGAAAGTCGCATTAAACCAACATTTTTTTCCGGATAATAAACTGTGTCCCGCACAGACTGGGAGTAAGAATGTGCAGCAATTGGCAAAACGGTAAACGTCTTATTAGCCCACAGGAGAAGTTTTGATGTTGTGAAAAAATAAACGCCGTGGCGTGTGGCATGCACGCGCCAAACATCAGCAAATTCACGCTCGGCAGGCGGGATAAACGCCTCTAGAGAAACGTATTTCATCGAACCAATGGAATCCGGCTCCAGGTAGCCCAGACCCTGCTCAGCGCCAACATAAATTACGCCCGTGCTATCAATATCCATGGCAATGACAGTGGCATTTTTATCCGTTACTATATGGCGCCAGGCAACGCCGTCATACTCTAAAATACCCCAATTGTTACCAACATAAATAATACCACGTTCATCCTGAACAATGCCCCAGTTTTGCTGATGTGCATCATATTCTTTGTAATCAAAATTGCGGATATAAAAACGCCCGGCTTCACTTGGATTTGAATGCTGCGATTGGGAAAACGCTGTGATAGAACTCAAAGCCGGCAACAGGACCACAATAATTAGAAAAAATATGTTTTTGCGCATTGTACTTCCCACGGGAAATAACTAAATTTCAATATTCAGCAGACATTGCTCAAGCATAGCCATTTTAACAACTTTATTCAAGACAATATTTTTCACCGATTTTTCCAGTTTGCATAAAACAGGCATCGCGTCACACAGAAACTCTATAATCATCAACCAGTTTCCAGTACCACTCATTCCTGCGAAAACCTAAGATTACTCAAAAAAACAGCCGGCAAATACCGCGATCCCGGTATTTACAGTTTTGAGAAAAAAGCCTACTCTTTTACTGTCAATTATCACTTAGCAAGGAGGTTAATATGCAACAGGTGAAAACAGTTCTTACCGGTTTGTTAATGCTTGGTTTTATCCCTCACGTCAGCCAACTCAAAGCACAATCCACAGCATTTGGCGTAGATTCCAGTACGTGGCCAGTGGTCAATTTTGTATCTTTGCCATTGCCTGCCGGTGGGCCAATTACAACTATCGGTGCCACAGTCGCCGGACAAGGCGCTGACTTCGGGCCGGGTGGCGTTTTTTATACCACCGCAGCTTCAAACTTAATGACATTGAGCCTGACAACCGGCGCGTTTACAGTTATTGGCACCGTAACTGGATTGGACGCGGCACACATGCCCATCATTGGCATGGCTTACCACGAGTCCAGCGGAACAACGTACGTGACCGGGCACAAATCGGCGCCGTTTGATTCGGAATTGTACACTTTCGATTTGGCAACCGGCGTGGCCACGCTGATTGGCACAGTCACCAATACGAATTTCTTAATCACTCTGGCTGTTAACTGTAGTGGCGAACTTTACGGAATCGATGCGGAAAACAACAATTTGCTGCGCATCGATCCTGCAACGGCAGAGGGCACTGTCATCGGTCCGCTGAATTTCACTGCCGGCTTTTTTGCACAGGATATGGATTTCGATCCTGTAACCGGTATTCTCTATTGGAGCGCTTTTACCGGCACAACCGGTGAACTCAGAACAATTGATTTGGCCACTGGAAATTCATCACTGGCCAAAAACTGGTCCGCAGACATGGGTGTTTTTGCCATTCAGGGAGATTGTTCAGCCACGAGTGTGGGGCAAATTCCGCTCGAAACACCGGATGAATTCAAACTTTTGCAGAACTATCCGAATCCATTCAACCCGGCTACAACACTCAGCTTCGAGCTTGAGTTTCCTTCGCCAGTGACTTTGAAAATCTACAACACTAAAGGGCAATTGGTGCGCACTTTAGTCAATGACAAACTTTCAGCCGGCGCGCATTCAGTTCGTTGGGATGGAAGAAATCAGCAGGGAGCAGCCCTGGCAAGTGGTATTTATGTCTGGCAAATACAAGCAGGCTTCTTGACAAAAACTAAAAAAATGACTTTATTACAATAACATTCACGTCCAATCTTAGATCGCTTCAATTTCAAAGTCCAGCAAGGGAGGAAACAATGAACAGAAGACAATTACTTTTGACGCTTACAACATTGACATTTCTGGCAATTTTGCCAACCCATGTTTTTTCTCAAATAACTCTCAGCGATTCTGACTTTCTCGGCCAAATCGGCTCCCGGCAAGTTGTTCTCGAAGACCGGCGATTCAGTATACCCATTGATGTTGGTTCTCCGGGTGCAAACCAGGTTTGGGACTTCAGAAGCCAGGCGATCGGCGACAGTGCATTCGGAGTCACTGAATTTTTGCGGTTGGACGAAACCGTCTCCGGCACAACTTTCCCGGGTGCAAATCTGGTCGAGAAGATTACCTCATATGAGGCGCCCGGTTCCGCCTTCTTCAATTTTTTCAAAGTCACGGCAACTGATTTTCTCGCTATTGGCGATAGTTCTTATATTAGCACCGGCGGGTTTGATACCTCGTTTGTCTTTTTCCAAAACGATAGTCTGGCTCCCCTGCCGTTATTATTCAATAACACCTGGCTAGCGCCAGAGCGCGACACCACTGGAATTTATCCGCTGACCGCCAATATTTCCATTGATACAACACTGAACACAGTGGACGGTTGGGGCACCGTCAGGTTGCCAATGGGAGACTTTGAGTGTTTACGTGTGCACCAAAAAGTCAAGGTTACCAACCAAAGCATTGTCAACGGCATACTTGTGTCAACCAATGTCGATAGTTTTGTTCAGTATGACTGGATATCGAAAGATGTCTTTCTGGTGGCAACAGCCCAGAGCCAGAACGGGGACATGAATCCCAATTTCACCAATGCACAGGGATTTGGGCGGCTTGATTCTCTTTCTATCATAACCAGCGTGCAGGAAAGAGACAACCTGACCGGGATCCCATCGAATTTTCAACTCTTCGACAATTACCCCAACCCGTTTAACCCGGAAACAGTGATCAAATACCAGTTGAACGAAAGCGCCGATGTTGAAGTAGCAATCTTTAATTTGCTCGGCCAGAGAATCCGGCTGTTGTTGTCACAAAATCAGCCGGAAGGAATTCACCAAATCAAATGGGACGGCACAAACGATGCCGGGCGGGCAGTTAGCAGCGGCGTCTATCTTTATGAACTACGGTCCGGTGCTTTAAGGCAGTCCAAAAAAATGCTGTTGTTGCAGTAATGTGCTGCTAATGCAGGGTACGCAACAAATGGAGGGATAATGAAAGCGCTTCTTCTTACATTTACATTATTGGCGGCCTCCTTGCTCGCATTTCCATCCAGCGGATTGGCACAAACCAGTCAACCCGATGCCATCTATTTTATCTTCGATGCTTCCGGTTCCATGTGGCAGAAGCTAAAGGATGACGTTTTCAAAATAGCGGTTGCCAAGCAAGTTCTGCAAGAATTCATAGCCGGCGATTTTGAAGGGTACGAGTTGGCTTTTCGTGCCTACGGCCATCGGCGCGAGGGCGATTGTCGGGATTCGGAACTGGTTGTTCCATTCGAAGCGCCTTCGGTGGCGGTTAAGCAACTTCAAGCCTTCATGGAAAGTGTTAATCCCACCGGCAAAACGCCGATCCATTACAGCCTGGTCCAGGCGCTGAATGATTTCGGCAACCGCAAAGGCAACATCATTCTCATTAGCGATGGCGAGGAAACCTGCGACGCCGATCCCTGTGAGTTGGTTCGCGCCTGGCAAAATAAGAACGTGAACTTGAAAGTGCATGTAGTCGGCCTCGGTTTGGAGGAAAAAGCCAGGCAGGCGATGAAGTGCATTTCAGAGGCGGCCGGAACAGAATACTATGATGCCGGTTCAGCGGCTGAACTGGCGGATGGTCTGAAGAAAATTAAAAAGAAGTCAGTACACGCCCCTGTGATTTTGGTTGGCAAAGATAAGTTCGGCCAAAAACTCAAAATCGAGGGCACGCTTAGGCAAAACGGTCACGAGCGATTTACGATAACAAGCAATGGCCGTTATCGTGTCGAAGCCGGTGAGTATGTTTTACTGGCCGGAGTGAAAACGCGAAACGGCAATCTCTACCAGCCCGTCTCAAAGAAAGTCACGGTTGCCGAGATTGGAGAAACCGTGATCGAGTTGCAGGTGGTCAGGCCGCCTTCTGTAAAAGCAAAATTCCTGCAGCAGGGCAAAGAGGTGCGAGGGGCGCATGTGACTGCTTATCAAAACGGTCAGGAGGCTTTTTCGTTTCGGTGGATGGACGAAACGTTCGCCGATCCGGGAAATTATGAATTCCGGTCAAAGCCGAACGCCGAAAACCATCTCTCCGTCACCGCTACGGTAGAACATGGAAAACGAACCGAGGTCGTTTTCAAGCTCGTGCATACGGTTCATGCAAATTTTAAAATGGTGGCTTCCGGTTCAGGCATTTGGTTTCGTGAGAATTACCAGCTTTGGCAGGACGGCACCAAGAAATATAATGTCCATGCCCACAACGGAGCAAGGGTCTTACCGGGGACGTATGATTTGCGCTTGACCAACGCCTTGACGCCCTACACAGCGAAAAGCATCGTGGTCACAGAAGCGCCCGAACAGAGTTTTGAGATTGAAGTTCCTGTCGGCCATTTTACGATCCGCTACCAAAATAGTGACGGTACGCCGGCAGCGGATAAACGCTGCTTTGTTGCACCGGGCGCAGACGGCGGCCGCAGACATTACAAGAACTCAGGCCAAAAGTACCCTGTGGTACCCGGCACCTACAATGTCGAGGGTTGGGGCGGCACTTATGATCGCGTCGTTTTTGAAATCGAAGCAGGCAAAGACATCGAGGTCATTTTAATAGAAAAGCCTTAAACCATTTTTGGCTTAAACAGTCAACTAAAAAAACCGGGGCTCAATCATGGATTTCCAGGTAGGCAAAACGATTTCAGCGCTGATAAAAACGCTTCCGTTCATCGTATTTCGACTACTGATTTACTTGGGTGTGGCTATCGGGTATTTTCTGGTAATTGGAATTGGTGCGACGGTCGGTTATTTCATCACTTCATTCGGCGATGAACCGGGAACTGGTGCAGGCATTGGCGGATTCATCGGCTTTGCGGTTGCCAGCGGTATTCTTTTCTGGCTGCGGGAATACGTGCTTTACATCGTGAAAGCCGGGCACATTGCCGTTCTCGTTGAGATTTACGACGGCAAAGAACTTCCCGGCGGCAAGGGGCAAATCGCCTACGCGAAAGAAAAAGTGCAGGCGCGTTTTGCACAAACCTCACTCCTGTTTGGGTTGGATCGCTTGATCAAGGGTGTTCTCAAAGCCATCAATCGCACGCTTTTTAGTATTGCACAATTTTTACCTATCCCGGGACTGGGTAATCTGGTCGGGATCATCAACAAGATCGTCAACCTCTCGCTCACCTACACAGATGAAATCATCATCGCTCACAACTTTCGGGTCCGGTCTGAGAATCCGTGGGAGACCAGCAAAGACGCCATTATCCTGTACGCACAGAACTATAAAACCATGGTCAAAAATGCGTTCTTCCTGATGGTAATTCTCTACGCGCTGACCTTCATCATTTTTTTAATGATACTGGGTCCAATCGGGGCGCTTTTTTCTCTCTTTCCAGGCAAAGCCGGGTTTTGGGTGTTTGTACTTGGTATCGTTTTCGCGTGGAGCATCAAGGCGGCGTTGCTTGAACCGTTTGCAATTACCGCAATGATGCAAGTTTATTTTGAGACGATCGAGGGCCAGGAGCCAAGTCCGGAGTGGGATGAAAAGCTGACATCTGCTTCCGACAAGTTCCGTGAATTAAAAAATAAAGCAATGGGCACACCAGAGCCATTGAAGGCTTGACTGGTGCCATAAAAAGTGGAGATATAATTTTGAAAGCAATAATAAAACTTGTTCTTCTCCTTAATATCTTAATCTTCTCTATCCCGGCAACACCCCGGGAGAAGGGCTGGGAGAGGGTAACAATCCAGGCGCAATTCCTGACAGTCACTCTCAGAAGTGTCTATACTGTGGGGCTTGACTTTGCCGTTGTGGTTGGTGATTCAGGGACTATTCTAAAGACAATAGATGGCGGGACGACCTGGTCAACGCCTTCAAGCGGCACGAAAGATGACCTGCTCTCGGTTTTTTTCCCTAATGAAAAGCTCGGTTTCGCTGTTGGCGGCCTTTTTAATTCACACGGAACAGTTATTAAAACAACAGATGGCGGAGACACGTGGACGGCGCAGGAAGGAGTGGCTGCAAATCTTCTGTTCAGTACCATATTTGTGGATGACTCTTTGGGATTTGCCGGTGGCGTCAACGGCACGTTAATCGGAACCGGAGATGGCGGGAAGCTCTGGACGCCACTGCAGAGCGGCACCTCTAACTGGTTGCTTGACTTTAATCATTTTGAAGGGGATACGATTCCACCGAGACCGGTTTATGCCGTCGGCGGTAATGGTACTATAATTCAAAATGATGGCACCGGCTCAATTTGGACACCGCAGAATAGCGGCACTTCAGACTGGCTCACTTCAGTAGCATTTGTTGACGACTCTTTCGGTGTGGCTGTTGGAAATGTCGGAACCATAATCGGTACTTTGGATAGGGGCGGCAACTGGCAGCCCTGGTCGAGCGGAACACAATTAGATCTGACTGACGTTACTTACTTAAATAACACCACAGCAATTTCAGTGGGACACAATGGAACCATTCTCAGTTCACTTGACCTCGGCATAAGCTGGACCCCACAGCAAAGTCCGACACTAAAAAATCTCCTTGGGGTGTCTTTTTTCAATAATGACTTCGGCATGGCAGTAGGCGATTCCGGCATCGTTCTTGTCACTCATACGGGAGGTGTTGTGGTTTCTGTTGAAGAAAACGCGGCAATAGAAATACCAGCCGGATTTCTATTGCATCAAAATTATCCAAACCCGTTTAACCCGGAAACAGTGATCAAATATCAATTGCGTGCAAGCGCCGATGTTGAACTGGCAATTTATAATTTGCTCGGCCAAAGAATCAGGCTGTTGCTGTCACAAAATCAGCCTGACGGATTTCACCAAATCAAGTGGCATGGCACGGACGATGCCGGCCGCGCGGTTAGCAGTGGCGTCTATTTTTACGAACTTCGAGCCGGAGACGTTCGCCAAACAAAAAAAATGTTGCTCTTGCAATAAATTAAAATAACTATTCAGGCCTTGCTGTAAGTTTAACTCTGACTGGGTCTTAAAATCCTGTCAGAGTTTCTCAGTGGGGAAGAGTTACAAATCAACGGGAGAAAACCATGAACAAACTCACAACCTGCCTCATAGCGCTGTCATTGCTAAGCTTCGTTCATTGCAATAGCGTAGAATCCGGAAACAGCTCAAGTGCAAAAAGTCGCTACGGCCTCAAACAAGCCTGCATCGAATACAAAATCACCGGCGATATGTTTTCAGGAACCGAAAAGTTGTACTTTGACCGTTACGGCATGCGAGAAGCAAAATATACTCATCAAAAAATAGAAATGATGGGGATAACACAGGAAAACAACACCGCAACCTTCATCAATTTTGATGACGACGGCCTGATTTATACCTATGACTACAAAACGAAATCCGGCACAAAGATTGCGAATCCTCTGGCTGAGGCCCTCCAGAACAAAGATGCGAAAGATATCGGTAAACGAATGATGGTGGAAATGGGCGGCAAGAAAATCGGCACCGGCAAAGTGCTTGGCAAAACTTGTGATATCTGGGAAATCCCAAACATGGGAAAAATCTGGGTTTGGAAATGGGCCAATCTGAAAACCGCGACCAACGCGATGGGGATGAAAATGACCATCGAAGCCACCAAAATATCCGAGACATTTGACAAGGAGAAATTGGAAAGACCGCAAGTCGAATACAGGGATATGAGTGAGGCGATGAAAGGATTTAAGGGAATGGACCTGGATGCATTGAAAAAACAGTACCAGAAAAACTGATGTAAGGGCGGGTTTCTTAAATTGGTACTCTCGCTAAAAGGAGGGATTTGAAACCCGCTTGTTTGGCTCACCCCGTTGGAAAACTATGCCAACGACGGGTCAAGCCAGCCGCCTCAGAATAAAGCAACTCGGTCCAGAGCAAAAGTAGCGCCGATGTATTGCTTCACTCAAAACTGTAAATAGTGACGCTGCCGGTATTGGTGACAAACACTTTTTCTTCCAAAGGTGTGATAGCGATATTGGTTGGGTTTTGCCCGGCCGGCAACATTGCCACGATACTATTGGTTCCAACATCGATAACCGAAACCGTTTTTCCACCTGTGTTGGCAACAAAAACAAACGCGTTATCAGGCGTAATTGCAATTCCATCCGGACTGGGGCCAACCGCAATTGTGGAAATCACCCTTAGCGGCTCTTCGCTGATGACACTCACCGTGTTATCTAGCTGGTTTGTAACGTAAAAACGGTTATTTACCGAACTCATGGCAATCCGGCGCGGAACATTGCCAACATCCACGCTCTCAATGAAGTTGTTATTTTCTGTATCGAAAACACGAACGTCGTTTGTTTTTGAATTTGCCACGTAAAGTCTGCTCTCATTTTGGTTTATAGCCATACCAATTGGAACACTAACTTCTGTTATCGTTGCCACAGGACTGAGCTGAATAGTGGTAAACACGTGAATTAACTGATTGCTTGAAATGTAGCCGGTTAAGCCGTTTTCACTCATAACAATATCGTGAGCCGTATCATTAGGCTCAAAGAATAGGCCGCTCACTTTACCATTTGTTTGAGTTGATCTTTTTTTAAGGCCAACGCCTCGGGTGGTTGCAGCGTAGACAAATTCACCATGTCGAGGTATCCGCGAAGCTACCACTGCACCCGGAAAAGAAAAACTGTTACCTGAGGTTGAATCAAATAAAGAAATAGAACGGATCTCTTCGTACGTCCTGGTCGACAAAACTAACAATCTAATATTCTTGGCATCACCGACATAGATACTTGCGCCGTCAAGCGACGAGGCAATGCCTGTCAAAGCACCATTGACTTCAATATTCTCGCTTCGGATGACACTCAAATCCCGGCCGGTTTTGGCTGTACCCCCTGCAGTTTGGACAGCAAGAGGTCCACTCCCCATACCTTCCGGAAGGATGAGTCTGAGCAAAGTATCTGCAAGTATGGTTACAAAATTCTGAGACACATCATTTCGACCAACTGACACAGACACAGGTGGATAATTAAAGTACTCGCCGCGAATAAGGACTTGCGTTCCCGCTGTCGCCAGAATGGGCGTGAATGCATTAATTAAAGGAAGCGGTGCCTTTGCGGTCACAGCAATGATGATCGGAGAGTCAATAAGAGCGTCACCGGTGAGGTCATTGGCAGAAATGCTTATTTGAAGCTTTTCAGGCTTCTCCCCCAAAAAAAAGTTTGTTTGCGCGATCCCTTGTGAATTAGTAATAAGCAGCGAATCGTACTTTGGTGCAAAAAAAGCTTTGCCCCGGGTGACTTTAAACAATACACCAACAGCCGGCACACCAACACCACCTACGTCTGTTACCTTAACCCGGATCGGCTTTTGGAGAATCTCACCTACAACACCTGACAGAATACTTTCGGGAAGAAGTTGTAAATTTCTTGCCAGTCCATTGGCAAAAACGAGTTCCAGTCCTACCGCTGTGGTTCTTCCCGGAACAATATCTATACCGGCAGTATCTCCTGTGGCAATAACAGTTGTATCGTACAATGCAGTTAGTTCAATAATTCTATTCTTACCAACCGGAACTGTCAGGTTGCCGGCAAAGGAGCTGTCTGGCTGCAGCACAAGATCCTCTTGAACAACTTCAGTACTATCCGCGTCAAGAATGCGAGCGCTTATTTTTGTAATTTTCACCTTTGTGCCCGTTGCCCCCGTACGGCCCGATGTTTTTGACATGGCCTCCGCTGATGGCGTATCGCGGAAGTTAACCTCAATGCTGAGCCGGCCGGTTTCTGCAAACGTCGTTGGCGCCATATTGCAGCGCAAAAACGTCAGAGCGACAAACATTGAGAACAGGCTGAAATGATATACTTTGTTTTTCATGACACTCTGTAAAGCTCCTGCGTGCTAAAATGAAAATTTAAAAGTACTGTTTATTTGCAAGGCGGACACATCGTAACGTGCACCCAAACTGGTAAGGTGTCCTTTATAATATTTAAAATTGGCGCCACTGATAAGCCCGCGCCACAAAAGCACTTGGAATCCCACACCACCGCCATAAATCAACGCACCTTCGCTTCCGGCATCATTCTCGGCAAAACGTTTCAACTCGGCTGCGTAGACCAGTTTAAATCTGGATTGGAACAGGTGCTGTTGTAAGATGGTCGCTATTTCAACTTGATATGGGTTCTCATTCAAGTCCTGACGGGGAATAGAAGAAATGCCGGACAAAAACAGCGCTTCAGTGCCATAGCGCCAACGGTTCACTAATTGAAATCTGAGAGCAAATGGATATCGTTTCAGGTCTGTCGAAAAACTCAGCACCAGCTTGTTTCCCGGCTCAAAAATCTTTTGTTTCGCAAAAACGTCAATCCTTCGATGTGTAAAGTAAAAGTCCAAATTCAAATTTCCGGAAGTCAATTCCTTGGAAATCCCTACTGTTCCAGTGATTTCATCCCCCAAATCTAAAATTGAACTACTGTCTGCTTCAAAAAACTGAAAACCGCCGCGCATGAAATAAGACACACCGCCACTGATTGTCAGGAAAGGCAGGCTAAAGGCTCTGAAGATGCCAAAATTTCCTTCATAACCTGTACCATACAAACTGAGTGGGAAATCAAAAGCATCCTCGGCGATTACATTGGCCACCACAAATTCTTCGTTGCTAAGACTTTCATGTCCAAACGGGAGATTGAGCCCGAAGATAAAGAGCCAATTACTTTTCCCCACAAGGTACGAGCCGTTGATTTTCAAGTCAGAAAAACCTGAAAATTCAAACTTCTGCTGCGCTTCTACAACCTTGTATTCTGAAAGTGCTGGCGAGCCGGTAATGGATAAATGCCCCCGTTTTCCAATGCGCAGATTCAATCCAATGGGTACGGACCATTGCCTGATTTGTCGCTCCCGCCCGGATTGCTTAAGTGTCCATTGCATGAATCTGGGCTGCTGCTCCAGGACGGCAACTGAAAATGCTCGACTTTGAGCAAAAAGTACATTCTGTGCAATCATCAGTAAAAGTACAATCAGGGTGGCTCCGGTTCGCATCCTGAATAATTTAGTTTTATGCAGGCTCATTTTTTTATCCCTATTAAATTTATTGCGGCCGAGTGACCACGATATTCACCGTGCCAAACCCGGATATGGCATCAGCGCCAAACTCCAGCGCAGGCTCGCGAATGTCGGCAGTAGAAGAACCCGTGTTAATTCGAGTTCGTCCCGCCGCGTAAGCGAGTCGGTTTACCCGCTTAACTTTGTCGAAATCAGTACGAAATTCTTGTGGCCAATCGCCAAATTCTTTTACAATTTTTTGTTCGACATTGCCGGTTACCCGACCTTGTTTCAAAGGTGTGTCCTTTTTAGAAACACCAAATTCATTGGCACCAATGGTGATGGTGCCCACGCTGTTGCTCAAGAAAACGGTTCCCTTCAACACAACCACGCTAAACGCGTCTGCAGTTATCTTCATGCAAAAAACAGTTCCTTCATTGCTGGCTGTACCATGTTCAGTTGAAAACCTGACCGCAACCTTTGCGCAGACAAGAAAATTACCTTTCCAAAGCCACCATTTGTTCTTGTCCAAAATCTTGAACTTGGCATCCGGATTGATTTTGATAATTAGCATTTCCTCTGCATTTTGTTCGATTGCCAGTACTGCTTTGCCGTTCTTCTTCGTCTCCACCGCATCCTGCAGTTGCAGCCTGTACCCGGTATAGGCCTTATTAAATTCATCCGCTCTATAAATTTCGCCATAAATTTTACCATTTGCAGACTGGTAGATCACTTTGTCGTTCGCGTCGGTCAGCTTTCGGATTTTGCCAATATTTTCTTGCCCCAGCACGTTCTGGTTGCCTGTACAAAGAGTGAGCAGGATGATAATTAATGTGCCGCCCAAATAGCGCAACCTCAATTTAATCTTTTTGAAGTTTCTTTCAGACGCGACCCGCGGATATAGCCGTAACATGTAGAAAGTCAACCATATTGCCAGCAGCGGGTAAGATAAATCAACCCAGAGATTAAGCAGGATTTGTGCAAATATTGCCGTAACAATCAGAGCAGAACTCTGAAGCAAATACGATTTTGCAGCTACTTTTCGCATAGGTTTTATCTCCATTTGTCTGGTGAATTTGGACAAATTCAGCATCATCAACCCGAGAAGAAACACCAAGTAAATTTTTCGCGGCACTTCTTTAATGTAAGCGTCCCCCAGAAATGTGCCAATTGCATTGGCCATAATCTCAACTTTAGACATTCTTACTGGAAAGGGAAAGCCTGGCGTGGCAACGCTATTTTCAACAACGCCAATCAGAACGATCTTGCCACTAAAATCGGATTGTGTGCTACCTGTAAAAACATCCCAATAAGAAATGGCAGTGAACCGGTTTTTTGTGTAATTGATAAGCATTCTTGTTTCATCACCTGTTGGGATCGTGCGTAATTCCCGGTTTTTTGTTCGATAGCTCACGTTCTCACGTGAAGGAATCAACTCACCGTCTACATAAGTGAGGTAGACCAGTAAAGGAAAAGCTAAATGTTCGTGCTTTTTTAATGCCACTGTTCTTACGGTTCCGTCAGAGTCTGTACCTAGGAAATCATGGGTTTTATGAACAACCTGTCCTGCATTGTTTTGAATTGCCGAGGCAATCGTCCGGTTTGTTGTAACAAAACTATCCGTCATAAATAAGTAACGTTCAGGAATGATGATTCTGGTGTCCTTCAACGCTTTCAAGCTGTCGGCAAAAATTACATCGTGCGGACTTTGAGAAGAAAAAATCATATTAAATCCAATCACACGCGCTCCTTTTTCAGCAAGCTTCCCAAGCACTTTGCCGTGATACTCCCTGTAGCCTCGTAAGTCATCACCTAGATGCTTTTGGGTTTTCTTGTCGATGAGAACGAGTTGCAGTTCCTTGCCTAAATCCGGAGCAACTTTTTTTTTAAGGGCATAACGCCAGTCTCCCAGGAAGTTGAGGCTTAACTCATTCATGATCTGCATATTTGAAAATGCAATAACCAACACGTTCCCAAGAATGATCAGCAAAATAAAACTCCTGTTCCATATCGACAGGCCGCGGGTTATCCACGAAAACAAAATGCTCACCACAAACAGGACGGTGCCTGCCATCCACGAGTCCGGCGAGAAAACGATCGCCAAAATGGAGCCAAAGCCCAAACCAATAGAAGCCAAGACTTTATTCAGAACGATGGCCCCCATTTCACGCCTTTCATTGTGCAGGACTTTGCGGTATTTCTGGATTATTTTGGACATTGTTTTATCAACAGATTCAGTTTGTGGCTTTGTAGCACATTTTTGCCATAGCCAGGCAGCATAGCTTCTCATCTCTAATCTTATGCAACTACTTTATAGATAAGCTAATTACCGGCATTCTCTCAGAACATTAGCTGGTTGCTTTTTTAAGCGCTTTTTTGCAGACAGCGATTGGCCTCAACATCGACCAGAGTACGCCAGACCCAGTGAAAAAACCGTGAGCAGAACATCAATTGAAGATAAATGCTGCGGTTGCCAAACTAAGAATCAAGACTTTTTTTCCCATGAATAAGAATGCTCGGAAGCCGGTTTCCTTAAAAATCAATCACTTAACTCCGAGTACAAAAGGCACGATATTTGAAACTCAGAAATCAGCCCTTCACTCAGCCCAACTGGAGGTGAATAAAATGATTGACGCACTCTATCTGATAATTGCGGCCACTATTATCCTGATTCTGGTCATAATTTCACGAACTTTCTTTAAAAATTATTTCAAGTGGCATGGGAAACGAATTGTTACCTGTCCGGCCACGCAACAAGCTGCCGCCGTGCAGGTCGATTCGAAACACGCGGCAATAACCGTTGTTACAGACGTGCAGGACATCAGACTGAACAAGTGCTCAAACTGGCCGGAACGTGAAAATTGCGACCAGGCATGTCTCACACAGATTGAGGCGGCACCTGAAAACTGTCTTGCCCGGAGCATTCTGGAAGACTGGTTTTCAACTCACGCTTGCTATTATTGCGGCAAAGCCTTTGAGCAGATTCACTGGCATGACCACAAACCAGCGTTATTGAGTCCGGAAAAGAAATTGGTTGAATGGGAGGAAATTGCAATCGAAGCCCTGCCGACCCTGCTCGAAACGCACATGGCCGTATGCTGGAATTGTCTGATTATTGAAAACTTCCGCAAACAGCATCCTGAGTTGATAACAAAAGTGCCGAAGAATTAGCTGAAAGGGGTGAATCATGCGACACCTATACAACAATATCTCCATCGAAAAAATCATTTCCAGGCAAGTCGCTTTGTGGGAAACCGCCCGCACAAAAGTCCCGGCCGAGCCGCAACCAGCAACAAAACCGTGCATCACAATTTCCAGAGAAATGGGCTGCCCCGGGGTTGCGTTGGCAGAATCTTTATCTGAAGCGCTCGGCTGGCGAGTCTATGACAAAAACATTGTTGAACATATTGCTGAGAATGCCAAAGTGCAACAACACTTGATCGACAGCTTCGATGAAAAAGGTCAAAATGAAGTCCACAACTGGGTCCTCACACTTCTCGACCGCTATGCCGTGGGCAGTGACAAATATTTCAAACATCTGGTGACTGTGATCACCGGTATCGGCAAACATGGCGAGGCAGTCATTGTCGGTCGTGGCGGTCACTTTATCCTGGCGCCTGAAACAACTCTGCGCTTGCGGCTATTTGCCCCTTTTGCTGCCCGGGTGGAAAATATTATGCGAAATCACAAGGTTGGCAAGGCGCAAGCAGAATCAATGGTCAACAATGACGACCGTAACCAAACAGCTTTCATGCAGCGATTCTTTCACAAAGGTGAGGATATTGCAACCAATTTTGACCTCGTCATAAACACAGAGACGCTTTCTTTAACAACGATTAAGAGCATTGTTCTAAATGCCTTGAAAGAGCAATTTCCGCACTGGTATAGTAGTAGTCATACCTGATTTCCGTAGCGCGCGCCAACAGTCAAGGCTGCTCAATAAAAGAAAGGGTCAACGGATACCGGACAAGTCAACCACACCGACCCGACATTTACATGGTAGAACTGCAATGCCGCTCTTGCTCCCGGCCTATTCGGAGCTTATCCGCGACAGGCCACTCGGCCACAAGACCAACTTCTTAGCCGCAATCTCAAAACCTCGGCGCAAAAATACTTTGGACAACTCATTCTCGGCTGCTGCCTGTCTGTTTATTTCATGAATTTCAATCTTTTTTCGAGGCCGAAAAAGCGCGGGCAGTTGCAGAAAAGACTTAAAAATATCGACACAAGAATCGATATCTGTGTGGGGGAGTTGTGATAACTGCCATAAACGTGTGGCATAATTTTCACTGTAAAATACAGGTGTGGAACCCAAAAATACAAAGTGGTTACCAGCCCCTCGCACAACCCTGATTTTTTCATCTTGCGTGTCTTGTAAGGCCCAATCAAAGCCGCTTCCAAATGGCAGCGCTGGATCCATGGAACTTAAGAGTACTGGCGTTGCAGCAGAACGGCCGGATTGTGATTGTGTTTTTTGTAGCAGCGTCAGCGCCTCCGGCAGGGCAAACTGCATGCCCGAAAGGCCTTCGACAAAATAGCCGCGCCGAATTTCTCCCTGCCATTCCAATCTTCGCAGAACCTTAAAAATTTCGAACCAGGGCAACAAGCCCTGTTCCCGGCGGTAGTGCTCTTTTGCCAGAATACCATGCCGCCGCAGCAGAAGTCCGGCCTGGCGTTCTGCCTGTTCTTGTTCCGAAACAGGCTTACCCAACACAGCAAACGAGTCCAGCAAAAACCAGCGACTATCCGCATGCAGCACCTGTTCGCGCACGGCAGCACGGACAAGCCGTTTTCGCCTTTGATGAGAGCGGCTGCTTTGTGCCCACTTTGGTGGTGCATCTGGTAGCCACGACGCATCGTTTGCAGGGGCCGGTTGCTCTGCTTCAGACTGTAGAATGGAAACGAAAACTCTGAACGCATCGGTGGTGGCAAGGCCTGCTTTGGCAAGCGCGGTCAAAGCCTGCCGGGTCTGAAAAGCGGTCAAGCCGGACCCCACCTCAATATCCCGCATGAGACTTGCACCGTTTTCTTTGAGAAAAGAAAAAACTGATGCAGCCGGCTCTACCAGATCGTCAGCCCGCTGCATCAGTGCTTTCTTCTGCTCAAACATATTACCCGAACCGCGAGCAATAAAATCGACGTTGACACGGCCACTTTCGCCATCATTGAATGCACGAACGACAAAATCTCCCTTGCTGATGAGTTGCTCCAATGCCTCAACTTTTTCCGCCAACTCAGCCGGGTTCCCGGCAGCCAAACGAGACCGAAGTAATTCGCGTTCAAAAATGGCAAGAGGCAGACGAAAACCAGTATAGCGCTGCAGCAGCGCATCAAGCGATTGGCCGGGCACAGCAACAGCATGCCATTTCAATAAAAAGGCAAACAGCTCTTTGCGGTTGGCAGCCCGGGCAAAGTCACGCCGTTGGGATACAGCACGGCGGTAGAGCTCGGTAAAATTGTGGCGGTCGCACCAATATTCGCCAGGGTCATCCAAAATCAGAGGCCCAAAAACAACTTCCTTTTCTTTACGCAGATCCTGCAAAATTTCAGCGGTCACATTTTCGGGAATGCTTAACGCTCTAGCCAGCTCACTCAATAATACCGGACCGTGAACACGCAGGAAACGACGGATGCGCTCACAGGTTTCCGGGCGAGCAGATTGCAGAATTTCAGGGTGTTCCAATTGAAAAAGTGCTTGCTCATGCGCTGGAATCCAGCCGGAAACGATTTCAAGAATGCGCCTGGTTTTCACAAGTTGCCGCAGCCATGCTTTCGTGGAACCGATTGCACGGCTCTGCAGCGCGTCAGTTGAAATGGGTGCCATTTTTTCGATGACGGTAAAAAGGCTCTCAGCATCCTTTGCTTGTACGGAAGGGTGCTGATGCTGCCAGCGGGCTTCGGCCTCTCTTATAAGCTCCGTGGTAACAATAGCCGGAATCTCTTCCCGATTGAGAATATCAGCAAGCAGCGCACTGCTCAATTTAGCAATTTGACCCGGCAGGCGCGACCGATCTGCTTCGTACAAATTCTCTGATAGAAAATCGAACATGAGCCCTGATGCCATGGGTGAAGGACTAACTGTATGCACAACATGAACGTGCAATTCACCGCTGCGCAGAAGCTCGAGAACCTGCTTGAGCGCCTCCAGATCAAATACTTCCTGCAGGCAATCACGAAAAGTTTCGATGAGGATGGGAAAGTCCGGGTATTGCCGGACAATTTGCAGCAAATCTGCAGCGCGCAGTCTTTGCAGCCAAAGTGGAATACGCTTATTGGGCTGTGAACGAGTCAAAAGCAATGCCCTGGCGGCATTGTGGCGAAACCGGACAGCGAAAATGGGTGCATCGAAGAGGGCATCTATTAGCAGGTTTTCTACTTCATTTGCCGGCTTCCGAAGCAGTTGCTCAACAGAGAACGGCTCGTTTGTGTCCGGGATTCGTAGCAGCAAAGCATCATCGTCATAAGTGTATTGAACTTCGACGCCATGCTGTTTCTCCAAAAATGCAGCAAGGGCCATGGCCCACAAACCATTGACACGCGCACCGAGACAGGTGTGGAGGATGAAATGCGGCTCGCCGGTGCCGTCCAGAAACTGTTCCACAACCAGAGTTTTGTCGGTTGGAACCTTGCCGGTCGCGTCCTGTTGGCGCTGTAAATAAGCCCGCAAATTGGTCACGCTATCCCTGTCGGAAAAAAGCGTGTCAAATGGCAGAAGCTTATCATTCAAGTCAGTCAATAGCTGGCGGCGGAATGCGCCAATATTTTGGCTGGTTTGAAAGTCACGATAAAGACGGTCTCCTTTCCAGAAAGGAGCGCGCGGTTTTATCGCCCGCACCGGAGTGACCAGGATGCGATCTTGTCTGATTTCCTCAATGCGCCATTCATTGTTTCCCAGAAAAAAAACATGCCCCACACGAGACTCGAACACAAACTCTTCATCCATTTCGCCCAAACGCACCTTGCTGTCAGCCAGATAAACAGCGAAATAACCCCGATCCGGAATGGTGCCACCATTCATGCAAGCCAGCAACTTCGAACCACGCAAGCCGATTATTTTGTCGTTGACACGATCCCAACTAATGCGCGGTTTCAAGTTGCGAAGCGGGGCATCGGCAAAACGCCCGGCCAGCATTTCCAACACCTGATTAAAGGCCGCTACAGATAGATTGCGGTAACAGTAACTCTGGGTAAAAAGCCTGAAAAGCGCTTCACGTTGCCAGTCACGCATGGCAACTTCCGCAGTGATCTGTTGTGCCAGAACGTCCAGACAATTCTCTGACACCTGCGTTTCTTCAATATCACTCTGCTGCATGAAATTCGCCATGGCAACGGCATCGTCAAGATCAGAGGCGTACAGAGGCATGATCCGGCCTTTGCTGGTGGCACCGAGTAAATGGCCGCTGCGCCCGACCCGCTGCAAGGCCGTTGAAACATTGCGGGGCGCCTCCAACTGCACAACAAGATCGATGCTGCCGATATCAATACCCAACTCCAGCGAGGCGGTTGCAACCACCGCTGGAATCTCTCCTGCCTTTAAACGAGCTTCAATAACGTAACGGCTTTCGCGCGAAATGCTGCCGTGGTGCGCCAGAGCAAGTACCTCATCATTTTGACCCGATATCTCTTGATGCTTCTCATTCAACAAACGGGCAATGCGTTCTGTTTGTGTACGCATATTAGCAAAAATCAAAGTCGTGTCATGACTGATAATCAGTGCATAAAGTCTGTCAATGACTGCCGGCCAAACTGACGACTCAGGCAGATCGCTAAAGCTCGCAACAGGCGAAATGACCTGCAAATCCAAATCTTTTCTCTGACCACAATCAACAATCTGCACCGGACGTTGCTGCGGCCTTTCCCGGGAATCTGAAAAAATCTGCCCACCGAGGAATGCAGCAATGCGCTGCAGCGGTTTTTGCGTTGCGGAAAGGCCGATGCGCACGGGATTCTGCCTGCAAAGGGGCATCAGGCGTTCCAAAGATAAGCTGAGATGAACGCCCCGCTTGCTGTTGCAAAGCGCATGAATTTCATCCAAAATAATGTAGCGTAAGCCGCTAAAAATTTTCCGGCCCCGTTCGGAGGTCAAAAGTAAATAAAGCGATTCCGGTGTTGTAATTAAAATATGCGGTGGCTTTTTTAACATAGCCTGTCGCACATGCGAGGGTGTGTCCCCGGTACGAACCATTGTCCGCAGCTCGGGCAAATTCTCACCCTGTGAAACAGCATACCGCCTTATCCCTTTCAGCGGTGCCTGTAAATTACAATGGATGTCGTTATTCAAGGCTTTCAGAGGAGATATGTAAAGTGTATGAACACCGTCAACGCCGCCGAAGCTGTTTGTTTCCCGGCACAAAACATCATTAATGCACCAAAGAAAAGCCGCCAGTGTCTTGCCGGAACCTGTTGGCGCAAGAATAAGCGTGTGTTTTCCAGCAGCGATTTGTGGCCAACCCATTTCCTGCGGGGGACTGGGCGCGGCAAATGAGTCAACAAACCACTGCGCAACCGCCGGCTGAAATCTTTTTAAGACGTTGTTGGGCATACTCTTAATGAAACCAAAAATCAGAAAAAGTAAAGAAAAAAATCATGACATATCTAACAAAAACTACGACCGTAATTTAACTTGTCTCCAGTACAAATTCTATGTACATTCAGTTTCACTGAAAGCCTACCACAACACGCCAGACTTCATTGACAGGCTTAAATTCATTTGAGTAAACCCAGTGAATACCACCAAAGCCGCTGTCTATTTAACTTTCCTGTTGCAAACAACCCTCTTTGCGCCGGCAAGTGCCAAAGACCCGCAGCAGTTCGCCTTGTCGGACAGTCTTCAGACTCAATTCCGCGCGATCCAACAACAGATGTTAAATCCGGCTCTTCGGAATCTGGCAGAAATGCGGCAATGGACCTGGAATTACGAAAACCTTCTTCTCGATCTGCAAGAAACAGGAGTGAGTAGTATTGAGAGCGATAGCGCCTTGTCAGAACTGCTCAACTACCATGTCCCAAACATAATCTACGCACCCGATTTATTACTGAAAAACAAGCTTTGTATCGACTTTGATGATAGTATAGAAAATATTGAGCCACTTACCACGGCGCTAAAAAAGCAGTACCTCACAACAACCCAATCCCTGAAAGAAAAACTCCGTTTACCAAACAGTCAAAGTCTGATTTTCGTCAGAATCGTGCGCCCCGGCGCATACCCGTCCTACACGCGATTCGTGCACGGCGGCTCCCGATTCCTTATTATGAACGAAGCCTGGTTGCGAAATCAAAACGGATTATCTCGTTCAGTTGGCGCCATGTTCACCCACACGCTAATTCATATATTTCTCACAGATATAACAAGGCAATATTCGCGAGAACCGCTCCCTGAATGGTTTGAAGAGATGGTCGCCATTGCCATGGCTGGAAACCAATTATCAGACTTTCAATACCAAAATCCGGGGCGCAAGGATTCAGACAAGTTGCTGCAGCAATATAACGCCGGAATACACTTGAAACGCAAGGAAGGCAGTCAGGCATTTTACCAGTTGGTACGGCGCGCCATCCTGGAAGGGCACGCCGAAACACAATTGTTTAAGCTCTACGGCTATCCGTCATTCGAGGCAGTTACTGCGGAAGCCTTAACTTTAAACGCCAGGTTTGGCCGGTGGCTTGAAGACATTTTTGCCATTGAAAGTCACGTGGTGCGTATAACAGGACCGCCCCTTATTCTAATTTTGCTTATCGTTATTGCCGCCACGAGTTTCCTCAAGCCCAAAAACTGGACCAACAGATTATTGCAAAAATATGTCAGGCATTTCAAATTTCAGACCGGGCTTAAGCTGCAAAAAAAGAATCAGTTGGAGGCCGCACTCGATATATTTAACCGAATTGTCCGGGAAAACGAGCGCTCCGGGAATTCACCGGGTCTGCATTCAAAATCAGCAACCGCTCAAAAACATATTGCAGAAATTCAGTACACACTGTTTGAACGGCTAAAGAACGATATCGATAAGGCATGCGACGGCACAGCCCAAAATGGATTCATTGAATGGGCGGAAACGCTCTGCTATCAACTTGAACGACTGCAAACAAAATTCGACAATAAATTTGAGAAGCAGACCCGCGAATACCTGCGGCAACACGCCCCGCAGGTCATCACAATGGCATGGACAGACCGCAGTGAACGATTCCGGAATTCAAAGAGCCGTGAAGAAATTATTGCGGCATCACAGGCATGCCTCGAATATATTCAACTGCGCAACGAGTCGGCCTATTTCCCACGCAGTACAGTTAAACGGCAACTCGGAAAATTGCTGACAAAGTGGAGAAAACTGCCTGAAAAACCAAGGAACCGTGCCATGGCCTGTGAATCATACCTGGCTGCCCAGAAAATGGAAATGATTTGTAAGCGCGACAATCTCGAACTACCTTTCGAAGCTGGCCTGCAAATCACATGCGATAATCTTCAAATTTATTGCCAACTCGAACAAGTGCAAGCAGCTTTTGACTCAGGCGCCTGGTTTGACGCACTGCAAATGCTCAGCGACCTCTATTTACCGCTTGAGGCCCATTATACAGAACCGCCTCTCAGACGCCAAATTCTTGAATGTTTTGACAATAATTTGGTTGACCCCATAAAAGACCATCGCGCTGAACTCAAAGATTCCTTCTTTAGCCTCATGATTTTAGAACTGCAAAAAAAGCATTTGCAGCGGCTAATAAAAATAGGCACAACATTCTCCGATGAACAGATGACTTGCGTTTACAGAGAGAAACTCAAAATTGCAAGCAACCTGGAAAAATCGCTTCGCGCTGAAGGTGTTGCCAGGTGAAAGTTCAGCCATGCGAATCTATTCTGTGACAATCGGTCTCCGTTATTCAAAATCAAGCAAACTTCAACCTTTCTGACTTGAGCCTATAGGCAAATCAGAAAATAGCCTCCCGAATTCAGCCAGGACGCTAAAAAAACTTGCCTCTTAGCTCATCAACTTCACTTCGTCACCATTAGCGAAATTATTTCCAAAAATTCACTTTTTAAACCTTGGATGCCCGGGGCATATGCCGATCATATATTAAGTGCCACAGGCAAAAGTCGATAACTATAAGGCCTTGATAACGCTCAATATTAAGTGCCCTTTTCATAAAGATTTACATTTCCTGCATTACGCCGGATGGAGCAGCGTATTACACTCGCGGAAAATGAAAAAATTAATTAGCAATTATTGCTACTTTTATCCGATTCTGAAAAGACAAATGCCATTTCTAATACACTATATGGATTCCGCCTAAACCGTGAAAGATTTAAACTTACAGCATCTGAAAAAATATCTTCACAAGCTGTCCAATAAACAAAAATATGCATTAGCCGGGGCAACAGTTGTGGTAACCTTGAGTTTTTTGTTGCTCCTGGTTTGGGCAAATCACCCGGATTATGCCCGGCTCTATGCTAAACTCAATGCTGCGGAAGCAGCCAGAGTACTTGCGGATTTGCAGAGCCACAACATTCCTTACAAATTGCAAGAAAATGGTAGTGTCCTGCTCGTGCCGGAAAAAGACATCGCCGAACTTCGTATCAGGCATGCCGGAGAAAATATTATTTCCAGCAGTTTAGGCAGCTCTGAATTGTTAAGTCAAGACAATTCAGAGTCAAATGATTTCATGCGGCGCATCAGCTTAAGACGAAAACTTGAAGGCGAGCTAACCAACACGATTGGTCAAATTGAGACAATTAATCAGGCCCGTGTTCACCTGGCCCTTCCGGAGTCAGAAGCATTAGAGGGGCAAGAAAAACAAGCGACAGCATCAGTTGTCGTTAAGCTCAAGCCTAACGCAGAACTCGGGCGAAAGCAAATAAAAGGCATTGTCAATCTTGTCGCTGCGAGTGTTGAAGGTCTGAAACCGGAAGACGTTACCATTATCGACACGCGTGGATACATGCTGACAAAACCAGAATTTACCAACAGCCAACTCGACCTAACGAGCACTCAGTACGAAATGCGTAAGAATGTGGAAGCGCATCTTGCAAATAAAGTCCAAACCATGCTTGAGAAAGTTCTTGGAACGGGCAATGCCATCGTGCGCGTCGCTGTCGAATTGAATTTCGACAAAATCGTGCGTACCAGCGAGCTGGTCGATCCTGATAACACGGCCATTCAGAGCGAAGAACGCAACGATGAATCGACCGCTAACACCGGCAAGACAATTCACAAGCGTGAAAGCACAACTACAAATTATGAAATAAACAAAGTTGTTGAACAATTCCATGGCAGCATGGGCGACATAAAAACACTTTCTGTGGCGGTCTTCGTAAATGGCGTTTTCAAAAATATTGAAGAGCCAAGCGTTCCACGCACAGCCGAAGAAATAGATAGAATCACTGAAATAGTAAAAAATACTGTGGGCTTTAATGCGCAACGCAACGATCGGATAGAGGTGCAGCAGCTCGCTTTTGATCGCTCATTTATTGACAGAGAAAATGAAATTATGGCCACAGTTCAGGAGCGGGAAAAAATCATATACGCCATCAAAGTTGCCTGTGCAATCGCGGCCGTCATCCTGCTCATCATCGGTTTGAACCGGCTCATAAAAAAACTGGGACTGAATGAATATTTTCAGCAGAAGTTTAACCAGTTATCATCAGGAAGTCAGACACATTTACAGGAGCCGGATGAGCAAGCTGCGGCAATATTGGCAAATGCCAGACACGGTGATGGCATTCAAAGCAAGCGGAGTTTTCAGGAACATATAACAAAAGAGGTTGTCCGTTTTTCCAGTGAAGAAAATGAACAAGCAGCTCGAATTCTAAGATACTGGCTGGCAGAGGACAACAATCAGGCATGATAAAAAAACATCCCCAAATGAAATCACTGAGCGGCGTTCAGAAGGTGGCCATCTTTCTCATTACCATTGGGCCAGACAAGACAGTCCCATTGCTGAAACAACTTGATGAATCAGAAATGGAGCAAGTCACTGTTGAGATAGCCCGGTTCAAAAATTTACCAAGTGATGTAGCACAGGCCGTTGTTATGGAATTTTACGAGATGATGATGGCCGACAAATACATCGCGCAAGGCGGATTGAATTTCGCCGCAAAGATGCTGGAAAGTGCCTTTGGTCGCGGCAAGGCAAGGGACTTGATGAAAAAGGTCAAGGCAGTTACAGATGTCACAGGTTTTAAATTTCTCAAATCTGTTCACCCCGGCGAATTAATCAACTACTTGCAAAAAGAGCATCCGCAAACCATCGCCCTCATATTGGCCAACATGAAACACCACCAGGCTGCCGGCATTCTCAGCGAATTATCAACAGATCTCCAGGGTGATGTTGCGCTAAGAATGGCCACCATGGGCAAGACATCACCGGAACTGTTACGGGAAATCGAAGACGTGCTTATCACTCAAATGGGTGGTAGTCTCGGAGCTTGCCAAAATCTGGGTGGCGGAGTTAAAGCAGTGGCGGAAATTCTAAATTCAACCAAAAGGGGGGTCGAGCAGGCCATCATGGAGCTCCTTATTCAGAGGGACCCGGAACTGGCCACAGAAATCAAGAATCTGATGTTCGTATTTGAAGATCTTACCAAACTGCGCGACAAGGACATTCAGAAAATTCTAAAAGGCGTTGATTCAAAATCACTTGGCATGGCGCTCAAAGTTGCCTCTGAAAATCTGAAAGCCAAAATATTCAATAACCTGTCTAAACAAGCCTCTGAAGCGCTGCAAGAAGAAATCGAATTTCTCGGGCCGGTGCGGCGTCGTGAAGTAGAAGCATCGCAACTGGATATTGTTGCGTTAGTACGGCAAATGGAGTTTAGGGGTGAAATTGTCCTGGCGAGGTCACAACAACAAGAAGAGTATGTCGAGTGATGTTGAATAAAGCAGATACAAGTTTAAGCACGTGCAAAAACAAGGGGAAAGCGCATCTTTGAGGTCAAAGCAAAACAAAGAAATATGGTAAAAAAATAACCATGAAAACAGGTCTCTGGCTTTTATTTTATTCGATTTCATTTCTGGGGTTTATCCTCGCAATGTATTTTGGCAAGGACCCAATATTCAGCAAGACTATTGGAATACCCATATTCAATTGCACCAATTATCACCAAAATATGTCAATTGCTGACTCAATATACTCTAAAAAGTATAAGCCCATTGCCGGAGTAGAAAAAAACCTGCAAACTGAGTGGAATGAATCCCTCTCGCAACTGCAGGAACAAAATCAAATAATAGCCGAGCAGAAACTGGACCTCGATAAACTGATGCAAGAAAACAAAATTCTAAAGAAAAAAATTCGCCAAAGCGAAGAGCAAAAGGAGAGCATCAAAAACACGAGGGAAGAGAAAAAATTGCAGGAACTGGCCCAAATGTTGGGTTCAATGAAGTACGACGTGCTCTCTCCCATTCTGGTAAATCTCCCTGACAAGCTGGTTCAACTTGTTTATGAGAAAGCAAGGGTGAGGGACCGGACTAAAATATTCAACGCGTTACCCGCCGACCGTGCAGGTAAAATTTTATCTGATATGGCGACAAATTGAACACGATATATGATCGGCCAGGCAATCAATCAACATTGCACCTTGAATAGCCCGGCTTTCGGTGGGGAGCTGCCCCGCCCCCTGAAAAATATGAGAGTAACCTTGATGCAAAAATATGCAAAAGCCGAAACCTCGTCGGAAGCATCGACATAAGGGGGCGGCATGGATAAAGGAACCGTTATTGGTATGGTTGCAGGCGTGAGCCTCATCTCACTCTCCATGATTGTTGGGGGTGGAATCGGCCCTTTTATCAACCTGCCATCTTTTATTATGGTTCTGGGTGGAACTATCGCTGCAACTCTGGTCAATTTCCAATTTGAAGATGTCATAGGATTGCTGAAAGTGACTAAGAAGTTGATGCAGGCAAAACCGATTTCGCCACAAAAATATATTGACCAAATTGTCAATATTTCAAAAAAAGCCAGAACCAGTGGCTTGCTGGCTATTGAGGAGGATTTGGAAAAAGTAGATGAAAATTTTATGAAAGTGACTTTACAGCACGTTGTAAACGGCACTGAGGCCGACGAGCTTGAAAAAATTATGCAGGCTGAATTGATGAGTATGCTGGAAAGGCACAAGAGGGGACAAAAAATATATCTGGCCATGGGTACCTATGCGCCGGCATTCGGAATGGTTGGTACCCTCATTGGCTTGATTCTCATGCTGCAGAATCTCAGCGACCCCGCCTCGGTTGGGCCGGGTATGGCAATTGCCATGATAACCACATTATACGGGGCGCTATTGGCCAATTTGTTTTTTATCCCTATGAGCGGCAAGCTGAAAATGCGCTCAGAACAAGAAGTGCAATTTAAGGAAATGCTGTTGACGGGTATCCTGGCGGTTCAGGCAGAAGAGTCGCCGCGTGTCATTAAGACCAAACTGTTGTCATTTCTGCCTCCGGCCGACCGGGAAGTCAAAAAAAGTGATGAATCACAGCAATGAATTACCATCATAAAAAAACAGCAATGGACGACGACTTGAGGCCAAGGCAAGCAAGTTGGATAATGACATTTGCCGACATGATGACGCTGTTGATGGTTTTCTTTATTCTCATCTTGTCATTCTCGAGCATGGAAGTCGAAAAATTCAAGCTGGCAATGGGTTCACTCAAAGGTGCCTTTGGCATCATGGGTGTACAAAAGCAACTGCGTCATGCTCAAAGCTGGTTTTCTCCGAGCACACTGAGCACACAGTCTATGAAACAAGCGAGCATGCTCGACCATGTTGCAAAACTCCGCTCTGTTTTGCAAAAACATGACCTCAATGAACAAGTGGACATCATTTTGAATGAAGGTGATGTTTTTATTCAAATTAAAGACCATGTGCTATTCGAGTCAGGGCATGCCGAATTGCGTCCAACTTACGTCAAACTACTTCCCACTATCTCGCATCTGTTTTTTAGCGAGGCCAAAAAAATTATCATCGAAGGACATACAGACAACACACCGATAAATACGCCAAAATATCCGAGCAACTGGGAGTTGTCGGTAGATCGAGCCTTTAGTGTGCTCCACTATTACGTAAACGTGGAAAAAATAGACCCGGCCAAAATGGGTGTTGCAGGATTTGGCGAACATAAACCGCTGGTTGCAAACGATTCTCCATTGAACAAGGCAAAAAACAGACGTGTTGTCATTAGAATGAAAATGTAAACTAGCGGGAAGAACGGATTGCCTCAAGCAAATTTCTGAAGTAGTAACAACTCTAACACAACGAAGAGAACCAAATTGCCGAAAAAAAGGATTTTTTGTAAAGACAGTTACGCTTGCATATTTAACCAATGGTAGCACTCATGGAAGATACCCTCAGCGTCAGGGATCAAGAATCCACAGAAAATTCCGATGACCAAGATAAGGGAAAAAGCAAAAGCAGACGGCTCAAATTTGTCTTGCTTCCTTTGATTCTTGTGGTTCAGGCAATTGTCGCTTACTATCTCGTATTCAATGTGCTGCTCAAACATGCACAACATGCCAGGATACCCGACGCCTTGAAACAAGAACTAAAGGTGGGCAAATTTTTTGAAATCGATGATATTGTAATTAACCCGGCGAATTCAGATGGACGCCGTTATCTGGTAGTGGAGCTTGGACTTGAAACAGACAGCTCAAGTCTTCTAGCCGAAGCAACGAGCAAAGAAATCTGGATTCGGGACGCGATAATTTCTCTTCTAACGACCAAGACAGTTGAGGAGCTTATGGATGTGACCTCTAGAGAAAAGCTAAAGGCGGAAATGCTGGACAGACTGAACCATAAACTGCTCAAAGGGCAATTTAGCAGGCTCTACTTCAAGAAATATATCATTCAATGATATGACCACTGACAAAACGAAAAAGAAAGATCGCTTATCACAAGCTGAAAAAGACCAAACACCTGACACTGAGGCGTCCGGAACAAGCCCTGTTGCAAAAGGAAGTGAGAGCGCATCAAAACCTGAATCAAATTCGCCTGAGCAAGAGGCATTTGTAAAGTCTGCCAAAGAAATTGCCGCCGAAGAAGCCATGCTGGCTGAACTGGAAAAAAACCACGTCAATGTCAGAGAAATTTCTGAGGAAAACGTGGTTAATATCTTACACCATGATGAAGATAAATTGGCTGACCAGACCGCAGCTCCCCGTAACCTTGACTTACTCCAGGAAGTAGACCTGCTCATCACTGTGGAGCTCGGACGAAAAGAAATGCGTTTCGGAGATGTGTTGAAATTGAATCAGGGTTCACTTGTGGAACTCAATAAACTAGCCGATGAACCGGTTGACATTTATGTCAATCAAAGCAAAATAGCCGAAGGGGAAGTGGTTGTAGTCGATGATCATTTTGGTGTGAGAATAACCAAATTAATGGCTGCCGGAACGAGCAAGGGGTCATGATGAAGTCGCATAAGTTAAAAAGGATTCTCCAAACGAATTCACTGCCAACAGCAAAATTTTTCGGTTTGCTGTCTCCTGCTCAAATGATTTCATTGTGTACCGGCATCCATACTTCTCGACGGCTAGAAGCATCCACAATGTCCCAATTCCGACCTGCAAACCACACTCCCGCAATGCCTTTTTGTCGAAAAGTTTAGGAGCGACAAGACAGGCGGCTAACTTTGAGCCTGGTTGTCAAAGCGCAAATACCCAATGTCACCGAAAAGCATCCGTGAACTTACACGCATCATTAGCCTTGCCGACACATTTGATGCCTGGACATCCCACCGTCCGCACCGAAGGCTGCACCTTGTTCAAAGCGCCATTTCATTAATCAAAATGAATGAAAATAAAATATTGGACCCAGTTGTGAACCGATATTTTATGGCAGGGCCCATCTGAACACGACGGCACATATCATGCAGAAAATAACCAGGGCAGATGTTGTGATCACAGGTTCATCCAAACTAGCGATTGCACTAAAATATGATATCGGTTACAGTGGTGCACCGGTCGTCCTGGCAAAAGGAGCACATCTTTTGGCCAGGCACATCAAAAAACAGGCTACCGAGCACAACGTACCCATCCATGAAGACAAATCTGTTGCTCACTTTTTATACAAGCACGGTAAGGTTGGACAGGAAATTCCGAATGAACTTTTTCAGGCTGTGGCAGAGGTATTGGCCTATGTTTTTCAGTTACGGCACAGGCAAAATTAATGGTGGAATCTTTGTCAAACCTGCCGATATAACAATTGCAGACAAACCATACCGCGAGACCAACTCTGAACTGATGATTACTAAATTTATTCCAAGACTCAGTTTATTTGCAGCAGTGCTCACATTCATTTATTGCCTTGGTGCAAATATTTCGCTTGCGGAAAGCCTGTCCAGAGCCTTAATCCTATTTTCAGGGTTCTATGTCATTCTCGTTGCATTTTTTATAACTGTGAGGTTGGTGTCTGAGCCGGACCGGCAGAGGCCTGAGGAAGAAGTTGAACAACTGAAGGTAACCGAGGTAATCGAAAATTCTGTTAATGTAAACCAGGCAACGCGAGGAGCCGAAACCGTGAAAGTTGCAAGCAGCTAAGGAGTAACTCGAGTAAATGTAACTCGATATACAATTCGAAAACACCTGATCATGCGTGCGGCAGAAGTACCTCGCAGCAACTTCTCTCCGGCTTTTAAAACTGCCCCAATTTTGTAAAAATAAGGCAAGACGGCATTACCTCTCCCCCTCGCTTTTCTAGCCAATGGTTCCAGTCACTTGTATTCTGGTTTTTGTTCGAACATGCACACCCCCGACGTCTCACCCGACACCCTGGCGCCGGAGTGAGACGTCACAGACCAACAATATGAGTTAGCTTTTGTTGCCAACCCAGGCCTGCGTTTAACAGGCAATCTTCATTGGGTGACAAATATCCGCATAGCGCTGAATCGTATCGAGTACATATTTGACATCGTCCAAACTCTGTCCCGGGCCGGATGGCAGTTGCAACCCATGCAAATCGTAGGTTTCAGAATTGGGAAAATAACCGTTGGCATGAATGTGTCGATAACAGCCAAGGCTTGGGTGCAGACACTGCGTCTCAATGCCTTGTGCGTTCAAAAAACCGGTTAGCCTGTCACGCTCCTCACAGAAAATCTCAATAGAGAGCGGGACTTCCCCCACATCAACATTTACCGGCATCATTTCAACAAAAGGAATCTCAGAAACAGTCGCAGCATAAAGTCGATAAATCTCTTGCAACCGATCGATTCTTCCACGCACACACTGACTTTGCGCCAACCCGATCGCAGCTTGCATATCTGTGAACTTAAAATTAAAACCTAGTTGAGTATGTTGTTTTTTATTCCCCTTACCATGATTCCTGAGTGCAAGCAATTTATTATAGATATGTTCGTCGCTCGTGACGACAACACCGCCTTGCCCTGTAGTGAGCAACTTGGTCATACCTAGCGAAAAGCAACCTACTTTACCAAAAGTACCAAGATAGCCCTTACTATTACGTGAAAGCAGAGCTTGACTCGCGTCTTCAATCACCAGCAAATCATACTCATCTGCAATCTGCCGTATGGCCTCCATATTGCCACTTCGCCCATTGGGGTGAGGCACAATTATCGCTTTCGTTCGCCGCGACAAACAAGAAAATATCTTCGTTACATCGATAGTTGGGCTATCGTCCTGCACATCGATCACGCGAAGACGAGCACCCAGGAGAAGCGGTGCATGCGCGCTGGCAATGGACGAGCGGTTGGGGAGTATTACTTCGTCGCCATGACCGATTTTACAGGCCATCAACGCCATGAGCAGAGCAACGCTTCCGCTCGTGGTCGCGACTGCGTATGGCGCCCCAACCGCAGCGGCCAAGTACGCCTCGAACTCAGCAGTTAGGCCTCCTTCACTAAATCTCTCTTCCGAGACAGCGGAGACTAAATTGTGGACTTCTTCCTCCCGAATTGAGTTGCGCCAAACGCGTACCTGGTTCATAATAGATTCCTTTCCATTTATAATTTTAATGACATTTGCGACAAAAGGACGTGTGCAGAGATGTGCCGTAAGGCTCCACATGAATTATGCTAACAGTTCACAGGACTTCAAACATCCGGGCCATGTACCGAATCCCGGGATTGGGCATCATAAACTGAGCCCAAATACGAGGATGGCGGCATTTATGGAATTGACGGACGAACAGAATTATAAAATATTTGGATCGTTCAAATGCCACTCCATCTGGTAAGCCAATGAACTCCAACCGGGAAAGGGAAAGGCTGTATCGTTTCAGGGATGCGATTTCTACGGTGTTGCGAGAGGCACAAGCTGAGGCCTCTTACAATTATCTCGGCAAATTATAATAGTTCTTCTTTTTTATAGCAAGAAAAATCGCTTAAGTGTCAAAAAAATAATTTTTTAGGAGTGTTTGTTTGAAGATCCGGTCACGTAGTTTAAGAGCATGAAACATTCTTTGTTATTACTTGCGCATTTGACTTCTATGCTGACTTCCGTATCGCGTTTTTGTTGCTTGAGAGTTTCACTAAAAGCTCTCGACTCTTTTGGTGTGACGCCTCTAAAGTCAACGCCTGTTCAACGCATCTGCGAGCCTGCTTACGGTCCCCCTGACTGTGAGCCAGAACACCTAGAAGATAATGCACCTCAGCAGATTTCGGCACCAGCCGGCGCAGGCGCTGCAGGCTGGTTTCAGCCTCAAAATACTCGCCAATGGCTAATGCCGACTTAGCCATATTCAAGCGTGCATCTACGTAGTCAGGTTCTGCGCGCAGACAATCTTTGAGAAGACGAAAAGCCGCACGATACCGGTTTGCAGCCAGCAAGACCATGGCCTTTAAATTGAGCGTAGTAACCAATTGCGGTTCCAGTTCAACTGCCCTTTCAATGGTTTGAGATGCTAGCTCAATCTTGCTTCGCCTGAGTTGAGCACGCGCGAGCAATTGCAAAGCACGAATGGACTGGGGATTCATATCAATAGCCGTTCGTAATTGCTCTTCCGCCTGCTCACATTTGCCTGCTTTTAACAGTGCCCAACCATAAAAATAATGGAGTTGATAATTTCTAAAACTTCCCCGGATGGCACTGTGTAACGTTGATAGCGCGCGGTTCGTATCCGGGGGAACGAGTGCTTCATTGAGAACGGAAACGGCGCTATCATCAAACAGGTGTTCTAGCAAATCAAAATCCGGGGGAGGAACGGCGCTCCGGGAGCCAAGAGTTTGATATCGTTCATAGAGTTGTTTCCAGTGACTTGCGTCAGCCTGTCGGTGCTCCCGAACCCATTCAAATGCATCTTGAGCAATTTGATTTCGTAGCTGCCGATCTTGCTTTAATCTTTCCAGCCAGGTTATCATTTCCTTAGCATCACTGAAAAGAGGCAATTGAGGGAAATGTTTCGCTGTGTCTGTATAGGTCTCACACCGGCTACATAAAGGCACGACAGCGCGCGAAGCATATTCAAGAAATTTGATATTGGAACAGCAATTATTGCTGTTCCGGGAAAGCAATGGCGCCAGCCCCACATCAAACTCATCTATGAAGGAAAGGGTGCCTTTCATACTTCCCGGCCGCCGGAATTCCACTTTATTGTCCGGCAAATCTGCAAACAGGGCACGGATACGTGCCGAACCTTGAATAAATAAAACAACGTCGTCGGTGCGTCGCAGCCAATCGATGAGAGGCGCGGCAATGTTCTTCAGATCAGCCAAGTGCCTTTCGGAACCGCCCCAACCGATCTTGAGTACAGAATCTTGAGATTTTTTAAGGGTTCCGAAATGTTCTTTTTCGATATAACTTGGTAACAAAATATGGTTGGAGTTTAAATGTTTTACGGTTTCAGCGAGTCGCCGATTAATTGCCTGAACTGCTTCACATTGGCGAACGAGTTCACTAATCACAAGATGGTAGTCAGGTGGACCATTCTGCAATGCTTCCGGGCGGTGTGTCTTTAAATAGTAATTGCCTTCAGCCAACTCAAACACTGTAGGTCGCCCTTGTTTTTTCCTCTTGCGTATGATAGGGAGCAAATCAGGATCGGAAATATGATGTAAAATAAGAAGTGGAACCTCAACAAGCGACTCTAAATGTCCGATGCCAACCAAATCCCGGTTGACGACCTCAACGCCGGGAAGAGAAGAAAGCCCGCGCGCTGTTTGTGCGATACGATATACAAAATTGCCGGTCGTTGTATCCTGACCCGAATACAATTGCAAGATAAACTTCATTCCACCCCTGCAGGTCGCGTTTTCAAGTCGCTATTTTCCTATTCTCACCTCAGTCGCCTAGTTCACCTAACTTTACCTTTGCTTGTTCATTGTCAGGTTCGATTCGTATGACTTCTTCGTAAAGATGTTTTGTGGAACCTTTATCCCCGACTTCTTCATACAAATCGGCTACTGCCAGCAATGTTTCTACATCACGAGAATGATTCTGGAGAATTTCCTGATAAACCTTTATCCCCTCATCAAAGTCGCCATTCTCGATGTATAGATCCGCAAGATTTTTACGAGCATCGACAAAGTCCGGCTCAATGACAACTGCTTTTTTAAACGCGCTAATGGCGGAAACCTTATCACCCAAATAGGCAGAAACAATTCCAAAATTATTCAGGATCTGCGAACTTACGTCTTCAATATTTAGGGCCCGCTCAAAGTACTCCCGAGCTTCTTCAAAATCCTCTCGATATTGGCAAAGTATACCAATTCCATAGAGTGCCTCCAGATTATTCGGATCTTTCTCTATAGCCCCTTCATAGCTCTCTCTGGCTTTTTGAAACTCACCCTGTTGCAGCAAAATACTGCCTTCGAGTAATTCAACTTCATCAGAATATTCATTGCTATCACGCATTGTCTAACTCCCTTTGACTTGGAAAACCCACCAACAAATTTTGAACAACAAAAGGTAGGTTTGAGAATTCAATTTCAAATTGCCTTCTACTCAAACTTTTGTTTTAGTGATTATCGACATACCTTTGTTAAAATAAAATTCACGACACCATCTTCAAATTTCCCTTGAGCGCTTTAGCCACAGCAGCGGCAGTGGAGACATCCAGACCAGACATTTCAGATGCTTGTTACACTTCTAAAGCATCTTAGTCATTAGCTGCTACAGGCCACTATTTTTACCTTTCTGTCCCTTTATATATATCGGCAGAATGATGCGTGTAAACACCACTGCCATATTTCCCTTGATACAATTGGCCTGAATTATCCAGTAGATATGGCCAAAGAACATGTTCATGAACCCCACTTATCCAACGTCGCCTGCAATCTGTTTTTATCGATGGGTTTGGCAAGATAGTCATCCATTCCTGCGGCGAGACACTTCTCGCGATCCCCTTTCATTGCATTGGCGGTCATGGCGATAATAGGTGTATGGCGAATATTGTTTTCCTGTTTACGAATGGCTGCTGTGGCTTCATATCCATCCATTTCCGGCATTTGGCAATCCATGAAAATAATATCAAACTGGTTGCCCTTCAACACTTCAACCGCCTCTTTACCATTGCAAGCCACTTCGACCTGACAATCATGTTTTTGCAGAATCTTCACTGCAACTTTCTGATTGATTAAATTGTCTTCCACCAACAATACCTGCTTTGATTGACTCGCCTTTTGTAAAATATTGTTATCATCTAGCGTGCATTCAACCTCTTTATGAAGCCTAAGCGTATCCTTCTCGCCTTTTTCAAGCCTGGTTTTGAGCACCGTCTTCAGTGTTTCGAGCAAATAAAATTGCCTGACCGGCTTCAGCAAAAAGGCAGAAAATCCGGCGGAACGCATCCGCTTTGCCTCGCTGCGACCTGCAACGGAACTCAGCATAACCAATTGTGTGGCATGCAGGCTTTTATCTGCTTTTATTTTTCGCGCGAGGACTTCGCCATTTATTTCAGGCATACGATAATCGAGAAGTGCTATCTCATATGGAATACCCGCAGCAACCGCCTGTTGCATCACTTCTAACGCTTCCTCAGCCGACTCCACAGACTTCGCTTTCACGTCCCATTTTGTTAATTGTTCTTGCAAAATCTCCCGGTTAATTTCATGGTCATCCACAACCAGTATGCGCGCACCTTTCAGAGCGGTATAAGAAACGGGCTTCTCTTCTTGCTCAGCGGCATAAGGTAAAATCATTGAAAATGAAAAGGTAGAACCTCGCCCATTCTGACTTGTCACCTGCACATCGCCACCCATCATGGTTGCGAGCTGTTTCGATATGGCCAATCCCAGGCCTGTACCACCAAAATTGCGCGTTGTAGAGGCATCCACTTGCGTAAACTTATCAAATATATGCGCCACCTGATTCTCAGGAATGCCAATGCCTGTGTCTTCTACAGAAATGCTAATCGCTGCATTGTTGCGTCCGGTGCTGGAAATGGCTACTTTAAGCAAGGCATGTCCTGCCGACGTAAATTTGATAGCATTACCTAGCAAATTGGTTATTATCTGACGAATGCGAATAGAGTCTCCTTCAAACCAGTGCGGTAATTCCAACGGATAATGTAAGAGAAGTTCCAATTTTTTTTCTCTTGCTGCATTGCCCAAAAGAACCAGTATATCTTCAATTGTGGCTCGCAAGTCAAACGGTTCCGGGTCAAGTTCAAGTTTGCCTTCATCTATTTTCGAAAAATCCAGAATATCACAAATGATCCCCAACAGAGATTCGCCCGAAACTCTAATTGTCTTCGTATATTCTTTCTGCATACCGTTTAAAGGGGTATCACCCAACAGCTCAAGCGTACCCAGAATACCGTTCATGGGGGTACGAATTTCATGACTCATATTGGCAAGAAATTCACCTTTTGACTTATTGGCTGCTTCGGCTTTTTGCTTCGCTTTGTGCAAATCAATTTGTCGTTGCCTTTGATCTCGAAACACACCTGCCATTATCTGTACAGACTCAGACAATCGACCCAACTCTTTAGAACAGGAAACATCAAGCTTGGAAAAAACATCTCCTTTTGACAAGTCCAGCAGACGAGAATGAATAAGCTGAACAGGGCGAATAGCCAACAAATTTATTCCGACTACAACTATCATTGTCAGTGTAAGCAGGATGCCAAGAATGAACCACCTTAACTTTGCAACGTGCTCTTCAGCATTAACATAATGTGGATCCGGATTCAACTGCAATCGCATATTGCCCAGGACCGCACCGTTAAAGAAAACTGGCTGTTCATAAGTCAATAATGCGTGCTCCGGATTTTTATCCGGGCTTTGCCACTGTGCCAACACCTGATGTTTTTCATTTTCAATGCTAACAGAAAAAACATCGGGCAATGTGCCGATATATCGCTCGACAATGGTGTTCAGTAGCTGTTTGTCCTCACGAATAATCGCCTCAATAGAAGTCGTTGACAGAATCGAGAATGTAGTAATGCTTTGTTCACGCAATCTGTCGCTTAAGTGCTCCTGTTCCAATTTTCGCACTACAAAGCCGGAGGCAATTGCAATAACCATAGTTCCCGCAGCCAGCAACAACACAATCTGGTGGCTGATAGGCCATTGCGATAGTTGATTACCTAATCTGCCCAGTAGCTGCTTAGTACGCATCCGCCACCATTCTTCTACCATCGTGGGTCCGCTCCTTACATCTGTTTTTACTGATTTCTAAAAATCCAAATATTTTGCGTTGCCGCTACAAACAGAATCGCATCTTCATTGTCGAAGAGATTCACATTTCCTTCTCACAGTGCTGTGATTTTTTGGTTTTCGGTTAAGACGTCCTGGCTCTTGAGCCATTTTCCTAAAATTTCATCCAGACTTTTGATATCAAGTGGTTTTGAAATGTAATCGCTCATTCCGACTGCCAGGCACTTTTCGCGGTCGCCTTTCAGCGCGTTTGCAGTCATTGCAATAATTGGTGGCGCTGCTTCCGAATACGCTTTAATTATTGCAGCAGTGGCTTCATAGCCATCCATCACCGGCATCTGGCAGTCCATAAATATCAAATCAAATGAGTTTTTCTCAAGTATTTCAACAGCCTCTTTTCCATTGTTTGCCAAGCTGATATTACAGCCGATGCGCTTCAGCATTTTCGATGCTACTTTTTGGTTTACAAAGTTATCTTCAACGACTAATATTTCCCACAGGCGGTTATTGTGTGCTGCGGGTGCATCCGTCACAGGAACAGTTTCAGGTTCGGCACTGCTCAGTAGTAAGGGCAGGCTTACTGTAAAGACCGAACCCTTACCGATGTTACTTTTTGCGTCAATCCAACCTCCCATCAGCTCGACAAGTTGTTTGGAAATTGCCAGGCCCAAACCAGTGCCGCCAAACTTGCGCGTGGTTGATTCATCTGCCTGAGCAAACTGTTCAAAAATATGGGATAATTTGGCAGCAGGAATACCGACGCCGGTGTCTGAGATTTCAATTGAAAACAATGCATCGGAGCCTGAAATATCCTCCGCCGTCACTCGAATGTCTACATTTCCATGCAGGCTGAATTTTATGGCATTTCCAACCAGATTCATAATCACCTGGCGGATTCGGCCCGAGTCGGCGGCCACCCAGGCAGGCAAAGATTCAGGGTAATTAAGGCAAAGCGAAACATCATTCTCTTCTGCCCGCGGCCCCAACAAATAGACAACTTCATGTAACAATCGTTTGAAGTCGAAACCAACCGTCTCAATTTCCAGTTTTCCGGCTTCGATTTTTGAGAAATCAAGAATGTCGTTCATAATGCTCAGAAGGGCTTTTGATGAATTAAGAATGGTTTCAGCGAAATCCTTCTGATCGGCGCTCAGATCAGTCGAAAGTAGCAACTGAGCCATGCCCATGACCCCATTCATTGGCGTTCTGAGCTCATGGCTCATGTTGGCCAGGAACTCGCTCTTCGCCCTGCTGGCACCTTCTGCGGCATCTCTTGCGAAGCGTAACTCAGTTTCTGCCTGCTTTCGAGCAGTAATATCGACCAAAAAAAACCGAACCTGTTCACCACCTTTTACAAAACCTGCCTGCTCTTGATAGAATTTGCCGTCGTAAGTAATCTCATAATACAAGAATTTCTTTTTGCTCTGCCTTAACTCTTCGATGTGTTGTACACAGTTCTGCAATATTGGGTGGTCATTTCCCTTTTCCGGCAAGTGGGCAATTTGTTTCCTTGCTGTGGGATTAACATAAAGAATCTCTCCGGCAAGTGTTGTTTCAATTACAGGATTTGGATTCATTTCAGGAAATGAGGCCAATCTGACCAGTTCATCCTTTGCTTTTCGCAAATCGGCAGTGCGACGTTCAATCTCAATCTCCAAATTGGCGCGATGCTGATTGAGCCGGTCGTCTCGTATTTTAATTTCACGCAGCATTTCGTTGAAGCCGTCAAACAAAAGCCCAATCTCATCCGCCCTATTGCTGGCAACGCGAATATCATAGTCTTTTTCATACGACACCTTTTTAACCGCGTGCGCAAGTTCAAGAATTGGGGCAGAAACAAGTTTCTGAAACCGGTAGGAAAACAACCAGGAAATCAGGAAAGATGTCAGTAATACGCCTGCAGTAATCCACAAATACTTAATGAACTTTGCCTTGGTCGGCCTTAAATCATACTGAATATACAATACACCTAAAGGTCCATCTACTGCCTGGATCTCTCTGTACAGTACTAAGTCGTTTTCGTTCTGAAATACCCCGCCTGTTTGGAAAGGAATTACGGTGGCGGCGCCAAGTGAATCAGAGCGGAGATAGCGTGCCATCAAAGCGCTGTCAATGGAAAAAATTCCTGCAGAAATGATATCCCGATTTGCTTTAAGCCCTTTGAGAATTGCCGCGGCATCGTCCTTATCACCAAATTGTAAGGCTGAAATACTGTTTTGCGCGATGACCCTGGACTGAGACTCAAGCTCACCAACCACCCTGTTGCGGGCCGTCAAAAATTCATAAGTAATAAAGGCACTACCGGCAAGAATCAAGGCAATGGAGCTTGTGGCAACAATCGTGAAAACGAGCTTCTTTCTGATGGAGATATTTCGAAAACTCATTGGCATCCTTGCCTAATGTGCGATGAATGAATCAGACGTGGGAATGTATAGTGAAAAAAGCTGAGCCGGTTACACGTACTTTGCAACGCAACCAGAATGCACCGGCCCCGGAGGGTCGCAAATACGAATTAGACCAGTGCTTCGATTTCATGCTTTACGTGCTCAAACTCTTCAACAATTTTAACAATGACCTCTTCAGCATCGCCAACCTGGTCGCTATGCCCAATCTCTTCCAGCTGGCTGAAGAAAGTAACCATATTTGTGGCACCGACATTACCACTGGCACCTTTTTGGGTGTGAGCTGTTTTTGCAACCAGCACGCCATCCGAAGATTTGAGCGCAGTCTCAAGCTCTTCGATGCTGTTTTGAGTGGTCTCAAGATAGCCTTGCAAGAGGTCTACCAGAAAATCAGGGTCATCTTCGTCGGCCAACATCGCCAATTGTTCTATTACTTCCGGGTCCAGTGCTTTTTCGCTCATACTACCGTCTCCTTCACAGTAAAGTGTGCTTTCTCGATATTCATCGTCGTGAATGACCTTTTTCTTTACGGTGAAAGTAAGGAATTTAGCTTAGCCTGCTTTATTCATGAATTCTGCCACAGTGACACATAAAATGCTGAGAATACAGGACTTAAAAAGACGGCTCTCAATAATGATAGATTTTAAGAACAAATGGCGATTCTCATTTTTCTTAAACTCTAACCTTATGTTTTTTTTACTCAGTGCTCTCCGTGGCTGATGCATAATTCAGGTTAGGTGCGACTCTTGTAAATCATATTTGAGGGGAAAAAGCCATGTGCGGTGTTTGTTGTAAATTGACAGGATCGAACAACTGACCCTTCCGCTCAAGCACACATCTCAATTGGCACATGGATATTAATTAGAAGGCTGTTATCTATTTTCTTGCCAGCCAATGTTTTAGTTGTAAAAAACGCAAGCCGGCTTTTGTAGCTAAATCCGGTTTGTCCTCTCCGCCTTCAAGAGCAAGATCCGGGTTCGTCACATCAATCATCTTGCCATCCGGGCCATACATGCCAAGCATCATTTTAAGGACATTCTTTTTTATAAGGCTACGCATTGGAATCTGAGAAATCATACCATAAGTGGCTGCCCCGCCTTTTGTTGCTAATTCTGGGTGTTTTAAAACATAAGCAACTGACTCTCTGAGGTCAGACAAGTAAGCATCGACGATATCAGCATGGACGGGCGTTACCATTGCGTGCAGGCATTCAGGGCGATGCTGGCGATCTACGTGCCAGCCACGCGCCTCCATTTGGTCACCGACGGCATAAATACTCAGCCCTTTGGCTTTTGCCCCATAGGCAAACAAACTCATAGCCGGCCGGCCAATGACCTCAAGCTCGGGAACGGCAGCGATGCCTTTGAGCAGCCGGATGGTTGTTTCCATAATGATTTTAGCGTTTTGCAAGTATCCGTCTTCTCCCAAAGCCTGCATAGCGGCCCAGGCTGCGGCAATGGCGCCGCCAGGGCGTGTGCCCAGCAGTGTTGCTCCGGCAAAAACACCACCGGGCCAATTTTCATAAACAAATATCTGGTGCTTGAAATAATCGATATTTCGATACAAAATCGTGGAAGCCCCTTTGGCGCTGTAGCCGTACTTATGTGTATCCGCCGAAATAGATGTCACACCCGGCACTCGGAAGTCGAATAATGGCACCTCATAACCCAGCTTCTCCACAAACGGCAGCAGGTAACCGCCAACACAAGCATCAATGTGCAGCGGAATGTTGTGCTTCTGCGCCAACACACCGAGCTCCGCAACAGGATCGATAACACCGTGAGGGTATTGCGGTGCAGAGCCGACAATCAGAATTGTATTCCGATTAATTTTTTTGCGGATGGCATCGACGTTTGCTCTGTAATCCGGACTCAGAGGTACACGCACGGGCTTAACACCGAAACACTCGGCCCCTTTTTCCCAGGCAACATGGGCGCTCTCAGGCAAAATCATTTCCGGCCGGGGCAGTCGAAAGCGCTTGCTGCGACCATAGTCGCGATAGGTCTTCACGGCCAGCAAACAGCTTTCCGTACCGCCTGAAGTCATGGTTCCAACAACGTTTTTATCTCCATGTAACAAATCAGCAGTCATGCGCACTACTTCCGATTCAAATTTCATCAGACTCTGAAACGCAAGTGGATTTAGTCCGTTTGTGGATGAATACATATTGTATGCGTCCTGCAAAAAACGGGCATACTCCTCACCAAGATAATAAACCAGGGACCAGGTTTTCCCGCTCTTGTAGTCAGGGTCATTTTCCCCGAAAGACGCCATTTGCTGCAGGATCTCCCCTGCGTTTCTCCCTGTGGCAGGCAAAGCACCATTGCCTGAACTCATGAGCAATCTCCTGTTTCGTAATTACTTGGCTTTTAGAAATAAAGCGACTCTATACTGTTTTGTGTCGGTAGCCGCTATAAAATCCCCCTTTGAAGGGGGATTTAGGGGGATGTTTTTTCCCAAACTTCTGTACCTCCTTTGCATTTGCCAACAGCTTTAAAACAGCCTGTTTACCGCGTGCGCCAAACTGATACCAAGATAATTGCCGACCGCATAACCAATGATTCCGGTCGTGATTCCGGAAAGCAAGACTTCTTTGTTCTTAAGCGCGCCGGCCACGGCCGGCACAAACGGTGGCGAGCAAATTGCGGCTGTGGATGTAATCAAAAACGTGTCTGTGTCGATTTTGGCCAAACGGCACAAAAGCGCATGCAGCAGCACGGAACCGAAAATCACAGTCACTATGAAAAAAAGTACCGGATAATTCGGGGCCATGAGTTTTCGTACATTTGCCATGGAACCGACAACGATACAAAAAATCAATATGTAATACATGCCTAACTGGAAGGTCTTTTTAATATCGCGCACAGCCGGCACAAAGGAAAAGCCAATACCCAAACTGGTCAGAGAAATAACGATCACGGAGGCTGCGACCGCTTCCGGCACCATCTCGCCAATGCCCACTGCAAGCACGCCGATAGCCAACGAAAGCAGCATGGCCTTTGCCAGGCCGAACATGGTTTTTTTCTCCAACATTCCCGCGTAAGAATCTATTTCTTCCGAATGAACCGGTGCAATGCCATCTGCACCATCGGCTTTTTTTGCCCAATTATATTTGGGCAGAAATCGGTTGAACACCTTTTGAGCCACCGTGAGAAAAAAAACGATGTACAAGGCGGAAATAAGCGTGTCATAAGTGTGGAAAACAAGAAATGTAGTGGTATCGACTTGCAGCGCTGATTTGATGGCTGCCACGTTGGGTGTGCCGCCGGTGTAAACGCCGACGGCCATTCCCACCAAGTGCCAATCGTTCGGCACCCGGCCCTGAATGCTGAAAAAGGCCAGGGTTGTCACCACCACAACCGAGAATGTCGCGAGTCCCATGGAGATTAGCGCCGGGCCTGCGTGCGTGACCCACTTTTTAATATCGAGTGAAAACAACAAAAGCGGCATGGCCAGCGCAACCGAAATTTCCGCGATTTTTTCCTGCAAGCTGAAACTGCCGTCCACGAGCAGATCTGAATTACCCAGGGCGATACCGATGCCATAGCAAATGATGACCGCACCTAACTTATTCAACGGTTGGAACTTCCTGCAGAGCAAAAGCACTACAGTGGGGCTAATAACGAAAAAAAATGTGAGTTGAAATTGTGACACCAGGCTTTCCCTCCGATTAGGCTGAAACTAAGCCAAGCGTGCGTCATTGTCAAGACTTTTGAATTGTTAATGGCGAATGTTTAATTTCGAATATTTAAAGGCATATTTGTGGTTGGTTCGGGTTGGGTGAGTGTTCGGTAGCGTCATGATTTTCGGCATTACAGCCAGGTAAACCACCCGGGAATCAACTCCCCGCAGCAAAAAATCAATGCGAATCTGCCAAAAATGGTAAACCGGCAGTTGAAAATGATATATGGTCGGTTAAAAATGATATATGGGCATTAAGAAAGGATACATGCGCAGTTAGAAACGATATGATTGAACTTGCGAACCTGTTCTTTTTTCCGGATTCCCGCTTAAAGATCGCGGGAATGACTAGTTTATGGGTACTTCCGAGTCCAAATTCATTTCTGCGAAATTCAAACCGGCCACGACTGACCTAAATCTAATAACGCCAGTCTATTTCACAACCAACTCCACCCGACGGTTCTTGCTGCGGCCTTTTTCACTACTGTTTGTGGCAGCAGGACAAAGCGGTCCGACTCCGTGGCCAACGAGGCGGTTTTTGCCGATGCCATAATTCTGTTTCAGTGATTTTACCACTGCGGCGCCCCTGTTGCGCGACAGTTGCATATTCATTTCAAACCCGCCCTGACTGTCGGTATGCCCGACAACGTGTAAGGCGATTTCAGGATTTTGCTTTAGCAGTTTCGCAATTTCATCCAGTGTGGGTTTGGATTCCGGCTTGAGGGTTGCCTTGCCGGTATCAAAATAAATGCCATAAAGCGCAATTTTGCCATTTGCCTTGATTTCACTTAACATGGCATTGGCATCGACAAAAATCAAATCATCCTCCACAGCCTCCTGCTCGATAATGTCCACCATAAAAAGCACACGGTCGTCTTTGTACTGTGTGCCGGAAATCGCCACAAAAACAGTGCCGCTTTTCCTGCTGAGTTTCCCGGCCAAAAAACAGGATCCGCCAACTGTGGCAGACCCGTCTAACAATGAAATGCTCTTACTGGTCGGGTAAGGATTCTCGTTAAAATAAACTCCCAGCCAACCTCTGCCGCCGATTTCTTTAGAGACATTCCGGCTCTTGTGCACCCTTTTTGCCAGGACTTCAAATCCGGCTTTTTTTATGGCCTTTAGATAATTAAAATAAACCTCGGTCACGCTGCGAGTCCCGGCCAGGGAATAGTAAATTCGAGTCACATTTCCTGCTACAGGCAACCAGTCGTCAATGTGGCGGTAACCTGTCACCGGGCCGGTGGCAATTTTGTACTGGTCATAATTCTGCACATCGGTCCACTCGATCACCATGCCCGGGTAGCGCGTAATGAGCGGGTGGTCTTTGCTGCCGGGTATATCACTTTGTGCAAAAAGTATAGAGCTGAAAGCTAACCAAAAAAGAATTATTTTACCAGTGCATTTCATTGCGGGCTCCTTTGAATCTTTTAGAAGATTTTGCCAAGCAGGCAATCATAGAACAGATTACCCCTCAGTCTATTATGTTGGCGTGCAACGCTTTAGCGCTGCGATTTTCACTGGAACAAAAATCAGCCGTTTTCAACCGGGCAAAGTTGGCGCAAATATTCCCAACGGTAAATGCCCGAGTCATGTCCGTCACCCCAAACAATCTGCATCGCGTAGTTACCGACTTCAATCAACTGAGTGACTTGCCAGGTGCGGGTCGGTTTTTCTTTAAACACAGCCGGGTCTGCAGGTTGATTCATATGTGCGTGGCCGCCGGCACATTCCACACACGGGCAGGCACGCCGCAAACCATCTAAACCGTAAACTGATGTGTGTTCGTCAGCCCAGTTAATTGTTAAAGTTTGTGCTTCTGTTTCCACAGTAATTTCTTTGGCGTAAAGACGTTTGTCCATTAGTCACTCACCTTAAAAGTCGTTTTGTAAAATCCGAGACAATACAATACCACTGCTTGAAACAGCAAGCCAATTGGCATGTTTTTATGTTACTCCTTTTGCAAATCTAAAAAATTGAGCAACGCATAATTAAAACTTTTGAGCACCATTGTCAACCTTTACCCAAAATTACCATTGACTTTTAGTTTGTTTCTGTATTAATTTAATCTCATTATTTAAACCCGGGAGGAAAACATGCCGCCAGCGACACCCTTTTTGCAAAATTTGCTCAACCATCGTGTTCCGCAAATTATGGGGCTTTATTTAGGAGCAAGCTGGGGAATTATCCAGTTTATTGAATGGACAGCCAACCGTTTTGGCTTGTCGCCCAACCTCGCTGTTTTCTCATTTGTCATATTGGTTTCGCTCATTCCAACGGCGTTTATGCTTGCCTACTATCACGGCCAACCCGGTCGCGACAGATGGACCCGAGTCGAGCGCATCTGCATTCCAGCTAATTTGTTATTTTCGGCCGCCCTCTTATTTTTTCTGTTCCAGGGCCAGGAGCTTGGCGCCACCGCAACAACAATAATCGTTCAGGATGAAGACGGAAATCAAATTGAGCGGGCTGTCGCCAAAAATGCCTTCCGTAAAAATGTGGCGATTTTTTTCTTTGCCAACGAATCGGCGGACACAACCCAGAACTGGTTGCAGTACGGCTTAACGGAAATGATTTCCATTGATTTGTCGCAGGATATTTTCCTGAGCACACTGACAGGTTTCCACGGCAATCACCATGGCTTTTATCGTAAAATGAAAGAAGCAGGATTTGACGACGGCGTTCGACTGCCTCTAACTTTGATGAAAAAAATAACAGAGGAATATCATTACCCTTATTTCATTTCCGGCTCTTTTGACAAAAAAGATAGCGATTACACAGCTTCTATCTTAATTTATGAAACTGAACATACTCGAAAAATTGCTGAGCAGTCTTTTTCCAATAGCAGTATTTTTAATCTTGTGGATGAAATCACCCGTCAAATCAAGCATGATTTAAAAATCCCGCGAAATCGAATTGAGGGCACCAAAGACCTACCGGTTTCTGAAATTACCACGACTTATATCGAAGCTTTTAAGACCTATGTTCTAGGTAGAAATGCACTCATGTTTGACAATAATTATGACAAGGCCATTCCGGCGCTCTTGCAGGCTACCAAAATTGATCCATCGTTTGCCTATGCAAACCTCTGGCTCGGCAACACTACTTTTTCAAATAACCTGCCGGAAATGTTGTCAGAATCTTTACAGAATGCCCTCAAACACAGCTACAAGCTCCAGGATCGGGACAAGTTTATGATCAAGCGGATGTTATACTTTCTGGACAAGCGGATGGACAAAGTGCTGGCCGTTGATAAAATGTGGAGTGAGCTTTATCCAGACGATACCAAGGCACGTTATCACCTGGCTTGGGATTACCGCCAACGAAAAATGATAGACAAAGCCATTGAACAGTACACAAAAATCCTTGAACAGGATCCGGATCAATCAGAGCTGATACAGAGAATAGGGGGCCTTTATCACGAGCAGGGAGAACTTGAAAAAGCGCTCAATTGGTACCAACGCTATGCTGAAAAATTTCCCAAGGAGGAAAGCGCGTTCATTGCAATCGCCAACCTTTACAAGACTATGGGAAAATACGAAAACGCCCGCCAAAATTATGAAAAAGCGCTGTTTCTGGGTGATGAAGAAAGCAGCGCAGCGCTTGCCCTGGCAATCCTGGACGCCAGAATGGGCGATTTTGCAGGAGCCGATGAGGCATTTAAAAGGCTGTTAAAAACCTATAAAGACCCGAAACGGAGAGCAGGGCTTTACTACACCATGCGAAGTTTCTATGAGCAGCGCGGCCAATATAAACGAGCGTTGCAATACTTCAAAAGAGGGCTTGCAGAGCAAAAACGATATGATCAACCGATTGAATTGGTTTTTCAAAACCTGGGCAATATTTCTCTATATATAAAAGCCGGCGAAGCAGAGTTGGCTGAAAAGATCGTTATTAATGCTCCCAAAGAAATTTCCCCGCCGTTTGACCAAATGGCAAAAGACGTTGGCACACTCTGGATGGCCATTCAGAACAAAAACACTGAAAAGGCGACCAGCATCTTCACCAGAATCGAGAGGACCTTCAAAATGTTCGAACGTGAGGATCTCCGGGCTTATGTCGAATATTATCCTGGAGGAGAATTGCAGGAACTGAAAGGCAACTACGAATTGGCGCTGCAAAGCTATGAAAAGTATCAAAAAGCCAAACCAATTGATATGTCCATTCATATTCTCATCGGCAGATGCCACCGCTTTTTAGGCAATCTTGACAAAGCCGAAGAACATTTACAGAAAACGCTGGAAATGTATCCTTACAATCCCAACGCCCATTATGAAATGGCATTGGTGTTACTTGAAATGAACAAACGCGAAAAAGCGATTGAGCATTTAACCCGCGCTCTGGATGTGTGGAAGGATGCGGATCCCGGAGCTGAATTACCTACAAAAGCAAAACAAAAACTGGCGGAGTTGCGGGCTTAACGACAATTTGCTTATTAGTCATTTGCCCTGCTTCCCAATTAGCTAAAAAAACTGGATATACCTGTTCACCTAGAAGAGAAAAACGAAACTCTGTGAACATGTTAATGCATCATTTCGCAACTTGTTTTTTTATCTGGCGCTTCATGTGGAGATATGATAATGCAAGAAAACCAACCTCAACTCAAAGACACCGGAGAAAGAATCATCCCTACCGAAGACGGTGAACTCAGCCTTGTTTATTCGCGGCATCGGTTTGCATATGAATATGCCAGCACATTTGTGGAAAACAAAACCGTTCTCGATGTTGGCTGCGGCACAGGCTATGGCTTTGACCCGTTTCAGAATCATTGAAAATAACGTAGCTGAGGAGGCAGCCGATTTGCTGGGAGTGTGCACCAATTCACAGTAAACCACATATCTGACCCGGGTCTTTCTGTCTTAGATAACAGGTAGCGTTTTTAGCCTATACCCAGGTGTCGGGAAAATTAATCCATCCAAGCTCAACAAACGTTACTTTACCAACATTAATTTTCGCGCAGCCTGCCAGGTGCCGATGCGAATGGAATACACGTACAAACCGGACGTCATGACTTTGCCGGCAGCGTCTTTCCCATCCCAAAATGCAGAATAGCTGCCACGAACCAACTCCCCGGAAAAGAGCGTTGTAATAATTTCACCCTGAAGATTAAACAGGTTTAGTGTAACCGGCAACGTTCTCGGCACGGAAAAATTGATCTTCGTACCTAGGTTAAACGGATTCGGAAAATTCTGCTGCAAAACGAAATCTGTTGGTAGTTGTTCGGTTGGATCGTGCCTGACATCAACAGGATCGGTCGTAATGGTGAAAACGGCATCGCTGACATCAGCAGGTGTGCCATCGTCGGCTTCTGAAATTTTAAGCAGAACTTGAGTGAAATTTAACGCCGGCACCTCCCAGAGGTAACTGCCGTCATTGGGAGTCGCAGCAGTGATCAACTCCCAGGCAGCACCATTGATACTCATTTCAATTTTAATATCAGAAACCGAACCAGTTGAAGACCAGGTCACATCAAATGTGCTGCCCGCATAAAGCGTGTCACCGCCATTTGGCTGCACAACCGTTAAACCGGCAGTGACGATGGTAAACAATGTATCACTTACATCTGAAACTGCACTGTTGTTGCTGTCAGTAATACGCACCAGCGCTTGCTCCGAACTGACGTTTGGTACTGTCCAGGCGTAAGTGCCGTTGTTTTCGGTTTCAGAAACAAGATTGAACCATGTCGTGCCGGCATCAAGCGAATAGTCTATTTTCAACACTCCGACAGTTCCTGAAGAATTCCAGATAATATCGTGAGCATCGCCGGCCAGCCATTGTTCGCCGCCGTTGGGAGAAATCACAGAGACCGCGGCGGCTGGCAATATACTAAAACCGGCATCGCTCATGTCGGATGGGGTGCCATCCGCTGCATCTGAAATACGAATATAAGCGTTGGTCGTCTCCCCGACCGGAACCAACCAGTCGTATGAACCATCATTTGCTGCGTCGTTTGCAATGGTTTGCCAGCTATCCCCACCATCAGGGGAAAACTCAATTATTATTGAAAATATGCTTGCCGGTCCGGTCCACGTAATAGCATGCGCAGAGCCGCTTTGTAAATTTTCACCGCCGTTGGGTGAAGTCAAAGTTAATGCTGCTTCAGGCAAAATACTAAACCAGGCATCGCTTATGTCAAAAGGCAGACTACCGGCCGTGTTGGTAACACGAACCAGAGCTTGCTGGGTCACGTTGTCGGGTACAAGCCAGGAGCTACTGCCTGTGTTCGCAGTCTGCGCCACGATTGTCTGCCAATTCGTACCGCCATCAGCGGAATATTCCGTTTTCACAATTGGAACCACCCCGGTTGTATTCCAGGTTATCAATTGAAATGTGCCGGCCTGCCATTGTTCGCCACCATTAGGAGAAGTGATGGTTAATGCGCTTTTGGTGATCGTAAAAGACTGATCACTCACATCAAACAGCGCACTGTCCGAGGCATCAGAAATACGAACCAGCCCGTCGCTGCTTGTGTCCTCCGGAACAGTCCAGGTGTAACTGCCGCTGTTGACAACGCTTGAGGAAATGGCCGTCCAATTGACACCGCCATCGGTGGAATACTCAAGCGCTACATTTACGATGTCACCGTAGGAGGACCAGGTAATTTCTTCTTCGCTTTCGACTACCCAGATTTCACCCCCATTCGGTTTCGTCAGCGTAACGCCTTTTCCGGTTATTGAAAATACCGCATCGCTGGTATCTGCAACCGTACTATCCGCTACATCTGTTACGCGCACCAGGCCAAGACTTGTTTGCACATTCGGTACTTGCCAGGAATAGTTGCCTGTGTTGGCCACTGACGCTGTTAGCTCAGTCCAAATACTGCCATTGTCTGTAGAATACTCGATTCTCACGTTAGCGATACTACCCGTTTGACTCCATTGAACACCTGAAGTGTCACCATAAGCGAGTGACTCGCCACCGTTTGGTGCAGTAATTGTAATTGTTTTCACACTTGCCTGCGTATCAACTTCATACCAATAAATACTATTGGCTTTGGTGACAACAGCTGCGATATCATCATCGCCATCACCATCAAAGTCAGCCACCGCCACACACCGCGGTCGCGAAAAAGTGTCATCTAAAACCTGCTCACTGAAACTGTTGCTGCCGTCGTTAATAAACAAACTGATTTTATTCGGCGTAAAAACATACCCGGCAGCCACGAGATCATTGTCGCCATCGGCGTCAAAGTCACCCATGGCCATGGACCACGATTCTCCGATATTTGCCGCAATGATATTCTCTGCTGTAAAGGAAGAACTACCTTTGTTGCGAAACCAGTCCAGATCGCCGTTGCGCTCCGTGCGAATAACATCGAGCAGGCCATCGCCATTCAGATCTTCTGCAAAGACGCCAAAGCCCCCACCAGAGCCAAGTGTTTTGCGTGTAAAGTCGAGATTACCATCATTTCGCCAAATATTTGTCTTGCCGCCGCCTGCGCCAAACACATCCATCAAACCGTCCCCATTCAGATCCGCCGCAGCGATAGTGTGCGCCGAGTTTATAGTTGAATCCAATGTGTGTTCGACAAAAACATCTCCCGGTGTGTTTTCCCACCACTTCATCGCGCCAATGCCCCAGGCTGCCATGAGAATGTCATTATCGCCGTCATTATCAAGATCAGCGGCAAAAACCGATTGAGGTAGCAAATTCGACTGTGTTGAGATGGCATGATCTGAAAAATTACCGGTGCCTTTCAACTCAAACCAGGTGAGTTTGCTGACTTGCGTATCTTCATTCATCGAAACCGCAACGACATCCAAATCGCCGTCGTTGTCCAAATCAGCCGCGTGAACAGACCAGGCATCGTTAAAGGCATTATCGACAGTCACCCCCGTAAAAACGCCTGAACCGTCATTGCGATACCACTTCAACCCGGAACTAAGGGACGAAGCAACAATATCTGCGTCACCATCGCTGTCAAAATCGACAGCCTGAAGCCAGTAGCCTTCTTGAAAACTGGTATCGATATTGTGCCTGGTGCTACTAATTTGTGCCGACAAGACTGACGAAACAAACGCTATAAATGCGAAACTCAAATTTCGAATGGCAGGTGTAGATTTCATATTTAATTTCCTATCCGATCGTTTTTGAAGCATTTGCCGCAATGGCAATTTCAGCAATTACTTATCGGCAGGAAAGAATGGAAATTTAAAGAAGTTACGGATTGGAAAAATCACAAATGCAGGGGAGGATGAAGGGCGTACTATTGCAAGAAAACATTCTGAAAAACTCAGACCGGAGCAGTCAAACCCGTATTGAGTTCACTGCCCCGGACATAGGAACATTTAACTAAAACTACTTTAGCAGCAACAGTCGTTTCGAGTTTTGCCATGTGCCAATTCTGATAATGTAGAGGTAGACGCCGGTAGTCAAATCCCGGCCATGCTTGTTTTGGCCATTCCATGCGACGGAATATTCTCCAACAGACAGAGGCCCATTGTGCAGCGTAACAACATGCTCACCACGGATATTGAAAATGTTCAGTTTAACATTGCCCGGCTGCGCTACGGCAAAATCGATGCGGGTATCCATGTTAAACGGATTCGGGTAATTTTGCATAAGTTTGAATTCTTCCGGCACAACATCCGTTTTACCAGTAATTCCAGCAACATTGCTTGTGAGTTGAAACGGGGCATCGCTTTTGTCCCATGGCATGCCGGCATCTGAATTGGAAATGCGCACAAATACGCTGTCTGATTCGATATCTGCCGTGAGCCATTCATACGTGCCATCATTGGCTGTGCTGACAGCAATGCTCGTCCAGGTGTGGCCGGCATCTGCAGAATACTCCAAATCCACTGCGCTGATAATACCGCTGGAATGCCAGGTGATTATTTCTACGGTGCCGCGCCCCCACTGCTCGCCGCCATTCGGAGATGTGACGGTCAAACTTGAGCTGATAATGGCAAAAGGTGCGTCGCTTTCATCAAAAATAGAGGCGTCACCCGCACTGCTGATCCGCAGCTTCACGCTTAAAGAAAGTACATTTGGTAAATGCCAGGAAAAGCTGCCTGAGTTTGCCTGGTTTGCAACCACCGTTTCCCAGGTCGCGCCACCATTGGGTGAATATTCAATATTAACAGAGTCAACAACGCCGGCTGTTTCCCAACGAATTGTCTCAATGGTGTTGCCAAGCCATGTTTCTCCGCCATTCGGTGCGGTCAAAACCAGAGAAGATCTCTTAATCGAAAAAAAGGAGTCACTGACGTCCCAGGGTGTGTTATCGCTCGCATCGTATACCCGGATGCGGACACTGTCAGCTTCAATGTTCGGGACTTGCCAAAGATAGCTGCCAGAATTGGGCAGATTGTCTGCAATGAGCAAAGAGTCACCGGGCAATCCTGTCAGAACCAATTTAACGGTGTCAATTTGCCCGTAAGTTGTCCATACTATGGTCTGCTGTGCACCGGCGTAAAAAGTCTCCCCGCCATTTGGCGCAAGAATGGCAAAGCCTGTACCGGAGATAGCAAAATTTGAGATACCGGCATCCATTGGAGTGCCATCGGCCGCATCAGAAATACGAACACGAGCTTCAGTGCCGGGAGTATTCGGTACCGCCCATAAATAAGAGCCGGAGTTAGGCGCATTGGGGTGGATCGTTGCCCAGCTTGCGCCATCATTGAGACTGAACTCGATATTTATAAAATCAACCACACCTGTGGACTGCCAGGTAATTACCTGCTCGCTGAAGCCGAACCAGGTTTCTCCACCTACCGGCGAAGTCAGCGTAAGTTCAGCATTGAAGATACTAAAAGTACTGTCGCTTTGCTCCTCAGGCGTACCATCAACCGCATCGGCAATCCGAATCAGGGCAGCTTGAGACTCTACCTGCGGAACCGTCCAGGCGAAACTGCCTGTATTCGGGGTGCTATCCACTATTGCCACCCAGGCCTGTCCATTGTCCAGCGAATACTCGAGCCGCACATGCGCCAAAATACCGGACGTTGTCCATGCAATCGAATAGCTACTGTCTGCCCGCCAGGTCTCGCCGCCATTGGGTGAAGTCAAAGTGAGGGTCGATGAAATGATGGTAAAAGTGCTGTCGCTCTGGTCTGATGGAACGCCGTCATCTGCATCCGATACGCGCACAAGAGTCTGCCCGCTTTGCACTTCAGGCACTTCCCAGAGATAGCCCCCTGTGTTTGCCTCATTGCTCGAAATGACATTCCAGGTCTGTCCTTGATCCATGGAATAATCCAAATTAACCTGTTGCACACTGCCTGTTGTATTCCAGGCGATGGCCTGACTGCTGCCGCCATTCCATATTTCAGCGCCGTTTGGCGTAAGCAATGTCAGATTGGAACCAATGATAGTAAATGTGGTGTCTGTCATATCTGAAAATACGCCGGTAGCAGAATCGGAAATACGTACCAGGCCGGTGTTGGTTTGAACGTCCGTGACCAGCCAGTCAAAAGTGCCTGAGTTGGGTGTTGCGGCAATAATTTCTGTCCAGAGCGCACCATTGTCTGCGGAGAACTCCAGTCTGACACTGTCGATTGAACCGGTCCCATTCCAGGTGATGGCCTGCGTGCTGCCACCCATCCAGTTTTCGCCGCCATTCGGAGCCGTCAAAGTAAGGCTCGGAAGCACCACGGAAAACGTGGTATCGCTGATATCGAAAACGGCAGCGTTGGCAAGTTCGGAGATTCGCACGAGTCCAAGCGTTGTCTGCACCGATGGCACGAGCCAGGAAAACGTGCCGTTGTTCTGCGTGCCGGCAACTATCTCACTCCAGTTCAGGCCATTATCAGTGGAATACTCCACCCTGACACTGTCAATTTCACCTTCTGAACTCCAGGTTATGCTGAAACTTGAATCTGCGTTGAGCGCCTCGCCGCCATTTGGACTTGTGAGCACAAGGGTGTTTTCCGGGCCGGGTGAGCCGGCCACCTTGTACCAAAACAGATTATCTGTATTGCGTGTTATGACGGCAATATCTTTATCGCCGTCTGTGTCGAAATCGCCCAAGGCCACGGAGCGAGGCCGGGTTAGATTATTGTCTAAAACTATCTCTGAAAATCCCTGGTTGCCGTTGTTGAGCCAATAGCTCAGTTTGTTTGGTACAAAACCCGCAGCAAGAATATCAATATCCCCGTCAAAATCGAGATCAACGGCAGTCTGCGACCAGGACTCACCATATTTATCTTCGATTGTGTGTTCTGCAAAGGAACCATCCCCGTTATTTTCCAGCCAATCAATATCCTGGTCATTGTCCGGGCGCTCATTGCGCAGAATATCGAGCAAGCCATCGCCATTCACATCGATAGCGTTCACCCCAAATGCACCATTAGGCGCCACAATAATTCGTGTAAAGTTGAGCGAACCCTTGTTTTTATACATGGTTGTCTTGCTGCCGCCGCCGGCGAGAATATCAATGTCGCCGTCATTGTCCATATCCGCAGCATGAATGGCATGAGCACTGTTGAAGTTGCCATCAATCACTTGCTTGCTGAAATTCCCGGAACCATTGTTTTCAAAAATCACGACCTGGTCGGCTACCCAGACAGATGCCATCACATCGATATCGCCGTCATTATCCAGATCGGCAGAATAAACCGAGTGCGGCTCAAGGCTGTTGTCATCGATTATGTGCTTTTTAAAATTGTCATCCGCTTTGCGTTCGAACCAGGCCACCTGGTTGAATTCATCGGAGCAAGCAACGGCATCAAGATCGCCATCATTGTCCATGTCGTTGGCATGTATTGACCAGGCGCCGGTGAATGATGAGCTGATCTCGATGCTGGTAAAATTGCCGGCGCCATCGTTCTGATACCAGCGCAAACCGGAATTCAAGGAGGATGCCAGAATATCATCATCACCGTCTTTATCGAAATCCAGCACAAATATCCAGTAACCGGCGTCGATGGAACCGTCAATGAGAATTTTTTCGGTGTCTATTTGTGCGAAAACAGGTAGAATTAACGCCAGGACTAAAATGGGGACCAGAAGAATGCTTTTCCTTGTCATAACGACCTTCACCACATTAATAGAGTTTAAAAACAAAAGGGAAACGTTTACCCGCTGCAGGCTAAAAAGTTCATCTAAACCAACGTCTTACTATACATACGATTAGATTTGAGTGGCGAAGGAAAGCGGGGATGAAAGGCGATAATAAAATAAGATGGTATCGGCTTACGAGAGCAAGTCTTGCGGCTGCTTAAGCCAGGTCTTTTCGTATCGGTCCCGAACATTTGGCCGGCGCAAATTCTTAAAAACAGAAACCGTTGCGCCTTTTTTTCAAAATGGGGAATCAGCTAATAAAACGCACTATTCTGACTTGTGCTAATTTTATGTTTTTTAAGATCTTACTGAATTTGCTCCAAAGTTATGAAAGTGGCACTCTTTTTGTTAAAGCTGGGGTGAATAATATAGTCTTGCCTTTCAGTTTGAGAATCTTCTGGTGTGTTAATGAAAACGATAGCAATTATTTATAGTCTGACATTGAATTTCTTATTGCTTTACCCACTTTGTTCGTTTGCTCAAGAAGCGTGCTTTGAGTGTCACAATGATCCCGAACTCGTCACCGAGGACGTCGAGGGCAATGAAATTCTGCTTCACCTTGAACCTGAAGTCTACTCCAGGTCGATCCATGGCGAATTTGATTGCACCGATTGCCACGCAAGCATCGACCTGGACGACCACCCCGGCGAGAAGTCCGAATATGTTGATTGCGGTACGTGTCACGAAGATGTTGCTAAAGCGCATTTATCCAGCGTGCATGGGCAAAGTGGTAATGGCTCCGATGCTGCATCCTGCGCTGACTGCCACGGGAAGCACGACATCTTACCGATTGCCGACCTGGCTTCCAGAGTAAGCCCGTTAAACCTGGCCACAACGTGCGCGATTTGCCATTCCAATCCCAAAATCACGCAGAAATACAATATCCCGATCTCGGATCCGTTAGCTGCTTACAAAAACAGCATCCATGGCGTGGCGATTTTAACAGAGCAAAATTTTGATGCGGCAACCTGTGGTAGCTGCCACGGATTTCACAACATCAAAGCCATGGATGATCCCGAGTCATTAATTCACTGGCAAAATGTCGCGAAAACATGCGGCCGATGCCACGGTGAAATCTACGAGCAATACACAGAATCGGTGCACGGACGTGCAGTTGAGAAAGGCATCCGAGCGGCGCCGGTTTGCACAAATTGTCATGGCGAGCACAACGTGAAATCTCACACCGATCCGGACTCGCCGGTGCATCCCCTCAGAGTTTCAGCCGTTACTTGTGAAAGATGTCATGCGTCGGAACAAATTGTGGGACGATTCGGCCTTTCTATGGACCGTAAGGAAACGTTCGAGGAAAGTTACCATGGCCTGGCCATCAAAGGCGGTTCGCTGTCCGCGGCTAATTGTGCCAGTTGTCACGGCATACATAATATTTTGCCTTCCTCGGCTCCTGCGTCTCTGGTGTATCCGGCGAATCTGAAAAAGACCTGCGGAAAATGCCACCCTGATATTTCCGAAAATGTCGCCAAAGGCGCAGTGCATCTAACGACCAGCTCTGCACCGGGTCGAATCGTTCATTATGTGGAGAAGTTCTACATTCTTCTTATCGTAGTGGTGATTGGTGTCATGGTGATTCATAATAGCGCCGACTTTGTGAAGCGGGCCAAAAGAAGAATTAAAATGAGGGAAGAAGAATAACTCATATGGAAACGCTATCCAAAAAAATGATGACATTCATTATTTCTCTGACCGTCGCGGTTTTCTTGCAGGCACCCAATCTTGTTTATTCTCAGGATGAGGCTTGTTTTGAGTGCCATGACGATCCGGATTTGACTACCGAAAGAGGCGGCAAAGAGATTTCTCTGTATGTGAATGCAAAACGATTCGCCACATCTATTCATGGTGAAAATGAATGTATTTCGTGCCATATTGACGCCGATGTGGAGGAATTTCCACATGAGGACAAGCTGGAACCGGTTTACTGCAGTCTCTGCCACGATGAGGCCGCCGAAAAATATGATCGAAGCCTGCATGGTGCGGCGAAAAGACAGGGCAAATATCTGGCGCCGGGCTGCGACACATGCCACGGCAAGCATGACATTCTTTCCTCAAAAAATGAAAATGCAAAAATATACGTAATGAATATTCCGGCTCTCTGCGGTTCCTGTCACAAGGAGGGCACCCGGGTTTCCAAACTGCGCACGATTTCCGAATCCAAAGTGTTGGAGGATTATTCACAATCCATCCACGGTGATGGTTTGTTCAGACGAGGTTTGATTGTGACGGCTGTTTGTACGAGCTGTCATACATCGCATGATATTTTGCCACATGAGAATGCGGAGTCCAGCATTCACAGAAATAACATCGCCGCCACGTGCTTGCAATGTCACACACAGATAGAACGTGTGCATCAAAAAGTGATACGCGGAGAACTTTGGGAAAAGAAAGCGCACGAGCTTCCTATTTGCGTGGATTGCCACCAACCGCACAAAGTCAGACGTGTTTTCTACTCAGAGAGCTTCCCGGATTCGAAGTGTCTGTCCTGCCATGAAAACGAAAATTTGGTTAAAGTGGTGGACGGCGATACCCTTTCCTTGTACGTAAATTCGAAAGACATCGAACACTCCGCGCATCAAACTACACAGTGCATTAAGTGTCATACAACCGTCAACAAATCACGTAACCCGGTTTGTCTGAACATCGGCAAGGTGGATTGTGCGATGTGCCATGCGCAGGAGGTTGCAGATTACGAAACCAGCATGCATGCGCAAGAAGCCGCCAAGGGCAATGCCGTCGCGCCCTACTGCACGGACTGCCATGGCACCCATGACGTCCTGCGATTAGATGATATCAATTCTCCCATCTTTTCCAGAAACATTCCGGATCTTTGCGGCAAATGCCACAGAAGCGGCCAAAAGGCAGCCGTGCTGTACACCGGCACCCAACACGAGATAGTTGAGAACTACAGCATGAGCATCCATGGCAAGGGATTGTTGAAAAGCGGACTTATGGTAACCGCAACTTGTGTGAGCTGCCATACATCGCACCGTGAACTGCCAGCGGTTAATCCAAATTCAACCGTCAACGCCGACAACATCGCTTCCACATGCGGCCAGTGTCATCTTGGTATTTATGAAGATTTTAAGTCGAGTGTTCACAGTCCGGAAATGACCAGCACGGACAAAAAACTTCCTGCCTGCAATGATTGCCACATCGCGCACACCATCAAGCGGGTTGATGTCGATAATTTCCGGCAGGGAATTCTGGACCAGTGCGGCGGCTGCCACAAAGAGGTGACAGACACCTACTTCGAAACTTTTCACGGCAAAGTCTCTAAATTAGGTTCGGCGAAAACGGCCAAATGTTATGACTGCCACGGCGCCCACAACATCCTGCCGGTTTCCAATCCAAAGTCGCTGCTCAGTCGCGCAAACATTATTGAAACCTGTAAAAGCTGCCACCCGAACTCCAATCGCAAGTTTGTCGGCTACCTGACCCATGCAACGCATCACAACAAAAGTAAGTATCCGTATTTGTACTATACTTTCTGGGGCATGTCCGGATTGCTGGTCGGCACCTTTGCTTTCTTCGGCTTACACATGCTGCTCTGGGTGCCGCGAGCCATCTATGAAAGGCGCAAAAATGGCAAGCCGAAACCTGTTGAAAAAGCAGCCGTGGTCAGGAAAAAGCTGGAAGCAAACCGCTATTTTCAGCGCTTTGACCCGTTTTCCAGATTTTTGCACTTTCTCGTCATTATCAGTTTTCTATCGCTGGCCATAACCGGCATGACCATCAAGTTTGCCGGCGTCGGCGTGTTTCAACTGCTGTCGAGACTTATGGGTGGTTATGAAGTCACCGGGTTTGTGCATCGCATGGCGGCGGTGATCACCTTTGCCTATTTCATTCTGCATATCGGCTACCTGATTTACAATAAGCGCAAGGAGAAGACCCCGCTCAAGCAAATGCTGACCGGGGAGGACACCGTGGTTCCCCGCAAAAGAGACCTGATAGAATTCTGGCAAACAATGAAATGGTTCTTAGGCGTTGGACCGAGACCGAATTACGGCCGCTGGACTTACTGGGAAAAATTTGATTATTTCGCGGTTTTCTGGGGCGTCATGGTGATCGGCGGCAGCGGGCTCATGCTTTGGTTCCCGGAGTTCTTCACGAGCCTCGGCGCACCGGGCTGGCTCATTAACGTTTCGACCATCATCCACAGCGACGAGGCTTTGCTGGCAACGGGCTTTATCTTCACGATTCACTTTTTTAACACGCATTTCCGGCCGGACAAATTCCCCATGGACGCGGTTATTTTTACCGGCAGCGTTTCCCTGGAGGAGCTGCGGGAGGACAGGCCGCGCGAGTACGCAATGCTGCTAAAAAGCAGAAATGTCCGTAAGAAACTTGTTGCAGCGCCGCCGCACTGGCTGGAAATTGGTGCAAGAATTTTCGGGTTCACGGCCCTGTCGCTAGGTATTGGTGTTATCATTTTAATTATATATGCCATGATTTTCTTGTACAGGTAACGGGCGACTCCCGGTGCCTGTACAGGGCCATTTTTGCAGGTGCCGCCAGTCAGGGTTTCTTGAACTGGCCGTTGAAAACCGGCTTAGATAGCTGCGAAACTCGAGTTATTTTATCCTTCCTCCGTGTCCTCTGTGGCTGAATTGTTACCTGCGCGATTCTGTTTTGTACTAGGATATACTCGAAAAAGAGATTGATGGCGTTTAACGGCGCTTTCGTACGACAAACACTATACATTTACTACCATTTTTGCATATTTTTGTCAATTTATTACTTCCGAAGATGCTCAATGGCAGCTTCCACAACTTCATCTTTGGTCTTGTCGTTTTCATCTAACCAAACCTCCTGGTCAGGGTCGAAGCCGTCGTCCAGATGAGTGCCTTCAAAATCAACCATTTCACTTGCGGAAATATTTACATACCACCCGTTGAGACTGTCGAAAAAGGTCTGGAGAAGTGACAAAACAGTAGCATTGAATTGATAGTTTTTGTACATTCAACTATTAGTTTTAACTAATAGTTAGAGGTTGTGATGGCAAAGTTTAAACCTTACAATTACGACCAGAT
>JAJDAG010000198.1 GCA_029262005.1 Candidatus Zhuqueibacterota bacterium | reverse complement strand
GGAAAAGCTATTTGCGTCTCAATCCCATCTCTTGTTAGGTCTAGTTTCCAATTGGTTTATTAGTAGTAGGATATAGGAATATGGATAATTGTCTCAATCCCATCTCTTGTTAGGTCTAGTTTCCAATTGTCGGATTAGTCGTTGATGTAATCATGATCCGCAATGTCTCAATCCCATCTCTTGTTAGGTCTAGTTTCCAATATCAAATTCGTTGGTGCAAACGTGACGTCCATAGAAAGAGTCTCAATCCCATCTCTTGTTAGGTCTAGTTTCCAATGGACGGGCATTTGGCGAGAGCGCTTCTTGCAGACATGCGTCTCAATCCCATCTCTTGTTAGGTCTAGTTTCCAATTGGTTCACGCTTGCAATCATCAATGGGTCAGCTCATATGTCTCAATCCCATCTCTTGTTAGGTCTAGTTTCCAATGCGAAATTGCAAAATATGAAGTAGCGATTCCGGTAGCTGTCTCAATCCCATCTCTTGTTAGGTCTAGTTTCCAATAAAAGCGCGATATTCCTTCTTCACGTGCCATCGCCCGAGCTGTGTCTCAATCCCATCTCTTGTTAGGTCTAGTTTCCAATTAAATCAGAAAAAAGCTGTTGAGCTTTTTTGTTTTAGTGGTCTCAATCCCATCTCTTGTTAGGTCTAGTTTCCAATGGATTATGACTGCAGCTTCACTCAACGTCGCGCGTTCGTGTCTCAATCCCATCTCTTGTTAGGTCTAGTTTCCAATGCTTTGGATACAAGATGTATTCAAAAAAACTTATCAAAGTCTCAATCCCATCTCTTGTTAGGTCTAGTTTCCAATGGCTGAGTCCAAACAACGTGACCTTAGACCCAAAAAAAAAGTCTCAATCCCATCTCTTGTTAGGTCTAGTTTCCAATCTCCTTTTGTGTAGCCCAAAGGTTTGTTTGATCCCAACGTCTCAATCCCATCTCTTGTTAGGTCTAGTTTCCAATAGTTTGGTCGTTATACTAATGAAAGCACAGAATGATGATGTCTCAATCCCATCTCTTGTTAGGTCTAGTTTCCAATTTTGGCTTTTGGTTGGGCCGACGGACAAGACCGGCCCGTCTCAATCCCATCTCTTGTTAGGTCTAGTTTCCAATAGCTGTTTCCATAAACTCCCTCCTATCCGTAAAAAAAAGTCTCAATCCCATCTCTTGTTAGGTCTAGTTTCCAATAGCTACCCTTGCAGCCCCAATAAAAACAACCTCTTGCAAGGCCAATTGTTCCAACCTTAATTTTTTAGGCATTTTTCGTACCATTTTTTTCAGCTCCTTTGTTCTTTGATTAGTGTAAGTCATTTATTTTCAACACTATAAATCAATTGTTCCAGCCTCCCTGTTTTTGGGGGCCTAAAAAGGCCTTTTTGCTAGCGTTTCCAACCTTTTTCAGTCCTAAATTATGACAATATCCGGATCTTCGGCAATTTCACCCTGTCCCCAGATTATTACATTACCTGTGCAATTCTTACAAATGGTGTAAAGTCTGATGCTATCACGCTCTCCCAGTTCCACTTTTGCCATTTGCTGTTTAAGCTTAGTCATTTCGGTTGCTGTTATTTCCGCTTCAAATACAGAGAATTGCGCACGCCTTCCATAGTCTTTCAAACGTTTGGCAAGTTTAGTTCGAGTGTTATCATCGCTGATGTCGTAGGAAATGAGCACGTATGTCTTATTCATTTTAATGTTTTTTTTGTAAGATACAAGTTATTTGTTTTCAAAGGCAGAAAAAGGCACAGAGGGACTGAGGCACAAAGGTTTTTTCCTTTGCTCCTTTGCCTCACCGAAGTTGAAACGGTTTATAAACGTCACCTGTTTTCAGCGTTGCTGCCAGTTTATGCGCCTGCGCTTTAAAGTGTGAACGGAAAAAGCCGACATTTTTATCGGTCCTGTCATCGCCATAATTGCCGACGTATTTATCATAGGCGCGGAAGAATTTCTGCATGCCTTCCCGTGTAAGAAAAACACCATCCCGTGCGGTCTGCTCAAAGTGGCGCTCGTTAAGTATGCCCCTGTTTAGAATCGTCAGCACCAACCTGTCAACGAGGCTGTGGCGGAATTCTTCCAACAAGTCAAGCGCCAGACTGTTTCGTCCGTAAGCCACTGTGTGATAAAATCCCAGAAACGGGTCAAAGCCAATGCCATCGAGCAGAGAACCAATTTCATTAGCAACAATAACATAACCAAAAGAGAGCAGTGCATTCACCGGATCTCTTGGCGGACGCCGCACCCGGCCGTCAAAAGTCCAGGGTGCGTTCAACATGCGGCCAAACGCTTTGTAATAGGCGGCCGCGGCAGTGCCTTCAAAACCGAGCAGGCTTTGTAAATTGTCAATAGCCAGCGCCCGGTCACGCATTCTGTCAATGGTCTGTAATTCAGCGTCACAATCGAAATCTGGATTGTGCTTAATATGACTACGAATCACGTCCGCAGCGCTCTTTAACTTGGCCGCCACAATCGTCTGGCTCAATTGCAGGCAAAACGCCGCGTCTGCCTGTTTTTGATACTGCTTCTGCCGCAACAATATGTTTTTCGGAAAGCGCGAAGTCAGTTGAAACAGCAGTTTGCCTCTGGTCGTAAAAAACGCCACTTCAATATGATTGCGTGCCAAAGTCTTCAGCGCCGGTGTGGTCACTTCAACATTGCCGAAAATCATAACATGCTCCACATCGGCACAAGGAATTTCCAGCAATGTCTCCTTCTGCTTCTTCAGGATCAGATGATTATAAGATTTGCGTAAAACCGCGCTTTGTTCTGTCAGGTATAAGAAAGCCATTGTTTTTTTTTAGAGGGACAAAGGCACTGAGGCACAGAGGCACAGAGTTTTTTCCTCTGCCACTTTGCCCCTTACTTTGTGCCTTTGCAACTTTGCTCCTTTGTGCCTCACTCTGTGCCTCTGCACTCCAAATAGTTCCTCAAATTCAATGCTTTCGGCAACATCGGCCTTGATCCCTTTCGCCGTTTTTGTCTCGCCGGCAGAAAAATACCATCCTTCATAAAAATGACACCAAGAAACTTGAAGCCGCGGTCAAATGAGACAACTTTGCTTTTGAGCGGATTCAAGTCGAGCTGCAAATCCTCCAGCGCCATGTCAGTCAGTTCGAAAGCGTCATGCGCTTCATCCTCGGATTTGGCCAGAACAAGAAAGTCATCGGCATATCGCACCAGTTTCAGGCCCAGGCCTATCAGGGTTTCATCCAGTTCATCCAGAAAGAGATTCGCCAGCACCGGAGATGTGACCGAGCCTTGTGGAATACCTTTGTCCAGTGTCCAGATGCGGGAACCATCGTAAATTTCAGCCACAATCCATTTTTTGAAAAGTGCAAGCAAAGCGGTTTCACCTGGAAAGAGTTTCTTCAGTTTCCGCATCAACGGTGCATGCGGCACATTGTCAAAATAGTTATCGATATCAGCATCCACGGCAAAGCGATAACCCTTTTGCCTCCACTCCTTGATGTTGTAAACCGCCGTGGAAACGCCGCGTCCTTTACGATAGCCATGCGAGATATCTTCGAACTCAGATTCAAAAATTTCCCGAGTCACCAGGAATACGGCGGTTTGAGCGATTCGGTCACGCACGGTCGGCACACTCAAAGAACGCGTGCCACCAGCCTCGCTGCTTTTGGGGATTGAAAAGCGCATGAGCGGAAAAGGGTGGTAAGTCCCACGGTGCAGACTGTTGCTCAAATCGCGCAAATTGCCAATGAGCCTCCCTGCAAACCGGTGAATAGACACCCCATCGCTGCCACGACAACCGCCATTTTCCTGAACCCGCTTAAACGCGGCCTCAAGATTGGGGTAACGGATGATTTTTTCGAAGAGTTTGGACATAGTGCTTCGCCTTATGTATCGCGACATTCATGTCGCGGCTTTTTGTCTCACCTCACGACATGAATGTCGTGGTACATGTCTCCCCATTCAATCATACCGTGTCATTTCGAACCCGGCGCTTTTTAGCGGGTGTGAGAAGTCTGCTGAAGAACAATTGTTCCTGTTCAATTTTCTGGTAATTGTTGCACCTTTACGCCGTGCTAAAATAGAATCCTCCACCGCTGAAAAACGCTCTGTTCGGAATGACTCGACAAAACAGTAAGTCCAATCAATACAAATTTGCGTGAACTGCCTGCCTTACATCCCCCTGGCCCCCTTCGAAGGGGGAAAATAAACCGAAAAAACTCTCCCGTTCAAGGGGAAATGCGCCAACGGAAAGTCCCCCTTCCAAGGGGGATTTAGGGGGATGTCTCGCTCGAAATCCATCAAACGAGTGCCGGGCATCTCCACCTTCCGGAAGCTCCGAGCTTCCGGAAGGTCTGTCTCAATCCCATCTCTTGTTAGGTCTAGTTTCCAAAGTGAAATCACCATCATGGAATTGGTCCTCAGTACAACTAGAGGTCGTCCTGACCAATGGTTCCAAGCTTCTCAAAAAACTGAAATCGCCAACATGGAATTGGTCCTCAGTACAACTAGAGGTCGTCCTGACCAATGGTTCCAAGCTTCTCAAAAAACTGAAATCGCCAACATGGAATTGGTCTTCAGTTCAACTGTCTCAATCCCACCGCATATTAGGTTTCGTTCTGATAAGCCAAAATGACTATCAGATTTCTGTATGTGCGTCCCATCAGGCGATGGGAAAAGAAGTTGTCAAAGAGCAAACAAATAATCAATTGTTTTTGAACTGTGTCAGGCCAAACCTGCACAGATTATTGTCCATCTCTCATGTCATGTCGAACCCGGGTTGTTTACTCAGCATCCTTGTCATGCCCGAAATCCTCTGTCGGGCATCCACTTCACAGCACAGAGCTATCGCGACAAACCTTACCGTGTCATTTCGAAACCGGCGTTGCCTGCCGGTGTGAAAAATTTGTTGAAGCACAATTGTTCCTGCTCAATCCCATCTCTTGTAAAGATTGCGATACAATGTCATAGAAAATTTTGAATTTGAATAGCTTTTTTTTTTCTGTTCAATTGTTGACAAATATATTGTTCATACGATAGAGATAAAATAGGTATTACCATATCCTTAACTTGAATATATTTTTTATGTGATAGCCCTTTATGTGATTCCCAGTGTCCATTAAATTTATTTTCTAATTCTGCTATAATTTCGATTGTAATATCATTATATTCAAGTGTTCCAAAGAGTGAACGTGACTTTTTAAGAGGTGAATAATCAAAAGTCTTTCTGATATGGTTTTTAAATAGAGCTTCTATATTATGGAAACCCATTTTGTCCGTCAGAATATCTATATCATTTGGAATTAACGATATTCCTTGCAATACCAAACCAAGACTTCCTATTGTAATCCAATTAATATCGTGTTCACATGTTTTATTGTAAAACCAGGTAATTGCATTATACAAATTTTCATTCATTGCGTCTAAGAACCTATAGTTATTTTCGTAAATCTGATCTTTAATAAAATTCTTTAAGTCGACTCTCCCATCCCTTGTTCAATATAGGTCGATATTTTTCATATATTGCGTCAGGAGTGGAGTGGACGATCCGTTTAAGGTGAGCATATTGAGAAAAAACATTTAACAGGTAATCTTCATGAATCTCATTGTTTCTTGATAATTCATTATCCATTTCAAGCATTGATTCTGCGGCCTTTTTAAGAATAAATGTTGAATCTAAGAATTCATATAGAATTGCAAATGATAAAAAGGAAAAAACAAGTCTTGCCAAATCAAAATTTTCCGTAATTTGCATTAAAGGAAAGAACAAGATTGAAGGCACAGCAATTAACCCTATCATAAATATCATTCCATTTAAATTTCTTTGATAGG
>JAJDAG010000197.1 GCA_029262005.1 Candidatus Zhuqueibacterota bacterium | reverse complement strand
CGGACAAATAATCGGAGAGCCAAAACAACGGCACTTAATAACGCAATCCCAGCCGGCGAATCCACATGTAATGGTTATCTTGTTTATTGACTGGTTTTGACAGCAGGCTTTTGAGGAAGTTCGGACCCGGCAATCATAGTGATGTATTTTATCATCGCGTTATATTTATTGGTCAGCGACTCAGCCGAATTGACACGAATTTCGAAGTTGTAAAAAGGAGATTTTTCATTACTATCGAAACAAACTTTGATCTGAGCGCCACTCAATTTAAACAATGCGATGCTTAAAATATCAAATCTCAATTTGAAGTCAAGGGCGAGATCAAATTGAGTATTTTTAACGAGTTCTTTCAAAGAAGATTTTGGCAAGCCGATAAAGGACAAATCCTCTTTTGAGTACGGGATGATCTCAACCTTAAGTTTGTTGTCAATAAAACTGACCATTTCTATCAGGGTAATAACGGTAATCCTCCATGTAGGCCGCAATTTCCTGAGTCTTTCCAGCGACTTTAGAGCCGCGCCAAACTGTTCAACTCTGGTTGGCATATAAATAAGCACGCGATCGGCCATAGCCAACTGTTCGCAGATATTAATAGTTGGATACTTACCGAAAAGTCTGTACTTGAGTCTGAGGTATGAGCCGATAGCTTTGTTGAGAATCATATCACCTTAAGTTACTTTTACAAGCCCGTTTTGCGTACGCCAATATAATGAAAAAATGACTACAGGGCAATACTAAATCCCAATATCTATCTGCACGCCAATTTTTGTACCCTGCAACGTGCTCGTGGCACCATCAATGAATGTACTTGAGTATTTCACATGCACAACCCCGAAGTCCCCGACTTTATACCTTAACAAAAGGTACCAGCGGCTGCCATGTCCAAACAAAGCCCTGTTTGTCAGCATTCCCGGTAAATCATGCTCAAACTGATAAACACTCGATTCAAATGAGCCTGTGCCAAAAAGACTCAATCTGGTTGTAATTCGAAGCTGTGGAAATGGCTCAACGCGTAAATCCTGATAAAGCAAAAATCCGGTTTCATCTGAATCCACTGGAACTTTGGGAAAGCCTGAATAATGAATACGGGTGTGCTCCACCCTGCTCCGTAAGGTCACCTGTTTAGAAACACGCATGTCAACTTGCAACCGGACCTGCTGCCTGTGCTTGACTGTAAGCGGGGCGTTTGGTTGCACGGAAACGCCGGGTATGATTTCATAACTTTGTTTTGCTTTGTCTCGAAACCGAAGTGTCAAATAAAAATTGCGATTCAGGTTGTGCTCGAGCTGCACAAAAAAATCGTTGCCGGACAAGGGAAGCGGCTCAAAAAACGAACGCCATGGGAAAGAAAAAATATCATAATAAGCGCTTAAACTTGCCTTGCCGGATATTTTATATTCCAGGCCTGCGTAATAGCCAATTTCATTTTGTGTATCACCATTTCGTTCGCCAAACCCGAAACTGTGTGCATTCTGAAAATCCTTGCTGTAATTGCGAACGAGAAAAGCCAACCTCACCGGAGTCGTTTTCAGACGTGTTCCTGCAACGACAGCCAGACCGCCATTGCGTGAACGCGCAACCTCACCAAAAAATTCAGCACCTTGTTTTTCAAACGTCCAGTCAAACCCAAACACGAAATTTTTATTTCCCCGGAAATCATAGCGCTTTCTTGCCATATCCGGATTTGTAATTCGTTTGTTGTAAGAAGAAAGAAAAGTGGTCGCTCCGATCTGCAATGCCGGCAAAGGTGACCAGGTGAGGCGTGCTCCAAGCAGGCCCTCCCGCACAGCATCTTTTCGGGCAAGTTCAGATTCGCTTCTGTGCAGTCCGGTAACAGACAGCACCGAGACTTCTTTGTCAGAAACAGGTGTTGCATCAAGTGCATTCCGTGAAGCGAACAGTGTGACGCCGCCATTATGGCCTCGAAACTCAATGCCGGCGCCAAAAAGCGAGGCATTTTCATCTACAGACATATAGCGGCGCAACCCTTTTCCTTTTTTTCTGACCGGGTAAGTTGCTGCAGCTCCTTTTGCAAATCCGTATGGCCCCCAGAAAACCAATCCTTGACCTGCTTGAAATTGAAAGTTGCCGGCAATGGCGACCCAATTTTTCTTAAACCTGGACTGGATATAGAAGAGCCGCAGATCATCAAACCGGCTTTCATCACCATCTTTTTCAAACAACAAACCGCCTTCTACCGATTCAAAAAGCGTGAACCGCAGTCGATTGTAAATTTTCTCTGATGTGCTGTCCAGAGTTACTTTATCTGAAATGCGGCTTCTAAATTGCAACTCTGAGAGAGCGTTCCGCCTGCCGGGAATCGTGGTTGTTGTGACAAATTCAGCCAAGGACATAAATATCTCAGCATCCATGCCCGGCACTGCCAGCAGGGCTTCCTTGGAGTCGAACATCCCTCTTCTTTTGCGAAAATCAATAATTGCTCTGGCCAGTTGCAGATCCAGCGTGGGAAACTCGGACAACTGTGCCGCCGTGGCTAAATTCAGGTCCAGCGGTTTCAACCTTCTCTCGTTCAAAAGCTCAGCCAATTCAGACTGCTCAGAACCTTCGGCCTGGGCCTCCAGCAACCGTTCTTCGATGGCATGCTGGGAAAATGCAGACTGTGCTTTTAGCAGAATCAAACCCACAATTATGCCGAAGCAAAGCCAACGCACAAAAACGATTGGCAGCCGTGTACTCATTCAGGCAGTGTCTCCCCGATAGTGATAAAATCGCGTATTCGTGCAAAAAGCACTGGACCGACCCCTTTGACATTTTGCAAATCTTTCTTCTGTGCAAAAAGGCCATTTTCAGTTCTGTAACGGATAATCCGCCTGGCAAGCGAATCACCTATGCCAGGCAATTCCACCAGCTCATCGATGCTTGCCGTGTTAATGTTGATGCGTTCAGCAAAAATAAGACGCGGTTGCTGAGGCGCTTTTGTCGATTCGACCGGCGCTCTGGCCACCGGTGGCAATGATTGCTTCGGTTGAGACTTGGAGCCAAAGCCGACGAGCAAAGAAGTTTGGTGGGTCAGTCCAAGATCATTGTGAGTCACAAAGGCATAATCCACCTTAAAACGTCCAACGACAAGTCCAAACCCTGCTGAAAAACGATCCGGCTTATTGGCTACACCCGCCCGCAAAGCAAGAATTTGCCATGGCTTCACTTCCACTCCAAATCGAATTTCCGCATCAAAGCGCACATCCTTGTACACATCCAGGCTGAGCAAAAGCTTGTCAAAAGGTAAAACCGCGATGCCGGCACTCAATGTTTGTGGCCGGGTTTCAGACCCACGTTTTGCGCGATTGATGTTTTGTGCCATGAAACCAAAACGTAGTTCGGGTTGCACTGAAAACAGCATACCCAGATCAAATGTCAGCGCACCGGCTGTGCCATAGGACTGAATATGTGTACGCCAGTAAGACATGGCCACACCATAGTAGAGCTTATTCAAATAATGGTGACTAAAAACAGCCGATATCATCTGGTCGGAATAAAGTGAGTTTCCAAGCGACAACAAGCCAAGGCCGGCCCGGAAGCCCGCAACCGGCATTGTCAAAGCGACCGTACCATAATTGACATCTGCCAGGCCAAACGGCTTCTGATAAAAAAATGCGACCTCAATACCGTCAATCTGGCTCAGTCCACCCGGATTAAGAAACACAGCATCTGCGGTGTTTGCCAACGCGACATAAGTTGCGCCCATTCCCAGTGACCGGGCACCCACAGGCAGAACCTGAGCGTCAAGCCGTGAGCCGGACAAACTGAGTGCACAATAAAAAATCAAACTGTAATTGTGGAACCGAATTGCTCTACGGTGGTGAAACAGCACAAGAGATTTTAAGTTCTTGACAAACATGATCACTTTTCTCTATATTTTTAGGGCATTCCTCATTACTTTAATTGCAATATTTCGGAGGTCACTTTGCTAAGAACCAATTGTTTTTCCGGTGCGACCGTGCTCGTTACTCTCGCAGCTTTGCTCTGTGCGCAGCCAACTCAGGCCGCCCGTGTTAAAGCCAATGTTCGCGTTATTATCGATAAGCTGCCTATCGAAAAAGAGCAAAAGATGCAAGATTTCGATAGCATCATAAAACAGTATATTGAAAGCGTTGACTGGCTGGAAGAGGAAGATGAAATTCCCCTTGAAATTTCGCTCCAACTCTTTTTATCTGAAAGCCCAACCAATGTAGAAGACAGATACAATTGTGAATTTTTGATTTCAAGTTCAGACGTTCAATATTTTGATAAACGGGTCCGTTTTGCATATCAACCGGGCGATGTTATTATTTACAACGACCAGGCAGTCGATCCACTTACGGGTATTTTAAACTTTTACATGAATCTGGTACTTGGCAGCGAGCTTGACAAATACCGCAAACGCGGCGGCGACATTTATTACAAAAGAGCCCAGGATTTCGCATCCCTCGGAAAATTTGTGCGAACAGAATTTATTCGCGGATGGACTGAGCGAAGTGAAATCACAAGACGCATTATGACCGAACCCTTCATCACGTTCAGAGAAATGAAAGACTACTTTTTTTTCGGGCTGTATGTGCTTGAGGAGGAAGACAATGAGAAGCAAGCCCGTGCCAGCATTTTAAAAGCGCTCGATTTGCTTGTAGACGTTACCGAAAAAGCCAAGGCAGAGATGGAAGAACACAAACAGTGTTTGAGCGCTCACTACAACGAATTTATCGATTTATTTAAAAACTACCATGATCGAGACAATGTGTTTGCAAAACTAATGGAGATAGACCCTGAACGCAGCGACCAGTATAAGGAACACTTATCAAGACTTTGATTTATTACTCATCTTTGTAGATTTTTATTATTGTCCGGCCTGAGTTGTCCACATAGCCGCGATACATCCCTTTGGTGTTGAAAGGCATAGCGACATTACCGGCTTTATCCATTGCGATGATGCCGCCACTGCCACCGAGTCCCTCAAGTTTCTGCAGAATAACCTCATCAGCAGCTTCCTGCAGCGTTTTGTTTGAGTACGCCATCAAAGCGTGAACATCGTAAGCGACCAGTAACCGCATAAAATATTCGCCTTGGCCGGTGGCTGAAATCGCGCAGGTCTGGTTGTTGGCATAAGTCCCGGCGCCGATGATGGGCGAATCTCCTACTCGCCCGAACATTTTGTTTGTCATCCCGCCGGTGGATGTGCCTGCAGCCAAATTACCATTTCTGTCCAGGGCAACTGCGCCAACCGTGCCCTTCTCCCTGGTGATAAATTCCAATTTATCAGAATCGCTACTGCCTTTGCGGGAAGTCTCTCCGGCTCGGGCGGCCCCTTTGCTTTTGGCGCGCTCAAGACTCTTCCAGCGATTTTCAGTGTAAAAATAATACTGCGAAACGCGCTCCAGGCCATGTTTCGCAGCAAATGCTTCAGCGCCCGCACCAACCATCATCACATGCGGCGATTTTTCCAAAACCAGTCTGGCCAGACGAATGGGATTTTTGACATGCTTAATACCTGAAACCGCACCAGCCTGAACCGTTGCCCCGTCCATGATAGATGCATCCAGCTCATTCGTGCCATCACTTGTAAAAACAGCGCCTTTGCCTGCATTAAAAAGTGGCGAGTCTTCCATTATGACAATGGCCGCTTCAACCGCATCAAAACTCCGGCCACCCTGCTTGAGAATTGCATATCCCGCATTCAACGCCTCGGTCAATTTCTCTCGATACGCCTTTTCGCGCTCCGGTGTCATTTTTTCCTTGATAATGGTTCCGGCCCCGCCATGAATTGCAATGCCGATTGGATTGGAGGATTGTTGCAATGCATGAAGCAGAGAAATATTGCACAACAGAGAAAATAGCAAAATCAGTTTTGTCAATTTCATAATGAACCTTGGTAAAAATATGCCGATGCGGCCATCGGTTGCAGTTAGATTGATTTCACATAAATGACTCAGACTCAATATGAGTTTTTTGAAAAAAATAGTCAACAAAAAACTATTGTTACCTGAATAATTCGCAACGCCCTTGTCGTTTCAAACCAGGATAGATTAGATCAACCTTGTCCCTGCTTTATTGGTGCGTCGGGGATACCCTTTTGGGGTTTTTGAGTTGTGCAATCCCCCACGAGCGTAGCCTGAAAACTTTGCTTAGGCGTCAAGTATGCAACTCTTCATTTTTTGGAGAATCACCATCTGATCTTTTTCGACAGTCTCAACGACCTGCGTGCAGCATTTTCGCAAACGCGCGCCACATTGAACGACATTGCAGTCGTTAGAATCCCCAAACCTCTTCCATATCTGTTATTGATTCATCGTCATATCGTTTCATTATGGCGATCCATTCTGGCATCTCTGCTTTAATGCTCTCTTTCAAGTCATCAAGTTCTTGTTGCGCTAACAGTCCTCGTTCACACAGGAATGTATAGAATTTTTTGAGGCTTGTTGCATTACTTTTAATATGGGCTGGACTTGCCCACATCGCTTTCTTAACAAACCAATAGCCAAGAAACATACTGACACCATGTGTACCATCTTTCGCTTTCACAGCATCTTCGTACAACAAAAACTCGTTGATATACAAATCGATATTCTCAACATGGTTTTTGATAGTCTTCTCGGTGAGTTGTGCCTTCCGTAACCATGCTGCAAAACCTTCTAACAATTGGGCGTTTTCTTCCCGGATTTTTTTGCATTCCGTCTCATATTTCATATAATCGTCTGGCATCTTTCCCTCGTAATGGATGAGTTGTGGTGAATAACCCTTGGGTATTTATACACGACGAAGCGCTTGTCTTTGGTCACAATCACACATAGCATGTCAATTATTTTATAGATCAACAGAAACATTAGCTTGCATTTCCGGGTGGCCCGGCCCAGCCACGTGACAGGCAATACACTCAAATTCTCCATGTACAGAAACTGCAAATTTAGTTGAATCGACATATAATCCGTTTAATTCAAAGTCACCGTGGCATTCATAGCACCCTTCTTGGCTAAATACTGGCGGTTGACTAAAAGAAAGAGCAAGAATAATGGCCAACAGGGTTATTCCAGCGGCATATCGATTACAATTTAACAGATAATGACTTAAGGAAATCAAATTAGTTTTATAACATTTTGCGCGTTTTTGCTTTGGCGCATTCATCAGTTTACCTCTCCTTCGGAGGGAGTACAGAACAAACTCGAAATCTCAGCGAACCTCTCAGGGGCGCCAAGAAGAAAAAGGACGTCGTCGGAACAGAGCTGTACATCACCATCGGGATTGGACATTATTTGTGACTCCCGACGGATTGCCAGTACCGTAACTTCATATTTCTTTCTCCACCCAATCTCCGCGAGGGATTTCCCGGCCAACAGTGACCTTTCGTCAACCCGGAACGTGCTGATTTCAACATCGGGGAGTTGAAGCTTTACGTCGGAAACAGACATCGGCACTTTGGAAAGGCTGCGAAACATCTCGTACTCGCTGGCCCGGACTTCAGTGATGAATTTTTCAATTTCATCTCGCGGTACCAGGTATTTCACCAAAACCCGGGTAAAGATTTCCACAGAGGTTTCAAACTCCTCAGGAATGACTTCATTGGCTCCTAATTCATGCAGGGGTCGCATTTCTTGCAGATAACGCGTTCGCACAATTAGATGAACCACAGGGTTAAGTTTATGAACGAGTTCAGTAATTCTACGGGTAGCCGCAGGATCGTTAATCGCGACAACCCCAATTCTGGCGTCTTTGATGCCGGCGTGCTTGAGCACCGCCTCCTGGGTTGCGTCGCCAAAATTAATTGCTTCACCCTTTGCACGTTGCTCCCGGACGACCTCGGGGTTCATTTCAATAATCACATAAGGAATGTTCCCGGCTCTGGCAGCTCGCGCCAGATTTCTGCCGTTGATGCCAAATCCGATGATGACAAGGTGGTCATTTTTGCGCGTTTTTTCTATCTCTTGCGCGGGATACAGACCTGATTTCAACCTTCTCGGCAGAGGCAACCGCAGCATAACACCTGCAAAACGAGGCGCCGCAGCGATGATGAACGGTGTGGCCGCCATGGTCAGTACCGAGACAGATAGAAACATTTGATAAATATCCCCGGCAAGCAAACCATGTTCAATGCCCGTCTTAGATAAAATGAAAGAGAATTCGCCAACCTGACTTAGCGCCAGGCCAACCAAAATCCCGGTGCGCAGGGGAAACCCCAATAGAATGGTTACAAAACCGGCGATAATGGTTTTTAATGCCAACACGCCAGCCGCAATCAACACAATCAGCAACGGTTGCTGGAAAAAATAGCCGACATCCAGGAGCATGCCAATGGAAACAAAAAAGAAACTTGTAAAGACGTCACGAAAGGGTAAGATATTGCCAAGCGCCTGATGGCTGTATTCGGATTCAGATATGATTAGACCGGCTAGAAAGGCGCCCAAGGCAAGAGAGAGTCCCATGCTGGAAGTTATCCAGGCAACCGCCAGACAAATGACGACAACGCTTAGCAAGAAAAGTTCACGATTACGCGTTCTGGCGATTTGATAAAGCGCCTGCGGCACAATCCAGCGAGCGCTAACGATCACCAACACGATGATGCCGATGCCTTTGGCCGTAAAAATGAGAAGAGATTCGCCCAGGTTCCCCGTTGCGCCGGCCAGCAAAGGTGTGAACAATATCATCGGAACGATAATCACATCCTGGTAGATTAAGATGGCCAGAATCGTTCGTCCGTGAGGGCTATCCACTTCAGCGCGTTCCTGAATGAGTTTTAGCACAATGGCTGTGCTGCTGAGGGCTGCGAGGAATCCGATGAAAACGGCTTGCCCCAAGGCCTGACCCAGATACCGCGCGATGAAAAAAGTAGCCAAAAGAGTAAGCGTCACCTGCAGCGAACCGCCAAGCAGGACGGATTTCTTGATTTGCAGCAGGCTCTTAAGCGAGAACTCAATGCCGATGGTAAAGAGAAGCAGCACGATCCCGACTTCAGCTAAGAGTTCGACTTCGTGATGGGCTTTTATCAACCTCAGTCCGTGAGGCCCTGCTAATATGCCGGTCAGCAGGAATCCCACAATGGTCGGGACCCGAAATCGGTGGCAGATAAAGAGGACAACAATTGAGAGTCCAAATATAATGACAATGTCTTTTAGTAGAGGTATTTCCATAAGCAGTTAAACTTCTATTATCACCAAACGTCTGACTCACCGCTCGTCTCATTCATTCGACAGCCCGAACGGTTGAAGTCGGCGAGAATGGCGCTGTTTTGCCAATGCCCGCAGGTCAGGTACCAAATCCGTCTCATCGGTAATCTCCGCACCCAGCAGTGATTCAATGGCGTCCTCCAAAGTGATTATCCCTTCGGTGCCACCATATTCATTTATGACCAGAAAAATATGTTCTTGCCGCCTGATCAATTCCTCTAATACCCTGGCAACATTGACTGTTTCAGGCACGGGATGAATAGGCCGGGCAAGCTCATGCAATCTTAATTGCTCTTTGCGTTCCGCGGCTGCAGAAAGAATATGATAACGCAACACAAGGCCGGTGACGTCATCCATGCCTTCCTTATAAACAGGGATGCGCGAATAGGCCAAAACCCGGTGATCGGCTAAGACCTCCGCAACAGTCATGTCTTGTTGCAACATAAAAATTACCGTACGCGGGCTCATAATATCGGAGGCCTTAACACGATGCAGAAGCAACAGGTTCTTAAAAATGGAATGTTCTTTTTCTTCGAGAGCACCCTCGCTAACTGCGACTTTAGCTAACACTTCCAGTTCAGAACGTGAGATGGTTGGCTCCTGTCTACGGGGCGTAATCAAGCGGTTAAGGCCGCTGGCGCCCCAAACAACCGGATAAAGAATCCACACTATCACCTTGATGCCGTAGGCCGTGAAGGGCACTAACTGCTTCCAATAGAACACGCCCAGAGTTTTGGGTATGATCTCTGAAAAAATCAGAATAAGCAAGGTGAGAATAGCTGAGATTAAACCAATCCATTTATTGCCAAAGACAATCGCGGCCTGGGCCCCCGCCCCGGTAGCGCCAACGGTATGCGCGATGGTGTTGAGGGTCAAGATGGCAGAGATGCCTTGTTCCGGCTTTTGCTTATGAGACCGCATAATCCGGCCGGCCCGTTTACCCTGTTTCACCATTAATTCGATATGCGAAAACGAGGTAGTTAAGAACACAGATTCCCATATTGAACAAAGAAAAGAGAATCCCAAAGCAACCATAACATAGATAATCAGGTTGGTTATCGCACCCGCCGAATCGCCGAGTGCTGTCACCAGAATTGGTAATATATTTTCAGAAAACAAATCTGCCTCCTAATAGGCTCGCTGGGTTTGGCTGTTAATCAAGCTTTCACCGTATATTATTTCTGTTTTCGATTTTCTTTATTATTTTACCTGTGCTAATAAAAGAGATCCCGACGTTATATTTTGTGCGAATCATAACTGCTTCGATAATCGGGCTGTTTACCTCAAATTCAGAAATCCATGCAACAATAAAATTAGCACCCGGACCACCACTCTTATCTCTTTCCTCTCTAGCAAAATTGCGAGTCTCGAGCGGTTTTAGCTGAATTTTTTCTGTATTGTATCTTCTAAATAGCCTATCTTTTAAATCATAGTACCAGACTTTGTTTAACATTATTGGTTGCTCTAAATCAGTATTATGTATGCTTAGAGCAACTGCTAAATCCATTGTTTTTTCGGACGCGAATTGCCAACTCGTGTTTTTAGTGTCCGGTTGTAGCTACCA
>JAJDAG010000196.1 GCA_029262005.1 Candidatus Zhuqueibacterota bacterium | reverse complement strand
ACCTTTCCAGCACGTATGCATACGGTTTATTAGGCGCAATGAGTTTTAAAGGCTTGCCCGAAGATAAAACTGAAACAAATCTTGGGTATGGAGTAGGCATTGGTATTGAGATATCTCGTGAGAATGTCGGCTTGCCTCTCTGGGCGAATTTCGAGGTTGGTTACGGAACCACTAAATTTGATGCGGAAGAGAATCGTTCAGCCAGCATAATTCTGGGTCTTGGAGTTCATTACTATTTAAGATATTAGTAACCATCAAGCTGCAAAATGCACTCCAATTTACCAGAACTGTCAAGGGAAATATGATAGCCCATTCTAACGCCCCAGTCCGGTCTATTTACACCTGAAATCAAATCTGAGCCAACTGCTAAACTTAGGGTCTTTTAATGCTGCAATAAACACAAAACTTGAAATCACGAATATTTTAATATTTTGTGAGGATTATGAATACTTTTATCTTTAAGTTCCGGCAATAGAAAACAAAGGTGCAGCAGCTATGCCACAACATGAAAAAATTTTGTTTATTGAAGATGATCCGAACATTGTTGACGTTTTGGAAATTCATTTAAAAGATTTAGGCTTTGGTGTCGAGCGTGCAGTCGATGGATTGTCCGGACTTAACAAAGCCTTGTCAAACAATTATCCGTTAGTCATTCTGGATATCATGCTCCCGCGAATGGATGGGCTGGAAGTCTGCAAACGGATTCGCAGCACAAATCCATTCATACCCATTTTAATGCTAACCGCCAGAAAAGATGAGATGGACAAAGTTCTGGGGCTGGAATTTGGCGCAGATGATTACATCACAAAGCCTTTCAGTGTCAGAGAATTTATTGCCCGTGTAAAAGCCATATTGCGACGTATTGAAGTAGATAAGGAGACCAGCAAAAGCCAGGAAGAAAACACCCCGCTTAGCCTGGCTGAATTGAAAATCGATTTAATTAAACGCAACGTAACTCTGGCCGGAAAAAAGATCGAGTTAACTGCAAAAGAATTTGATTTGCTCACCCTTTTTGTCAAGAATCCCGGTAGGGTTTATAATCGCCAACAGTTGCTGGACTTGGTTTGGGGCTATCAGTATAGCGGTTACGATCATACGGTTAATTCTCACATAAATCGTCTTCGCAACAAGATTGAGAAAGATCCTACCACTCCCCGATATTTAAAAACCTTATGGGGGGTTGGTTACCGATTTTCCGAAGAAGAGGAGCTCGATTCATGAAAACGTTCTTGCAATCTTTCTATGTTAAACTCTCCGCTATATTTTTAATATTGTTATTAATAATGGGCATCGCCCAAATCTTTATCACGCTCAATTCTTCCAAGAGCTTTTACAACCAGGCAGATCAAACTATGAATTGGGATCTGGCAAAAAACATGGCTGTCGACTTTGATGAGTTTTTAGCCGACAGTATCGATTATGCCGGCATTAAACACATGATTCACTATATGATGGTGATCAATCCTAACATTGAAATCTATTTGCTTGATGATAACGGGAAAATATTAGCATTTTTTGCAGAACCGCACAAAAAGCTGCAAGCCGAAACGGTGAGACTGGAACCAGTTAAAAGTTTTGTAGAAGGCAGCCGGCCCACACCTATTTTGGGCGATGATCCCCGCCACTCAGGCCGCGAAAAAGTTTTCTCCGCCGCGGTGGTTCGAATCAACAAGAACATTGATGGTTATTTATACATCATTATCGGCAGCGAACAGTTTGATACCGTTGCCGAGACGATTTGGGGAAGCTTTGTGACGGAAACCCTTATTCTGGGCTTGCTGCTCAGCAGCACTGCTACCGCTATTATTGGTTTAATTCTCTTTGCTTTGTTGACGCAACGGCTTCGCGTTATGACCGACGTTGTTCGCGATTTTGAAAAAGGGAAATTGAACGAACGCATTCCGGTTACGAAAAATGATGAGATCAGCCATCTGGCTTATTCCTTCAATAAACTTGCAGACACCATTGTCGCAAATATGGATGAACTAAAAAAGACAGATCAAATTCGACGCGAACTGGTCGCTAATATTTCCCACGATCTTCGCAACCCAATTGCTTCAATTAAAGGCTATTTAGAAACAATTCAACTAAAAGATGATACTCTGGATCGTGCCGAACGCCTGAAATATATTAATGCCACCTTGCAGATTTCACTTCTGCTTGAGAATTTGATTGAACAACTATTCGAGCTTTCCAAACTTGACGCCCATCAAAGCCAGCCGCAATTGGAGCCTTTCTCCGTCACGGATTTACTGCAAGATGTAATCATGAAATTCAAACCACTTGCGGAGAAGAAAAATATTCACCTGGAAACAGAATTACCTGAATCGCTCCCCCAGGCGTATGCAGAAATCGGTTTAATAGAGCGCGCGCTTTCAAATTTGATTGACAATGCTTTACAATACACAGCAGAAAATGGCACGATAAAAATTGAGATTAAGCATGTTAATCAGGAAATCTGCGTGCGGGTGTCAGACACCGGCTGTGGCATCCGGGAAGAGGAACTGCCTCTCATTTTCGACCGGTTTTATCGGGTAGAAAAAAGTCGGGCACGCACAACCGGTGGCGCCGGGTTAGGCCTGGCCATTACTAAGAAAATCCTGGATATTCACAAAAGTTCAATTTCTGTAGAAAGCCAGGTAAATGTTGGCACCACCTTCTCTTTCATATTACATTCCTGGCAGCCGGCGCAAACTTAAATTAGCGGCTCCTTCCCTGATTTTCCTTCAATTACCTTGAATGCCAGCAGTCCCGGGTATTCTTTTTCCCCATCCTCTCAAATGAGTCAAGTGAGAATCCTGTGAACTTAATTTAATTGTTTATTAGATTTCTGTGAAATGCCTGTGAACTTTATTGATTACAATTCACGCATAGTTAATTATACACTAACAAACCTCAATGGAGGGATTATGCGTTTTCAAATAATTGTATCCGGGTTGTTTTTAGCCCTGTTGGTAAGTTGCAGTGATGATGGTATGAGCCCATCAACCGGCCTTCACTCTCTGCAATTAAGTTTTCAGAGTGTCGACCCGTTGAATAATGGCTACCATTACGAAGGTTGGGCAATTATCAACGGAGCGCCGGTTTCCACCGGAAAATTTAACGTAAACGGCAGTGGCGACCTTGTTGATCTGAATGGAAGTGCCATTACACAAGGTGAGTTCGATGTTGCAGAAGATTTGGCCGATGCCACTGCCGTGGTTATCACAATTGAGCCAAATGGAGATACCGACGCCGTACCCGCTGCCACTCATATTTTCGCCGGTGATGTCGCCAATAATGCCGCAACGCTTGCCGTAGGGCATGCCGCCGCACTGGGAAATGATTTTTCCAGCACAGCAGGCAATTACATTTTAGCGACCCCAACCGATGGCCCGAACACCAATGAAAACAGCGGAATTTGGTTCTTAAATCCGCCGAGCACTACTTTTACCATGAATTTTACCGGACTGGAGCCGCTTTTAAACGGCTATCATTACGAAGGCTGGGCCATTGTGAATGGTTCACCGGTTTCCACGGGGAAGTTTAATGTGGATGCCAGCGATAATCTGGTTAGCCTGAGTGGAACAACAATTGCCAACGGCGAATTTACTTTAGGCGGTGATTTAAGCGCAGCGACCGCCATCGTGCTGACAATTGAGCCCGCTGGTGATACCGATGCAATTCCGGCAGCAACGCATTATTTGGCCGGTGATGTGTCTGGAAGTAATGCAACCTTGAGCGGTGGCCATGCCGCTGCCTTGGGCGATGATTTTTCCGGTGCCGCCGGAGATTATATTTTGGCAACACCAACCGACACAGTCACAACCAATGAAAACAGCGGCATTTGGTTCCTGAGCCTCGCCTCCGGTATGCCGGCACCAGGACTGACGCTGCCGACACTGCCTGCCGGTTGGGAATATGAAGGATGGGCAGTTGTTAATGGTACTCCGGTCACAACCGGTAAATTTACCGATCCGGCCGCTGCCGACAATGCCGCGCCGTTCAGTGGACCACAATCAGGCCCCCCCTTTCCAGGCGAAGATTTACTGAATACCGCTCCGGCCGGGCTGACATTCCCGACTAACTTGGCCGCTGCAACCGCGGTTATCTCCATCGAACCCTCCCCGGACGATTCTCCCGGGCCTTTTACTCTAAAACCGTTGGTCGGAATGATTCCTGCCGATGCGGTAGATCATGTTACTTATTCTATGAATAATAACGCGGCAAACTACCCCGGGGGCACTGTTACGATTAGTGTAATCAATGCAATGGCAGGATTAACCTTGCCGGTACTGCCTGCCGGTTGGGAGTATGAAGGTTGGGTTGTTATCAACGGCACTCCGGTTACTTCCGGCAAGTTCACTGAGCTTGCGGCCGCCGATAATGCCGCACCTTTCAGTGGCGCCCAGTCAGGACCACCTTTTCCAGGGGAAGATTTCTTAAATAACGCGCCAACCGGGCTAAGCTTTCCGACTGATTTGGCCGGCGCTACTGCGGTTATCTCTATCGAACCGATGCCGGATGATGATGCCGCGCCTTTTACTCTAAAACCGACTGTCGGGCAAATTCCGACCGATGCGACGGATCATACAACTTATTCGACTGCAAACAACGCCTCTGGATTCCCCCGGGGCACCGCAACAATCAAATAAAAAGTGAAATACGCTCGGAATTAACAGAACAATAAATCCTTGCATTTATAAACAGGCGAAGTTGCATTATCTGCTAAATTATGGGTAGACGCAGCTTCGCCTCTTTATATAAAACACCGGTAAGTTTGGCGGCACAGGTTTCGGCCTGAATATCGCGAAGTCGTTGACAAAGAGCATCGGTGGTAAATTATGGGTGGAGAGCAAAGAAGGTGCAGGCAGCAGATTTCAGTTAAAATTGACTTTACCCTGTTGCGAAGGCAATTCTGAGGACGGGAACCATTCCTACCCGGATTTAAAAGATATTTTGGATTTACATAACAAAACCAAAAAAAAAGAAGAAACGCTTGGCAGTATTGAACTCAGGATAGACAAACGTCCAACGATATTGGTTACAGATGACTTTGCAAGCCGGCAAACGCTAAACTGGTTCTGTAGTCATCACGTTTAGAGCGGTTCAAAATGGCAAGTAAAATGCCGGAGAAAAGGGGGTTGATATGTAATCCGTTGACCTTTTATATTTTTTCGATTTTTCCAAACTGCTGCCAGAACCTCAACTAGATAATCGAAGTGACTTTGCGTGTAAACTCTCCGGGGAAATGCCAATCGTACAAGCTCAAGCGGTGCCGGCACTTCATTCCCATTTGCATCGCTCCTGCCAAACATGACACTTCCCAGCTCAACACAGCGAATACCACCTTCCAGGTAAATTGCATTTACCAAACCAATCCCGGGAAACTCTGAAGCCGGCACATGTGGTAAAATTGCTTTGGCGTCTAGAAAAACCGCATGGCCGCCAACAGGTTTTACGTGCGGAATACCAAGTTCTTTAAGTTTATCCCCAAGATAAGAGACTGTGGCGTGACGATAGACTTGGTAGTCATACTCCAACGCTTCCATAAGTCCAACAGCAATAATTTCCAAATCCCGACCTGCCAGACCGCCATAGGTTGGAAAGCCTTCCCGCAGAATCAGTATATTCTTAAATTGCTCTGCCCATTCATCGTTATTGCAAATAAGAAAACCACCAATGTTTGCCAGGCCATCCTTTTTGCAGCTCATGGTTGCAGCGTCAGCAAAGGAAAACATCTCCTGGGCAATTTCGAGCAGCGTGCGATCCTGATAGCCTGCCTCACCCTGCCGCACAAAATAGGCATTCTCTGCAAAACGACAGGCATCGATAACCAGTGGGATGCCAAACCGGTCAAGAATTTCTTTAACACCACGAATATTGGCCATTGACACCGGTTGCCCGCCGCCAGTATTGTTGGTTACCGTTATCATGCCAAAAGGGATTTTGTCGGCGCCATGTGTCTCGATGCAACGTTGCAGCTTGTCTAAATCCATATTCCCTTTAAACGGCACATCCAGAGCCGGATCCAGGCCTTCGGCACACAACAGATCAACCGCTTGTGCGCCAACATATTCTATGTTGGCCCGGGTTGTGTCAAAATGGCTGTTGTTGGGTACGATATCCCCTTTCTTGAGCGTGGTAGCCGCCAGGATATTTTCCGCAGCGCGCCCCTGATGCGTGGGAAAAACATGTTTGATATTGGTGATATTTTTAATGGTTGCCTCAAACTTTTTCCAGGACTTGCTGCCAGCGTAGCTTTCATCTCCAAGCATCATAGCCGCCCATTGCTGACTTGACATTGCGCCTGTGCCGCTGTCCGTCAGCAGGTCTATGCAGCATTCCTCAGCATCGATCAGGAAAACATTGTGGTGTGCTTTTTCCAGCGCCGCAACTCTTTCTTCCGGGGAGATCAGTTTAACCGGCTCAGTCATTTTGATGCGAAACGGCTCAATTATGGTTTTCACGCATATCCTCTGTTATTTTGGCTATTATTCCCTTACAGCAACTCACCGGAAGGTGTCTTATTTTTTCTTGCGGGTATAGACTGCGCGAAAATGGGCGAACATCACTTTACAACCACCGCAATCATCATTCAATTGGCCGGGGTCCACTTCTTCAAGTCGTACTTCGTAACCGACGTCTGTGTATGTGTCCACTGCATCGCGGGCCATTCTTGCATCACCGATGAACCGACGCGCCCAGCCATCGGCAATTAATTGAGGATCCGGTGGAACCGAACAACCGAGATAACTGCCGCTCACACTTGAGCAACTATCAGCCGATTCATTCAATAAATTGAGCGGATTGTTCGAGTCTTGCCCCTTTTCCTTCATCTTGATTTTACCTTTTGACAGTTCATCACTACTGCTTGTCACAAAGTGCGGTGCCCGGCATTAAATGAACAAACTCAAGCTGCAGCCAGGACGCTTGTTCCCCCGGTCGTGGACTCACTTTGCTTGCGCAAACGAATATGTCCAAGAATTGCGCATCCAAGCGCAGCAACAAACTGCGGCATGTCGCCTTCCGGTACATTCACATCTGCATTCAGCTTTTCTCTGATAACCTCAGCCATTCTTTCCCAACGAAGAATGCCACCGACCAATGTATATTCCGGCTCGGCCTTTATGCGCTTCATAAGCTGAACCGAGCGGTCTGTTAGCGACAAAATAGAGCCGTACATTATATCCTCGGGCGGCACGCCTTCGGACAAGTGGCTGATGACTTCGGATTCAGCAAAAACAGCACATACCCCGGAAATTGGGACAATCTCTTTTGCCAGATTCAACAGCGGCCCGATATCATTCGTATTATAACCCATGTAGCGGACGGTTTTTTCCAGAAAGGCCCCGGTTCCTGAGGCGCATTTATCGTTTAGACGAAAAGTTGAAACCCTGGCAAGTTCATCAATGCGGCTCGCTTTCATGGTTTGGCCGCCAATGTCCAGCACGGTACGGCAACCGGGATAAAGAAAATGGCAACCACGCGCTGTGGCCGTAAGATCCGTAACTTGCAGATCACGAAACGGCACCTGATGCCTGCCATAACCGGTGGTGATAACATAGGAAATATCGTCCATAGTCAGGCCGACATCGGAACAGACTTCTTCCGCAACGCGGTTGGTAACCTCGCGCAGCTTGGATCCGGTTGCTTCCATTTTCCTGCTAATAATTTCATTTTCCTCACTAAACACAACCGCTTTTGTGTATGTAGAGCCCACGTCGAGTCCCATGGTATACTTCATTTTAGACAGCCTCCTTCTTTGCAGGTTTACGACTACTAAAAATGTGATCGAGCGCGAACAAAGCGGCTCCCAATGCACCCATAAAGTGTGAATCTTCCCCAACATTGACTTTCTTTCCCAAACCATCTTCCAGCGATTTTATCATGCCCGTGTTCTTTGCCACGCCACCGGTAAATGTGATTTCATCCACAACGCCAACCCTGCGCAACAATCCCACTGACCGAGTGGCGATTGATTGATGTACGCCCCAAAGAATTTCGTCCACTTTTTTACCTTTGCCCAACCAGGCCAAAACTTCTGATTCTGCGAAGACAGTGCACGTGGTACTAATTCGAACGGCCTTGTCAGCCAGAAGCGCAGTTGGTCCAAGCTCCTCCAGAGGGATGTCCAGCGCCACGGAAGCAGCACCGAGAAACCGACCTGTACCAGCCGCACATTTGTCGTTCATACAGAAATCAACAATTTCGCCATCCGCCCTAACCCTGATAGCCTTACTATCCTGGCCACCCATGTCAATCACAGTTTGTGTCTTTGGAAACATATGAACTGCACCGCGGCCGTGGCAACTGATTTCAGTAATTTGCCGGTTGCCAAAAGTTACCTTGTAGCGCCCGTAACCCGTACCAATAACATACTCAACTTCTTCGTTTCCAACATTGGCTGACTTTAATGCCTGCTGGAAAGACTTTTCAGCCGCAGCAGTGACATTCGCTCCGGTATCGATCAAAGCACGGCCAACTATTTCCCTCTTCTCATTTATAACGATGGCTTTTGTTTGTGTGGAGCCAACATCCACGCCAGCAGCATACGACATACGTGACCTCCAATCTAATTAGCCGTCAATCTACGGTATTATTATTCAAAGCAATATTACAACAGGGACCAGGCAATAAAACAGGCACAATGACCAAATGTAATGCAGCTTAGATCATTAGACGTAGCGACGCACTATCAAACAGTCGCCGTTTGTTTCCTCGAAATCATCCCCTCAAAAAAGGCATCGATCCTGTTCTTCATTTGTGCCTCTGAAACCACACGCTGATCCATCATATCTGATTCAATAAATAAAGTAGAGATGTTTTTTCGTTCCATCACATACCTTCTGCCATCGGCCAGGCCTGTAGAAACGGTTCTACAACTTTTTATCGGATGATATACAACACCATCTAATTGGTAGGGGGTGATTAAATCGAGCACGGTTTGATGTTGATGGAACATGCTATCCATTGCATCGCGAACGTTGACTAAAACACCCTCAGCCAGGCTATCAATGGGATTGTCCAGATCATATTCAAAGCCCAGGTTGGTGCCGCCGGAAGCAAACCACAAATAGGTTGAATGAATGAATGTACCGCCCCAGTCTGTAAAGAACTCGTTGAAGCGCCGAAAAATCGGATAACACGGCACACCGACAAAAAAGAGTCGAAATTCCTCTTCAGTGAGGGTCCCGATGCCATTCTTAACCTTATACTCCATTTCTTCCACAAGCTGATTGAAGTACTGTGCGCCCTCGGGTGTTCCACGAAGCCCGTTTGCAACACCAAGAAAAATGGTGCCATCGGTGAGCGCGCTAAATACCGATGGCCTGCTGGCATTCATTTCCAGGATCCGCTTCCAGCCTCTGCTCATGACATTGGCATGCCCCAACACTTCTCGCAACTTATCGATATCAAACTTCTTGCCCGAAACTTTCTCGCAGAGTTTAATGAGTTCCTTGAGCTGCTCGGCAACATATTTGCGATCATTTTCAAAACCCTCGTCACCTTTCGATGTTTTGGTGCCATCCGCCCTGGTGCCAGGCACATCGAGAGTAAACATTGGGATATTGTACATACGTTCCCAAATTTCCGCCCACTTGATGTACGTGTTGCAGGCGTTGGTCAGCACGGCAATGCTCGGTTTGGGAATCGTCCCCATGGGATGCTTGCCCCCCTGTAGCTGAACAGATACATCCGCTTTTACGTAGCCACAAATATCTGGAGAATAGCCGTAATTCTCCGCATCATTTAAAAATTCAAGCGCAACACGACGAACAGCCGTTTGCAGAGAGTTTATTTCCGGAAAAACAATCGGGAAATCAAAGGTCTTCAAAATCTCATTGAGACTGCCCATAACAAAAACGTAAGCAGCACCGCGTCCTTCTTCAGCAACATTTGTCAAATCAGTGAACCAATCACGGAATAGCGCTGCGCCATCTTTATTGCCACGTCCGACAAGGTCTTCTGAAAATGTCGTTGTTTCAGCCATATCAAGTTCTCCTATCAACTAAATAAAATATTCTCAACAAAAGTCTCAAGTTGAATGCCAAGATTATCAAAGGAAGTCTGATTCTCCTCAAACTCGCTGACAAAATAGGGAATTTCTTCATCATCCAACATTTTGCTGTAGGTCACCTGCTCCTCAAGGCCCGGCTCACACATTTTGGCTGCTGCAATGATGACGGCTTCTGCCTGAGCCCCCTTAACTCGCTCTAATAGCATTTTTTCTTTTGGCTTGCGCAAATCGTGCTGCACAGGACTGTAAGATGAATTATCCAGATAGGATTTTGCCAGGCTCCGGGTTGCATCGCCATTTATTTTTATATCATCGAGGAACCAGCGTAAACCGATCAGAAGGTCGTCATCGACGAGGTAGCAAGACCGCTCAATCGTCTGCAGCAGATCTACTGGGGGCAACTCGCAAAAGCCACCTTCGAAGACCACGCGCATCTTGTCTTGCTTTTTCATTTCCCGTGCCTCAATCATAGGCAGAACCGCTTTTAGAAACTCGACATATTCTTCGCGCGGGATGAAACCGGCCACGGCGATAAGACAGAATGCTTCATCAGCAGCAATCAACCAGGGGGTTTCACGCTTTATCGCGTAAATGCGTCGCATAAGCGCCCGGCTTTCGTTGTAAATTTCCACGGAACGATTCAGTTCTTCATTGGCTATTTTTCTACCCGCAATTTCTTCCAAATCACTTTTTAGACGATTGTATTCGTCTGTCAAATACTGCAAGGAATAAGATGAGTTCGGGTTTTGCGGCAAGTAAAGAATTTGGCATTTATAAGGAAAGTTTCTCCCCCAAATGGCACCAAGATTTCTGGCAGCATCACAAATCGGGTGTGTCACAAACAAATCAAGCTCGACCTTTTTAGTCAAAGCCAATTCAAGCGACGTTTTAATAATAGAACAGAGATACGAACCAAAGTGTGATTCTGCTTCCATGCCATCAACCTGGGCACCGCAGATTCTCAACGGCAAAAAACCGGCCGCATGGGCAATTTCTTCAGGGAAATAGACCTGAAAGTGCCCGGCAACCTTGCCGCCTGCCTCACGCCATTTTCGAACAGTGGGATAGTCGGGATCTTCAACAAGTTCCCGGCAGAAGGCAAAGATGTCATCGAGCGCCTTGCCTTGCCAACCGTCAAAAATTTTTAAGTTTTGCGCCATCAATTATCTCCATTTTGGTTTGGTGAAATTGAATAAAAATCACTTCTCACGCCGGGCTTAAAACACACTATGCGTTCTTCCAAACAGGTTTTCTCTTTTCAATAAATGAAGTTATGCCTTCGTTTGCATCGTGGGTTTCCATGAGTTCTGCAACATACATCTTCTCTACAAAATCAATATTTTGCAGGAAGCTTTTGTACATTTCATACCGCGAGGCCTTGACGCAATATTGCAATGCAACTGCGCTTTTAGGCAAGATTTGCTTCGCGAGATATTTTTCCAGTTCTTCCTCAGGATCTTCGGAAACTGAAAAAACCAGTCCCTTTGTTTGCGCTTCACGTGCGCTTACGGAACGGCCACTCAGAATCAAATCATCCGCTGCAACCTGGCCGACAATATGCGGAAGAATAAGCGCTGCCACAGGCGGATAGACGCCAAGCTGTATCTCCGGCTGACCAAACCGTGCATCCTCTGCAGCAAATATCCAGTTGCAAAAACAAGCCAACTCCATGCCGCCACCAAGACACTGGCCGCGCACCAGGGCAAACGTCGGCTTGCTCGCTTCAACCAATGCACGCATCATTCCGTGGAATGTCTGCAACATGGCGGGAGCTTGCTCTTTTTGATGCTCTTCCACGCTGGCACCAAAGGAAAAATGCTCTCCGGCACCCTTGAAAATCAAGGCCTTTGTCGATGACCTTCGCCCCTCTTCAGCGATAACCGCGGTCAGTTCAGTCATCATTCCCGCATCCAAAACATTGCCTTTGGGCGCATTGAGAACGATGGTCGCGGTCTGCTTGTCGTGATTGTGTGCAACCGTTATTTTCTTATAATCTGTCATAATCTTTCCAGCATTTGAGTTTTATTTCAGCAGTCATTCCGGCAGGAGAATTTTTCAACCCTCTTTTTTTCAGCGCAAGCCTACTCAAAGTGAATTATGTTGCCATCAGGATCTTCAACCATACTTGTGCTATCCCGTTTAACACCGATTTCGTTTAACTTCTTACCAACTTCAGCCATATCCATGTTGTAAAATGTCATCATGTTGTGTTCAAACATGCCGGCAAACAGGCCAATCCTCGAATAACCAAGCGCCACAATTCGCCATTTGGCCTTGTCGGTGTCTGGATATTCAGAGGACAAATGGCCACCATCAATTACGTTAAAGCCCAGTGCTTCATAAAATGCAACAGAAGTTTCTATGTCCGAAACAGCCAATGATAATGACATCAATATCTTACTCACGACCAAACTCCTAAAATTACTGTGAAAACAATTGATTGTTTTTAAAATTCAAGTTCAAGTTCGACAAACGGGCCTGCCCTGAAACCTGAGGCGCGAAAAAAACTCAGAACTTCGACATTGTCCTTTCGAACCATCGTACGAGTTTTATCCATCCCCTGTGATTTAAACTTCAAACAAACTTCGCGGCACAAAGCAAGGCCAACGCCCTCCCTGCTGCTCCTCGGATCAACACCGATGGCAAAAATCCAGCCGCAATTGGGAGAGCCAAACTCCCAGGCGCGCGCCTCAGCCAAAACATAGCCGATAACCTTGCCATCTGCAACGGCGACGTACCCAAGCGCCGATCCCTTCTTCCTGGCTCCGGTGATGAACGGCTCAAGCCTGGCCGTCCAATAATCCGGTTTTGCCTCATTGGAATGAATTTTGTCGATTTCAATTACAGCCCGGCTATCATCTGCACAAATTTTTCGTATGGTGAAATCCATCGTGTTTGGCCGTACTTCAATTCAGCTATTCAGTTGGTGGCATTACAGCATCGATGAGCTCATCGCCCCAGCGCTCCCCCTGCGCCAGCATTTGCCGCAGTTTGATAAAATCGAGTTCACGATGACCTTTAATGCCTTCATTGAACGCCTTGAATCCGGCTTTGCCCTCAGTCATCATATTCAAACCGAGCCAGGCACGGTTCGTTTCCCGGTTGCGATCCCAATGCGCCAATTTGTGCTTGCGCGACGATTCAAGTGTTTTGGTGATACAACCCGGGACGGTCAGCAGCAATGCAGTACAGAGTTTATCGACCGCCTCATCCAGTTTCGACAGATCAACCTCACACTGTTTCATCAAATCTTTGGCTGCCTGTTTCGCCTCCCCGGCTTTGGATTCGCCATAAACGATTTGGCCGGTGTCGCCAATCCATCGATCCGTTATTACCAGTGGGTTGGCAATAAACTCACCCTCTTTCTTTAAAGCAGGCACGATCTCTGTCACCAACCCCAGCCGCTGCGCCTTGTGGGCGCTCCAAATTTCGCAAAGAGTCAAGCTGGACATTGCCTGCTCGATGCCAACAAAAAGCGGCAAAAAATCTGTGGAGCCGCCGTCGGGCGCAGAGCCGTGTTTTGGCCCGGCTTGACCAAAGAGCGCCATATCACTGGCAACTGAAAAATCACAGGCCATGCCGATTTCCTGCCCCCCGGCTATGCGCATACCGTTGACGCGGCAAATAACCGGTTTGTCGCAATGAAGAATGGCAGTAACCATATCATTGAACAAGCGCATGTACTGACGGTATTCCTCTGGTTGCCCGGCATAATATTCAGCATATTCTTTGGTGTTTCCACCGGTACAAAAAGCACGATCACCGGCCCCGGTAAAAACAACGCATACAACATTGCGCGAGTTCGAAGCCATTCTGAAAGCTAAAATCACTTCCTTAACCATTTGCGTTGTATATGAATTCAACTGCTTCTGATTGTCCAGAATAATCCACGCATTGAAAAGCCCTTGCACAGGCTGCCCCTGCGCGTCCAGACACGGCTTTAATTGATAATCAATTTCCTTAAACTCGAAGTTTGGTACTAAATCGTGGTTTTTGAAACTTTCCATTGACTGTCTCCTAATCAAAGTCGGGAACAAGAATAGGTCTTTTTTCGATTTCTTTGTTATGAACGCGCTCAAAAACAGCGTTAATTTCGCTTAGCGGAAAGGTTTGCACAAACGGGCCGAGTTGAACTTTTCCGGTCCTGACCAATTCCAATACATCAGGATAGTATTGTGGAAGGCATCCCCAATTGCCGATGGCTTTTGCATCAAACGCCATGAGATTGCTGAGGCGTAGCTCCAACGTCTGCATTGTAAAACCAACCACGCTAAGTGTGGCGCCGAATGTCAGGAGAGCAAAAGCGGTTTCCTGACCAGGCTTTGTGCCGGATGTTTCAAAAATTTTCCACTCAAATGGAGAAAGGGAGTTTGCAGCCACGTACTCGCGCACAGCCTTGCGCATGCTTTTCGGGTCGAATTCAGTAGCGTTGAACGTGACATCCGCACCAAATTTGCGCAGTGTGGTTAATTTGCGTTCATCTATATCGATGGCAATAACCGTCGCTCCAAGCGCCTTAGCTATTTGCACACCAAAGCCACCAATGCCGCCAACACCAATAAAAATAGCCACATCTCCAGCGCTGAGACCGGCATTTTTTATCGCTTGATAAGGCGTGGTCACAGCATCTGCAATAACCGAAAGTTCAGTTAGACTCACTCCTGAGTCGCCAAACTGTTTCCCAGGAGAATCAATATCAACATGGCAGAGGTATCGATCCTGAACAACAATATGACTGGCAAAACCGCCATCGATATGATTACCAGGCATGCTTTGCTTGCGGCAGATGGTTCCGCGACCTTTGCGACAAAGTTCACACTCACCACACGGCATTACTGCCGGGACAATAACCGCCTTGCCAAGCCAATTTTGTGAATCATCACCGGCAGCCTCGACAATACCGCTGATTTCATGCCCAAGCGTCAGTGGCAATGTTTTAACGGTTCGCACGCCGTCATAAAGGAAACCAAGGTCCGTGTGACAGACACCACAGCCAACAACTCGAATTAGAACTTCATTGGCCGACAAGGCGGGTTGGGCAATTTGGGCCAATTGCATTGGCTTGGCAACTTCAAGCATTTGCCAGGCTTGAATATTCGGCATTGTGGTCCTCTTTTCTATTTAGAATTTCGTAAAAATTACAAATAAATTCAAATTACGGTAAACAGGTACCTGAATGCGGGTATTCAATATACTTGTTCTCCCACAAATTGTCAAGCAATTTCAGTCTGGTAACATTGCCAAGTTTTATTTGTTACTAAGACGGATGCATTCAACTAAACGACGATTCTCTTCAGGGCGCCCGACACTGATCCGCAAACAGGTTTTCGCACCAAAAGGCTCCATATCCCGCGCGAGAATTCCGCTCTCTTTCAACGAATAGAGAGTTTTAAATTTCTCTACCACAGATGCGAAACGCACGAAAAGGAAGTTGCCGTGCGAAGGGACGGTCTTCAAGCCGAGATCAGTAATTTCCTGATACAGGATGTCACGTTGCTGGCTATTAAGTTCAGTGCATCTTGTGGTAAAATCAATGTCATCCAACGCAGCGGATGCTGCCAGCGCCGCCAGTCGATTTACAGAAAACGGTGTACGGCTTTCGCGCAAAGCCTGAATTATTTTCGGCTGAGCGATTGCGTAGCCGATGCGTAAACCAGCCAGACCATAAATCTTGGAAAAGGTCCGCAGAATTATCAGGTTGGGGTGCTCTTTTTGCAATTTCAGTGAATCGGGATAGTCAGAGTCAGTCACATATTCAGCGTATGCCTCGTCGCTGACCACCAGTATTTCCGGTGAAAGCGATTGCAGCAGGTTCCGCAGTCCATCATGCGAAACCATGGCGCCGGTAGGATTGTTCGGGTTGGCGAGAAATACCACTCTTGTTAAATCATCACACACCGCGGCCATGTCAATCAGGTCTATCTGCTCATTGTCTAATCTGGAGAGCCGGCATTCTCGTCTATTTACTTTTGCCAGTAATTTATAGGCTACAAATGTTGTTGCACAGGTAACAATATTTTCTGCACGACCAACAAACGTCTTAATGATTAGCTCTATCATCTCGACTGAACCCGCTGAAATAGCAATATTATCGGCAGGTGTGCTAAACTTATGGCCGAGCTTTTCTCTGAGCGCCAGGTGCGTAAATTCGGGATAACGATAAATTGAGTGAAAATTATCAGAAATTGCTTTCAAAGCCGCGGGAGAAGCGCCAAACGGATTTTCGTTCTGTGAGAGTTTGATAATTCCGGCGATTTTTTCAGTTTCGGTGATCATTTGTCAAAAATACCCCTGCTAATATTATAAAGGACTTCCCTGCGATACCACGCCGATGCCCTGATGTCGGAAATGGGGGTCGCTTCCGCGCAAACCATGGCTGCAAATTTATCTGCTGCAACTGCTCCGATGGATGAGAACTTCTTGCCGACAAGAAATTCGCCGGCCGCGCTTACGAACTTTACTGTCGGTGCAACTGAGCCAATTGCTATGCCTGCATGCCTGATTATTTCTTCTGCATCCAGTTCAAACTGATAGGCCAATGATACCACGGCTATTTCCATGGACCGTCGTGTTCCTACTTTTAGAAAGTCCGACAATAAATGTTTATTGATTGATTTTCTGGTTGGAATAAAAACGCTTTGCAAAACTTCATCCTGCCGCAAGGCGGTTTTACGTACCCCGACGAGAAAATCTGTCAAGGCCAGAGTTCTAAGTGTTCCGTCGGCCGATAAAATTTCACACCTTGCTTCAAGCGCCACCAGGGCCGCAGCAATGTCGCCGGCTGGAGAGGCAGTGCATAAATTGCCGCCAAGGGTTGCCCTGTGCCTGAGTTGCCGAGATCCCAATTCGCTCGCTGCTTTACACAGAACGGGCAATTCTGTTTGAATGCTTGCATCAATGATGACTTTGCCGGCTGTCACCAGTGCACCTAACCTGATGCCGGCGTCTGTTTTCTCAATATGAGTAAACTTCGGGTCGGTCAGATCCGCAAGATTAATCACCAACGGCGTCTCTTCACACTTCAGGCCTTTGAGTTCCAGAATGAGATCGGTGTACCCTGCCCCGATTCTGACCCTGCTGCCCTGATTATTTGCCAGGGCCTGCAACAATTCACCGGTTGTGCGCGGTGTTATCATTTCAAAATTCATACACTTTTCTCTTTCAATGCTTGCAAGATTTTTTCAGGCGTTACCGGCAGCGAAAAGATTTCCACCCCCAGTGCATCAGAGACAGCGTTAGCAACTGCCGCAGCCGTAGGAATAAGCGGTGCCTCGCTGACACCTTTTGCGCCATACGGCCCCTCCTGATCACTTGTCTCAATTGGATGAAAATGAATCTCAGGAATATCGCTTGCTGTTGGCAGTTTATAATTATGAAAATTGGGGTTGCGCACATGTCCCTCGGAGGCAATCAACTCCTCAGTTAATGCGTAACCAAGCCCCATGACAACGCCGCCCTCAATCTGACCGGCCAGGCCCAGTGGATTGAGAATTTTGCCAACGTCCTGGGCAACATGCACATCAACAACTCTGACATTACCAGTGTAAGTGTCAACCTCAACTTCGATTGCCTGCGCAGCAAAGGCATAAGCGCTGGAAACATTGCCCTTGAACGCCCCATCCTGATATTCACTATCCGGCTCATAATAATAGCTTGCCGTGCAAAGCTCATGCGGTTGTTTGAAGTGAATATCTCGCACAACCTTGCCGATTTTCACAGCTTTTCCTGTACGGCCTGAACGAATTTGGTCGTCTTCAAATATAAGATCATCCAAATCGGTGCCAAGCAACGCAACCGCTTTAGCTGATAGCTGAATTTTGAGTATGCTTAAAGCGCCAAGAAGTGAATTTCCAGCAATGAAGCTGGTTCTGGAGGCATGCACGCCCACATCCCACGGCTTGATATCTGTGTCGGAATTGATGATTCTGACTTTCTCAATGCTGACGCCGAGCTCTTCCGCCGCAATCATAGCAAGCACTGTTTCCGAGCCCTGGCCGATTTCGCTGGCGCCGCTGATAATGGTCAGGTAGCCATAGTCGTCAAACTTGGCAATTGTGCCACAACCGTCGGACGGGTAGATTTTTGCGCCACCGCCAACATGCAGCATTGAGGCCAGGCCGATTCCGCGCCTGAATCGTCCGGTACCGTTAGATTTTTGACGATTTTTGTAGTTTGCTTTATCGCTGACAATTTGCAGAGCATCCTTGTGGCCGCAGCTTCTGAAGTGCAACTTCTGACCGGTTTCTTCACCGGCGAAATTGGCATTTAGCAGACGAATTTGCATTTTGTCCATGCCGAGTTCCATGGCCATCAAATCAATATTTCTTTCAAGCGCAAAAGTGGCCTGCGGGTTGCCGTAGCCTCTAAAGGAGCCGGCGAAAACATTATTGGTGTACACTGCATAAGAGTCGAAACGACAAGCAGGGATCTGGTAGAGCGACGAGAAAGTCTGCATCATCACAAACGGCGTGGTTGCACCCCAGGAAGTGTAAGCTCCGTTATCTTTTGTTATTTTCACCTCACGAAAGGTAAACTTACCGTCAGCATCCGCGCCTGTTGTCAAGTCGATAACCATAGGCTGTCGCGTTGGAGAAGCGATAAACTCCTCCTCCCGACTAAAAACAATTTGCACAGGCCGGCAAGTCTGCATCGACAGCAAAGCGCAGATGGGCTCGAAAGGGTGCATATCCAGCTTGCTGCCAAAACCACCGCCGATCACAGGCTGGATGATGCGAATATTAGATGGTTCCATTCTCAATGCTTTGGCGAGATCTCTTTGAAAAAGGAATGGCACCTGTGACAAACTGTATAAAGTGAGCCGTTTTGTTGATCTGGAATAATCTGCCGTGACGGCGCTGGTTCCCATGCAGCAATGCGTTACGCGCGGCAAAGTGTAGCGCTGACTCACAACGCAAGTGCTTTTCTCTTTCTGTTCTTGCAAATCGCCGTGTTCATAGTGAAAGGAATCTGCAATATTCTTACCCTGCTCCTTTGAGGCGAAGCGGTTAAGCTGCGGCGCCTCTTTTTTCAGCGCCGCAAATGGATCAAAGATGCCTTCCCTTACTTTGTATTCAACCTCAATTAACGCAAGGGCCTTTGCTGCAATTTCTCTGCTAGTGGCGGCAACCGCTGCAATTTCATCCCGAATACAATTCACCTCACCCTTCTTTAGAATGGGATGATCGCCTTTATAACTGATATTATTCACATCAACATCGTCAGCAGTGAGAACGCAAACCACACCCGGCAGCGCTTTTGCCTTAGAAGTGTCAATGGACAGTATCTCGGCTGTCGGATGTTTCGTTCGCAAAATGGCGCCGTGCAGCATGTTTGGCAAGACAATATCGTGCCCGTAAACCGCCTCGCCACTAACGCGCGCCTCAGCGTCCAGCTTGCGAGTCGGTTTGCCGATTATTTTCAAGTCTCTTTTCATCGGGATATCTTTAAACCATGTTAACTTGTTAAATGCAGCATGATGTGCAGCACTTTTCTGTAACTATTCTGGACGAAAGCGCATAAACGTCAAGGCAAATTCATGCTTCCTCAAACAGAGATTCCACCGCATCAATTATCTTTTTGTAACCCGTACAGCGACATAGATTGCCCTCCAGGCCTTTCTTGATTTGCTCTCTGTTCGGCTGAATCTGAGCCGAAACACATTCATCGTAGAAGCCCTTGATGGACATGACCATGCCGGAAGTGCAGAATCCGCATTGCACAGCACCGAAATCGACCATTGCCTGCTGCACCGGATCAAGGCTGAAATCCGGGCCGGATATCAGTCCCTCAATGGTGGTCACCTCTTTACCATCAGCGTTGACCGCGAGATACAAGCAGGAGTTCACAGCCAGACCATCGATGAGCACAGTGCAGGCACCGCACTCCCCTTCGAGACAGCCGGGCTTGGTGCCCCTTAACCCCAGGCCGTCGCGAATGACATCTATCAATAAATAAGCCGGCAGGACTTCCTGCTGAACTTTGGTCCCGTTAATTGAAAATTTAATTGTTTTTTTCATTTGCCTGACCTGCTTGAAATGCCTGGAGACTTTGTTGGGAATAGCTACTTTTAGTTGATTGGCTGAGTGCCTGTTCAATGTACTGAGGCTGTACGGGAAACCCCGGAAGACCGGACGCCCGGCCAAGCAAGTGGACATTGCGCAGGATGGCATCAAGGCCCGCAGCGAAATCCTGATTGAAAATCACCCGGGCAATATTCTTCTGTAAATATGCAACAAAGGCTGCGGTATCCGGGTAAGTTGCTGTTCCAGCGTTGACGGAATAAGGGAATATTCGTTTGTCATCAATGACAACCTGGCTTTGGGGATTGAGGAAAGGCAGACAACGTTGCGCCTCCAACGGTTCAAGCCCAAGCAGGAAATCTGCGCCACCTGTTTCAACAAATCCGTATGCATTTCCCCCGAAAGTCATGGCTGCGATGACTGAGCCGCTGCGTTGTGCCAGTCCGTGAATCTCACTTGTGGCCACAGCAACATCGGCGAGCATTGCTGCTTCAACCATCAAATTGGTCAAATACACCACACCCTGACCGCCGACGCCGGCTATGAGCATTTTCTTTGACTTGTTTGTTTCCATCGTTTTCTTCTTCTAAAGTGAATCGGAGAAACGGTGAATGCGCAGTCTGCGATTCTCCTCTTCTCCATTTCTCTGTTTCATTAAACAGACGAACCGTTCAAAACTTCAACTGGAAGCAACGGTAAAACATCCGCTCTCACTTCACGCCAATGAATCGCATCATTGATGCAGACATCGATGCAGTAACCGCATCGCGTGCAAAGCTGATCGTCGATCTCAACCTGGCCGTTGACCTTGATCATTGCCGGGCAGCCAAAATTGTCGATGCAATGATTGCATTTTTCACAAGCTTGAAAAAGTTCAAACGCCGGCATTTCTTCAATCACTTGCAGCGCGCTGAATTTACCATTTTTCTGTGGTTTCGAGGCAAAATTGTTCTCAGAAGTATTCAGCCGGTTGAGCGCAACATGGCCCTCGTAGGCGAAATCATAATTTTCGAGCAGTTGCCTGACCCCAACAGCAGCCTTCTTGCCGCTGGCGATGGCGCCGATGAGGCTGATATGGTTTTCTGCGGAAATGTCACCGGCAACAAATACGTTTCGGAGATTTGTCTGTCCGGTTGCGGCTGATGTGACGATTCTGTTACTGCTGTCCAATTTGAGTCTGGCACCGGCCACGGTCGTCTCGTCGCCTCTCTGACCAATAGCGGTGATCACATAATCGCAGCGAAGCTCCTGCAAATGGCTTTTCTCTGTGAAACAATCCAGAGAGATGGAAATCCTGCCATCAGCGTCTGTCTTGCAGACAGTGACGTTGCTGTTGCAAATAAGCTGCACACCCTCCGCTTTGGCGTGGGCGATTTCTTCCGCAAACGCCGGCATTTCTTCCAATGTCTCAATACATGAAAGCATTACTTCATTGGCGGGATCCAGGCTCTTTGCCGTCCGGGCCGCATCGATAGCACTGTTGCCGCCACCAATCACGAATATCGAAGACGCTGGTTTCACGGCCAGCGATTTCAAATTGTATTGTCGCAGGAAGGACACTGCTGTGAACTTGCTGGTTTCGCCCACATTGTTTTCAATTACATCGAGAGTTGGGTACACGCCCATGCCAATAGCAATAATTAGCGCGTCGAACTGCTCAGCCAATTGCGAAACGTCAATATCCTCGCCCAGGCAACTGTTGAATTGAAATTCAACACCCAGTGCTTTAAGCTGCGCAATTTCGGCTGCACAACCTTTTTTGTCCATACGAAAATCTGGAATGGCATAAGTGAGAAGGCCGCCCGCCTCGTCTTCTTTTTCAAATATTTTGACTGCGTAACCCTGTTGCAGCAAATCGTAGGCAGCGCTCAAGCCCGCAGGTCCGGCGCCAACCACAGCGATGCGCTGTTGCTTCGGCTCAACATTCGAAATTCGCCTTTTCTGAATAGTAAAATCGCGAGAATTTTCTTCAATGTCCGAGACGAACTGCTTCAACTGTCTGATCGGTACGGTTGGGCCACCATTTTCACGGTAAAGAGACTCGCACGGTTTGTGGCAAATGTCGCCACACACTTTGGCAAACAGCATTTTATCGCGCACGATATCGAGTGCTTCTTTGTAATCCCCTGCCAGAATAGCGCTGAAGAAACCGTGGTTGCATATATTTGCCGGGCATGCCTGCTCTTTGGCGGGAATGTGTTCGCCGGCGACCTGTTTGGCCCGCGCTTTGGCAAGACCACTTTTGGGTAAAGTGATTTTGGCGCAATACAATTCATGATCTTTCTGGTTGTGGCAAGTGTTGCAGAGACTATGATCAACCCGAATCATGCTGTCTTTCGAAATGTTGGCTTTTACCGCCGGAATCAGTAAACACGGTGATTGCGCAACGACCACCGCAACACCCTCATGCGTCAGAGCATTGCTAAGTTTGGTGAAACTGTCCTGCAAGTCAAGCGGGTTAAAGGTTTCGACATAATCCACGCCCATGCCTTTGACAAGAGCAGGCAGGTTAATTTCGCGGTACTTGCTCTGCCCCGGTGCACCAGGGTGATCTTGCCTTCCGGTCATGCCGATTGTCCGGTTGTCGAAAATAATTACGAGCACGTTGGCGCGCGTGTAAACAGCATTTAACAGACCAGCGACACCGGAATGAAAAAAAGTGCCATCGCCGACCAGAGCAACAAATTTCTCGCCCTGAGGTTTCGACCGGAATGCCTCTGCCAATCCCTGCGCCATAGAAATACTCATTCCCATGTGGTGAATGGTATCGAGCATCTGCAAGGGCGGCAAAGCCCCGAGCCCAAAACAGCCAATGTCACCGCAAAGCACGATTTGGCTGTCCCGGCGCGGTATGGCCAACTTCAAAGCATAAAAAGTGGAGCGGTGTGGACAGCCCGGACAAAGCGCAGGCGGCCTATTGGGCAGAGATTCCAGGTATTTCTCGGCACAGGGCAACCCGCTGCGATTATAAGCCGACAGCAGCAGCCCGGTAAACGCTGCCAGTGCCGTACTGACAATGTCTATATTGTACTCACCGGTTGCTTCCAGCCCGGCAAAGCCTTTGCCCAAAATATCGATGCGCAGGCCGCGCTTTTGTGCAAGCACCCGAACCTCGTTTTCGATGAACGGTTCCAGCTCTTCGAGAACCAAAATTCTCTCAAAATCCTGCCTGAGAAAATTACTGACCTCATCAGCGGGAAAGGGGTGAACAAGACCTAATTTCAGAAGTCCAACCCGGTCCCTCACTTCAGGGCTTTGCAGAATCTCATGGGCATAAATTGCAGCGACACCACTGGCTATAATTCCAAGAGAAACCGGTTTGTTTTTGGTGCCATTCTGTTTTTCCGGTAGACGTGAAACAGCATGTTGATGTAGCGCTTCAGTTACCACCTTTCCACTTAGCTTGTCGATTAAATTTTTGTGGGCCGCGGCCGTTCTCGCCGGAATATTGATATGTTGCGGCAGCTTCTCAAATTTTGGTGGCTGAATTCCGGTATCAATAGGGCCGTAGTAAACAATATTTCTCGCATGGCCAACACGCGTCGTCATGCGCACAATCACCGGCAGCAGCAGCTCTCTGGACAGACGAAACGCATCTTTGGTCATGCTGCGGGCTTCCTCCGGAGTGGCCGGACAAAACAATGGAACAGAGGCCATTTTACCCCAGTAGCGAGAATCCTGTTCATTGGAACTCGAGTAGCAGCCAGGGTCATCACAGACGATGATTACCAGGCCGGCACCGATGGTTTGATAGGTGATGGTCATGAGTGCATCAGAAGCGACGTTCATCCCCACATTTTTCATGCAGCACAGGGCATTGCGGTTGCCAATGGCATAGGCGATGGCCTTTTCCAGGGCGATCTTTTCATTGACACTATACTCAAAGTACAGTGGATCGGCGGTCAGCTTGGGGAATTCTTTCCGGCGGTCAGGGGCATTTTGAAACGTACTCACATGCTTGAAAGCCTCAGATATTTCCGTCGAGGGTGTGCCCGGATAGGCGAAGACACCCCGAACTCCAGCCTCAATTGCGCCTCTGGCAACGGCCTCATTACCCATGACGCAGACTTTTTCGGGCGCTTCATACGGGGTGACTATTTGCAATATTTTACTGAGCATATTATTTCTTCGAGGTTAAGTGATTCATTTTTTGTACCCTAAATAAAACCAAACTCCTCATAACGATATCAAAACTATCCTGTGTCAGTCGATTTGGATCTGCTCAAATAATTTCACGCTCTGCCAACAACTCTATCTCGGTAGCAGTCAACCCAGCCTCCTGCAAAATTGATTTGTTGTGCTGTCCCAACCGCGGCGCGCAAGAAAGTCGATGTTCGTTTTGCGCCAGAAATTCAGTATTCATCGGCGCAGGAAACAACGCAACTTCTTTACCGGTGCCGGAAGAATTCGAAGGCAGCTCTGTCTTTATCATAATTTTTTTTACAAATTCAAGGTCAGAGACTTGCCGCGTTGAATTAACCGGCGCAACCGCCAGATTTTCCCTCAGGCAAATCTCAATGAACTGCCCGGTTGTGTATTGCTGCAGCCCTTTTCGAATATCAGCATAAATGCGCTCTTTATCTTCCTGGCGACCATTATTTGTCTGACGATTGGGCTTTCTGAGATGCTCAAATCCTGTCATCTGAGTCAATTTTTCCCACTGTGAATCACTGCCGATGGCCAGATAGACGAAACCATCTTTTGTCGGATAACAGTTGGATGGCACAAAACTACGGTGTTCATTGCCGCTGCGGGTGAAGGCAACGGCCTCAGTCTGTGCAAAGACCCGTTGCGGCAGAGCCGTAATTAGCCAGGATGCGGCACACTGAGCCATAGAAATGTGTATTTCCTTTCCTGATGTGTCCGCGCCGGCATTGGCCTGCTCCAGGAATGCGAGCAAAACCTGTGTAAAGGCCTCGTCACCTGCCTTCAAATCGATGATAGGCAGGCCGCACAACATGGGATCCCGATCCGGCTCACCCGTGAGAAACATGTAGCCCAACATAGCCTGTAGTGCCGGGTCATAACCGGCGCGGTCAGGATATTCAGGTCCGAGCGCCGAGATGCCGCACCAAATCAAAGACGGATTGGCCTGACTCAGCGTCTCGTAATCTATACCAAGCTGCCTGTAGCGTTTGGGCAGCGTGTTACATAGGAAGACATCCACATGCAGCTCTTTGATAATGGTTCGAAGCAGTGCCTGCCCTTCAGCCGTTTTCAGGTTCAACGTAATCGCCTCTTTGCCCAGGTTTGGGGCAAGATAATATGCGTGCAAATCATCGACACCCGTATCCTCACCGATATAGCGGTTGGGATCGCCTTTCCTGCCTGTACCGCCCGCAGACTCAATGCGAATCACTCGCCAGCCTAAATGCACAAAGCGCTCTGTAGCATATGGCAGGGTCAGGGCTTGTTCTAAACTGAGTATTGTTTTCTTCATTTTGCTGGTTCCTATTGGCACAAATTTTCACCAATCTGCAGCCAGGCACTTGGCTTAATCAAAAATAAATCGGCTCCACATACTCTCCGTAAACATCTTTTAGAGCAGCAGTGATTTCCCCCACTGTGGCGTAGACTTTGACAGCCTCTATTACCGCAGGCATAAGATTGAGGTTGGCTCTGGCATCGGTTCTAATTTTTTCCAGGCATTTTGAGACTTCTGCTGCGTTGCGTTCCGCTTTCACTTTACTCAAGTTCACGAGCTGCTTGCGAGCATTTTCTTCATTATACGGATGAAACGCAACCGTTCTTGCCTCTTCTTCTTTTCGGAAGCAGTTCACTCCCACCTTTGGTGTTCTGCCTTCCTGAATGGCCAGCTCACGCTCGTAAGCTTGTTCGGAAATCGCCTGCTGGATTTCACCTGAAGCAATGGCCGCAACAATACCGCCTTTCGCATCTACTTCCTGCATTTGCTCGGCAATCGCCGTTTCCATTTGATTGGTCAATGTTTCCACATAATACGAGCCGCCAAGCGGATCAACCGTGTCGCAAAGTCCCATTTCATGTGTGAGAATCTGCATGGTTCGTAACGAAATCTCGGCGGCTTTTTCAGTGGGGATGGTATAAGCTTCGTCGTAGGAACACAGGGCCATGGTCTGAGTTCCGGAAAGCGCACTGATCAAAGCATAGTAGGCGCTTCTGATAATGTTGTTTTCCGGCTGCTCTTTGGTCAAACCGCCGCCACCGCCACCGGCGATCATCCGCATCCAGCCTGATTTTTCGTTTTTTGCCTGATAATGCTCTTTCATAATTTTTGCCCAGAGCCGTCTGCCACCACGAAACTTGGCGATCTGTTCAAACAAGTTACCATAAATATCGAAGTTGAAAGAAAGCCGCGAGGCAAATTCGTCAATGTCGAGTCCGCGTGCCAGTGCTTCGTCGGTGTACGCCTTGGCAATGCAAAATGCATAGGCCATTTCCTGAACCGGATTGGCCCCGGACTCACGAATGTGGTAGCCGCACACACTCACAGGACTGTATTTGGGAACTTCATTGGCGCAGTACTCGATTGTGTCAACAACGAGTTTTACAGACGCATCCACAGGAAAAACCCAGGTTCCGCGGCCGATGAATTCTTTCAAAATGTCATTTTGTGCAGTGCCGCGAAGGTTTTTGATATCGAAGCCGTATTTCTCCGCCATGGCAAAATACATGGCGATCAGCACGATCGCTGAACCGTTAATAGTAAGAGAAACCGTAATCTTGTCGAGGTCGATACCCTTGAAAACTTCCTCGAAATCAGCCAGGGTGTCCACGGACATGCCAACCCGCCCAACTTCCCCGGCAGCGCATGGATCATCTGAGTCAAGGCCGGTTTGAGTCGGCAAATCAAACGCGACATTCAGACCGGTTTGGCCGTTTTTGATCAAATATTGGAAGCGTTCATGGGTTTCGGCCGGGGTGCCAAACCCGGCATACTGCCGCATGGTGAAAGGTCGCTTGCGGTACATTTCTGCATGAATGCCACGCGTAAAGGGTTGCTGTCCGGGTAGGCCGATGTCGTCTGCGGAACCGGTTTTTTCTATGTCCTCCCGCGTGTAAAGTGGCGCCACTTCAATTCCGGACTCAAGAACGACGCGTGATAATGACTGCTGGTTATTTTTCATGTGTCCTTTTTCTCATTTTTTCATGGCGGTAAAATAACCAATCACGGCTGCAATGCTGGTCCCGGTGGGAAAGGCAGCAGTGGCCCCTCTTTCCACAATCGCAACGACGTCCTCATCGGGTATATTTCCGCCAATAATCCACGGGGTGGCCAGGTTGGCATTTTTCATTGCCGCATGCATCTGTTCACAAATAACAAGATGTGTCCCGGATAGAATTGAAAGACCGATGACATCCACACCTTGCTCCCGAGCCATCTGCACGATGTCCGAGACTTGTTTTCGCAGCCCCGTGTAAACAATATTGAAACCAGCCTTAACCAGGGCATGCCCCAAGACTTTGACACCAACATCATGTCCATCCAAGCCGGGTTTGCCTAATAGAATTTTTAGTTTTTTGTTGGTCATAATCAAGGATCTGCTTTTTGTTTAATAAATCCGAATATTGAAATTCGAATCTTTTGCTTCGAGTTTCGGAATTCGTTTTTCGAGTTTCAAACTTCGTTGCTCAAAATCGTCACCGATGCAATGGCACCTGGCCCGCCGATATTTTGCGCCAGCCCCACTTTAGCGCCTTCTACCTGACGTTCACCGGCTCTGTTTCTGAGGTGGGTGGCGATTTCCGTCACCATGCGCACGCCGGTGGCGCCCACTGGATGCCCGCAGGAAAGCAGTCCGCCGCTAACGTTCACCGGCAATTCACCGTCCCGGGCAGTTGAATTTCCACGAATCATCTCCTTGGCTTCACCGGGTTTACAGAACCCGAGATCTTCATAAGTCAGCAACTCAACAATGGAAAAACAGTCGTGCACTTCAGCTAGATCGATTTCGTTAAGCGGGTCTGCAATACCTGCTTGTGTATAGGCCCTTTCTGCGGCCTGCTGAGTTGCGCGGAACGACAGGAAGTCGTGGTTTGGATCAAAAAACGGCATGTCCCAACCCGTTGAAACCGACAAGCCGATGCCCTTTACAAAAATCGGAACATGCTTTGATGGGTCCACATCTTCGGCGCGCACCAGGATGACGCAACTGGCGCCATCCGTTGTTGGGCAACTATCGTAAACCGTCAGCGGGTCCGCCACCATTGGCGAGGATAGCACCTGGTCAACCGTACACTCGCGGCGATGATGCGCTTTTGGGTTCAGCGTGCCGTGATAATGGTTCTTCACGGAAACTGCTGCAAGATCCTCGCGGGTAACGCCGTACTCCTTAAAATGTCTGTTCGCATAAATCGCAAAAGTGCCTGCGGCTGTAAATCCTTTTTGGTAGTATGGGTGGCCGTATTCAACCATCATTTTTACAATACTGTCCTGCGGTGGCCGGTCGCGGAGCTTTTCAACCCCCAGTGCCAAAACCACATCACAATTGTGCGCCATCAACGCGTTAACACCATTGCGGATGGCATCTGCCCCAGAGGCACAGTAATTAGAGACCCGCGTCACCGGCAGATCATAGAGGGACAACGGCTCGGCCAAGTCCATGCCGCTCCTGCCCTTGAACACACCAATTTCAGGAAACGCCGTGGATAGCCAGGCGGCATCTACCAAATCAATGGAAATCTTAGCATCGTCCAGAGCCTCGGTAACTGCATCTCTAACAAGGTCATCGTAGCTCTTACTGAACAGCTCACCGAATTTTGTACAACCGGTGCCAATAATAGCGATGTTTGGGGACTCAGTTTTATTCATCGTTTTATACAAAGTTGGTTATTTGACTCATGGCCTGTTTTGTCGCAATAATATTGCTGTCTTATTAAAACGTCACTCTTTTAACTCAGCAGCGAGACCTCGCAACAATTCATCAATAAAATCTACATTTCCAAAAATAGTTCGGCTTCTTGTCCTGTTCCATCATTTTTCGGAGAACGAGCTGCACTCTGGCGCCAATCGGATTTTCCCGGGTGCCGCTTGCATACATGTCGTCGGTGAGTTGTAAAGTGACTCGCCCGCCGCCGTCCAAATCAACCACCACCATGGTGACCGGTGCAAATGAGCTGGGGAAATAGTGTTCCCGGGTAAACGAAAATACGATACCGGTTTTTTCTAATTTACGGACATCAAATTTTTCACACTTACAGTTTTTACAGCGCATGGTTTTCAAAAAATAAACCGTGCCGCACCCGGTACAGGCAAATCCCTGAAGCTGCAGCAGGTTTTTCTTTTCCCGTTCCAGCATCATGTCGGAGGAGAACATGTCCTGCTTTGTGGCAGATTTTAAGTTGACGTTTCCTGCCTGCCGCAGCAGCAAATAATCCTGGTAGCTGGTCACCGTTTCGCCTTTATCGAGTTGCCTGGATAATGCTGGAGAAGCCGGACGAATTCTCTTAATATCAATTACGTTGGTACCGTTCCCGCAATCAAACAACAGGACCCGCTCCGCCTCTCTTTCCAGGCTATGGATCAACAGCATCAAAGCGTGACAGGCTCCGGAAAATCCAAACTGCGCCGCTAAAATGTCTCTGAAGAATTGCTTTTCAGCATTGAATCCATTCTTTAAAAACGGACCCGCGCCGCTGCGGGCAAAGATTGAATTCAGAATCACAGCATCGAAATCCGCGGCTTCAGCCGAAGTGTGTTCAAGGAAGTCGTTCAGAGCATGCTTGACGCTCGACTTGAATCCGGCGTCGCGGCCAAATCGGGCATCCGGTTGCACGGCACTGCCTTTGTAAACGAAGTCCTCTGCAATGAAACTGCTGTATGAGCGGGATGCCGCGATTGATGCGAAACCATCCTCCCGACTCAGGAGCAGAGCACAACCAGCGTGTCCGGTTCTGAGCGAGGGTGCGAGTTCTTCACCGATGGCTGGGAAATATGTGTCAGCAGCCAGCAGCAAGACTCGCTCATATTTCCCAGTCGTTAATAATTGGTCTGCAAGAATGAGTGCATCCGTACCGGCTCTGAGTGATGAGGTGAAATCCAGCGCCAGTATGCCATTCGGGATATCCAGCAGTTCGGCCAGGAACGAAGCGTGGTACCTGTTTTGGAAAACGGGCGTTGTTGTGGCAAACAAAACAGCATCGATCTTTTTGTGTCCGGATTCCGCCGCTGCAAAATTCGCGAGGCACTTGTTTGCTGCATCATACGCCAGAGTGATTGGATCCTCATCCACGAAAATGACAGCCCTCTGCTCCTGCTTCCGACCACGGGACGGATTCAAAGTGCTACTGTCAACCCGAAAATGGGGCAGGGAAATGCCGTAAGAAAGTATGTTTGTCATGATCAAGTCCAGTTCTTAAAACTCGAAGCTTCAAACAAATCAGAAATCCGAAATTCGAAATTCGAAACGGTTTCGGGTTTCGGGTTTCGGGTTTCAAGTGTAGTTTATTTCTACCTTCCGAATAATAGAGCCAAAGATGTTCATCAATTCAGTGGCTTCATTTACCAGTAAATCTCGTTCCCTTTCCAATTCTGAATCATCGTAGCTGTCAACCAATCTCAACCAGTATCTGCTTTCTTTGACTTCTTTTCTACAAACCTTAACTCGATAAACGAAATCTTTTTTACTCAACGATTCATTCGCTTCAATATAATTCGCTCCCACCGAGCCAGATGCCTTGACGAGTTGCCTGACATCTTTAATATTTGCGATGGTTTTGGGGAATTTCTTAACAAACGCCCTGACTTTTCCCGCAAATTCCAAAGTTCGATCTTCTAAATCATAACGCTTAGAATTTCGTTTTTCATTCATTCGTATTCTATTCGAACTAAACCAAGATAGCCTGTCTTTTCAATATCAGCGCTATATCAACTTTTCTGCTTTGTATTTTAGTTTTTGAGAATTGCATTATTGTTTCGAGCTTCGAGCTTCGAGCTTCGAGCTTCGAGTTTCGAGTTTCGAGTTTCGAGTTTCGAGTTTCGAGTTTCGAGTTTCGAGTTTCGAGTTTCGAGTTTCGAGTTTCGAGTTTAATAATTTACAAGCCCAATTCCTTCGCAATGCCCAGTTGCAAAATTTCCGATGTCCCACCGCCAATAAGGGTAAAACGCGCATCCCGCAAATACCGCTGCATGGGGTATTCCTTTGCATAACCGTACGAAGCCATTATCCGCGATGCCTGATCACAGATACTGTTTGCGCACTCGGAAGCGTAGAGTTTCACCATGGCGGCTTGCTTTTGCCGTGGCAGGTCCTCGTCGCTCAACCAGGCGGCATGGAAAAGCATGCGATTGGCGCTTTCCAGTTGTACCGCCATGTCAGCCAGCTTCATTTTGATGGCCTGGAACTTGCCGATGGGTTTGCCGAATTGCACTCGAGTTTTCGCGTACTCCAAAGCGTCTTGATAAGCGGCTGTGGCGACACCTATTGCCAGGGCCGCGGTCATGATGCGGATTTCAGCCAGGATTTCACGCAGACATTTGGTGCCTTCCCCGATGCCGCCCAGCAGATAATTTTTCGGCAAGTGTACTTCGTCAAAGGCCACTTCGCTGGTCACAGAACCGCACACACCGAGCTTGTCGATGTTTTTGCCGATGATGACGCCTTCGGTTTTGGCCGGTACAAAAAAGATAGAAAGCTGCTCATGATTATCGGTGCGGGCCAACACGGTGAAAAAATCCGCCACCGGCGCGGAGGTCACCCAGGTTTTCTGTCCGCTCAACACAAAGTCATTATTCCGTACTTTCGCCACGGTTTTGATGCCCATGAGGTCGCTGCCGGCGTTGGGCTCGGTCATGCAAATACCGCCGATCTTGTTCCCGAACAGCGCTTCAGAAAAATAAGCATCGCGAATCTCTTTGTCGCCAAATCGGTAGAGAAAGTAAGTTGCCATCAACGACTGCATGGTACAAACCGCCGCCAGGGACAACGAACCGCGTGCCAGCTCAATCACGGCCAGACAGTACGAAACGATGTCCGAGCCGCTGCCGCCCACATCTTCTGGATAGCGCATGCCGAAAAATCCCAGCTCCCCGACTTGCTTAAACAATTCCATTGGAAACGTTTTGTTTTCATCGATTTCCGCAGCTGCGGGCTTAACCTTCTGTTCTGCGAACGCCTTGAAGGTTTGTTGAATGGATTTCTGAGTTTCTGTTAAATTGAAATTCATTTTTTTGTGCATTCAAGTTTCAGGTTTTCATTTCTCGCGCAGCACTCTCTTGCAACTGGCATCACCATTTGGCAGGGAGCAGAGCGTTTCAAATGTCACGTTCGTTCCCAGGGCTTCATTGATGTCGTTGATCAGCGTCGCTATCCAGCAATCACAGCCAGGTTGGTCTTCGTCCAGAGCGTCGTAGCGCTGGTGCCATTCATGCCAGGGACAAGCCTGATGCTCAAAACAGACTTCGCCGTTGCTTTCTCCATCGACCAGCCGTGCCTCCTCACCCATGGCCAGACTGCTGTTTACAATTTGCTGAGCTACCTGCGGTGCCACCGGCTTTGTTTTGTCGATTTTTTTAAGATAGGCCCGGGCAGTGTCGTGGCCGACGATTTCCCAGTATTTCAACACGGCTTCTTTCGGATCTTGATCAGGATACATTTTCCGAAACGTCTCTCGCCACTCAAAATGCGCCGCACGCGTGATCTGGCTGAGCGTTTTAAATTTTTTCTCAAGTGTGTATTCCATTGGACTTCCTTATTATCTACAGGATTGCGATACTAATATACGAATTCATATTAATTATGCGAATATAAAAGGGGACTCCTGTATCAAAAATCAGGGGTCGCAGCTATTGCATTCATATTTTTGTATCGCCCTCACTTCAATATTGCTTGCTTACAAATCCATTTCAATCCCATAATCTTTCTTTGCCGCCTCCATTGACACCTTGCCGTCCTGCACATCGACTAGCAGGGCTTGCCGGTCACGTTCCTTTGGGGCTCCATAACCACCCCCGCCCGCAGCGTCCATGGTGACACGGTCTCCGGGTTGCAGCCGGGTCAAGCCGTATGGATTACCCGGCTCGCCATTGACGAGAAACTGTGCCCGGGCACCCGGCCGACCACCAGACAGGCCTGCCGGCGGCAGACGGAAACGTCCGGATTGGATACCCAGATTTACCGGCGGCTCCGGGGCATACTCGTCATCCGGTATGCGGAAAACCACACGGCGACCGAGCCCCCCGCGCTGCTTGCCGGCTCCCCCCGAGTCCGGCAGTAATTCGCGGCGCTCGACGATCAACGGGGTGTCGCTTTCCAGAATTTCCACAGGTGTGTTGGCGCCATTGGCCGGGAAAATGTAGCACTGCTCGCCGTCCTGCCTGCAGCCGGCGCCGGTACCGCCACCGCGAATGAGTACGGAGTGCCAGGGGCGGCCGTTGCTTTGTTTGCCATAAAAGACGTTCATGGTAGCGGGTGTGCCACCACTGCCGGCGATGACCCGCTGCGGCAGCGCTGGTGCCAGAGCGCGATAGAGAATTTCAGTCATGAAATGGCCGATTTGCATACGGGCTGCCACGGCCGCCGGAAAACGGCAGTTCACCACACTTCCTTCCGGCGCTTTCAGGCAAATGGGAGCCACACTGCCATCGTTGTTGGGAATATCCGGATCGAAAATGCTTTTGACGGCCATGTGCACGTAGGCGTAAGTAAAGTTGTAGACCACATTGCCGCCCCAGTCCACCTGGGGTGAAGAGCCTTCCAGATTCACCATGATGTCGGAGCCGGAAATTTCCACGGCCGCTTTGATGACGATATCCGCACGGTCCGCCATCTGCTCGATGACGCCCTCAGCCCGGTAGATGCCATCCGGCACTTTGGCAATGGCGGCGCGTATGCTCTTCTCGCTGCGCTGGATAATTTCGTCGGCCAGGTCGTCCAGACTGTCGAGATTCTCTGCTGCCATCATCTGGCAAACTTGCTCGGCGCAAACATGGTTGGCCGCAATCTGCGAGCGGATGTCGCCGATGACTTCGTCCGGGGTGCGAACGTTCCAGCGGATCAGGTCCATTACCGCCTGATTTTCCACACCGGCATCGTAGAGTTTTACCAGCGGAATGAACAGCCCTTCCTCGAACACATCGTGGTTGTCCGACGCCACCCGCCCACCGATGTCCGAGTGGTGTAGAACACAGGCTGTAAACGCCGCCAGCCTGTCCTTGTGAAAAATGGGACTGAACACACAGATGTCATTCAGGTGTCCGGCCAGCGCCCATGGATCATTGGTAATATAGACGTCGCCCGGGCGGAAAGTCTCCGCCGGAATACTTTGCACCAGCCGCTTGATGCCCAGCGCCATGGCGCCGGACTGCCCCGGCGTTGCCAACGTACCCTGCGCCAGCTCACGTCCCTGGCGATCGGTGAACATGCAGGTGTAATCGTGCGCATCCCGCAGCAAACTGGAAAAAGCCGTACGTGCGACTGTGGCATCGGCTTCATCCACGATGGATAGCAAGCGACGCCAAAGAATTTCCAGAGTGATCGGGTCAAACTTCGTTATCATTTTCCCTGTCATTTTTTTTCTACCACGAAGAGCACGAATGTCACGAAGACCTTAAAGTACGTACCGTTTAATTCCACCGTCTTTTAGTAACTGAACATTAAAGTTCATAAGCAGGCCTACTGAGACATTAGCTAATTTCATGTAAGTCAATATCTGAGCAATGTGAATTGGTAAAAGCTTCTCCACAACTTTAAGTTCGATTATGAGTTTCTTTTCGACAATAATGTCTATTCTGTATCCACAATCTAATCGGACGCCTTTATAGGCAACTGGCAAAGGAGCCTGAACTTTAAAAAGATATCTCATTTAAAGCGAGTTCTCTACCCAAGCACTGCTCATAAGCAGATTCCAGGAGTCCTGGACCTAAAGCTCGGTGTACTTCAATCGCACAACCGATTACACGTTTTGAAGGCTCATCAAATTCCACTTCCTGCTCTTCGTGGTTAATATTTTTTCCGCTTAAACCCATATTGGCTTATGGAACTCTTTTATCATTACCCTTAAGTTCAATCCACAAGAAACCAAATTCATCCACTGTGACTGTCGCATCCTCACCAACGATGGCAGTGGATTCGCGTTCTTCGATGATAGCAGGCCCCGCAATGGTTGCGCCGGCGAACAGCTTGTAGCGGTCGTAAACTGTAAACGGGATGAAATCGTGTGCCAGGCCGGAATAGGCCAGGCGTTCACCCTTGAGGGCTTCTTGCAAACTTGCCTGTTTGCCATGCAACCGGGGCAGTTGCAGCGGTTGCACCGGCAGACTGGCACGCACCCGGAAGTTGACGAATTCCACCGGCGTCTCCGGATATGTGCGACCGTACAACTTTTCATAAGTTTCGTCGAATTGGCGACGTAATGCCTCCGGCTTCAATGTGGTAAAAGCGCCTTCCGGCAGCAATAGATTCGTCTCCGAACCCTGACCGACGAAACGCGCATCCACAGAGCGTAAAAAGGAAATCTCATCGGTGACGCCGGCGGTGCGCAGGGTTCGTTCGCCCTCGGCTTCCATTTCGCCAAACAACGATTCGATTTCGTTGTAATCAGCCTCTTGCAGAGACACCTTGTGGCTGCGCACCAAGTCAAAAGCGCGTGGCGCAGTGAAAAATCCAAGTGCCGATCCCACTCCGGCGTTCGGCGGCACGATAACCCGCGGCGCCCCTAACTTGCGGGCCAGTCCGAATGCGTGCACCGGCCCTGCGCCGCCAAATGCAGCCAGGGTCACGACTTTTGGATTGCCGCCGCGCTCAGCAATGTGGGTTTTGGCAGCGGCAGCCATGGTTTCGTTGATCAAATCGTGAATGCCCCAGACCGCCTGGATGGTGGAAACGCCCAGGGGCTCGGCAATTTGTTCTGCAATGGCGTTTCGGGCAGCCTTTGCGTCTAATTGCATTTCACCACCGAGAAAGTAGTCGGCGTCGAGGTATCCGAGCAGCAAATCAGCATCCGTGACAGTTGGCTTCTCACCGCCCAATCCGTAACAGATGGGTCCGGGATCGGCCCCGGCGCTTTCGGGTCCCACTTGCAAGGTACCTACCTGGCTCATGCGAGCAATGCTGCCGCCGCCGGCACCGATTTCCATCAAATCAACCACAGGCACTTGAATGGTTAGACCGCTGCCTTTCATAAAGCGCTGCACCCGACCTACCTCGAAAGTGGGCACCACACCGGCCACGCCGTCCTGGATCAAGCAAGACTTGGCCGTGGTACCGCCCATGTCGAAGCAGAACATGTCGGGGAGTTCAAACAGGCGGCTGAAATACTCACCGGCGATGACCGCGGCCGTCGGACCGGACTCAATGATGCGCACCGGGAATTCGGCGGCCGTTTGCACCGATGTAATGCCACCACTGGAAAGCATGATGAACAACCGGCCTTTAAAACCGAGTGAAGTCAGGCGATCTGAAAGCCGGTACAAATACTTTTCCGTCAGCGGTTTAACATAAGCATTGGCCACCGTGGTGCTGGTGCGCTCGTACTCGCGAATCTGAGGTAATACTTCATAAGAAATGGAAATAGACACGCCCGGGCATGCCTGGGCGATGATTTTCTTGAGCGCTAATTCATGTTCAGGGTTTTCAAATGAATTGAGCAGGCAGACAGCAACCGACTCCACACCGGTCTGCGGCAGTGTGCCTACGATCTCCCGCGCGCGTTCGAGGTTCATGGCAGTGAGAACACTGCCGTCGGCGCGAATGCGTTCCTCCACTTCCAGCCGCAACCGCCTGGGAACCAGCGGTTCAGGAAACTCAGCAAAAATGTTGTAAGGAGCATAGCGAATTTCGCGACCCAGTTCGAGGACGTCGCGGAACCCCTCTGTCGTTATCAAGGCTGTAGGCGCTCCCTTACGCTCGATAATGGCGTTGATCACCAGTGTTGTGCCATGGATGACCTCTGCCAATTTCTGTGGCAGGCCGGGCACGCGTTTCGTCAGCTCCTGAATGCCGTCCACCGCAGCATCCGATGGATCGCCGGGCGTGGTCAGACATTTATGGACGATAATTTCACCTGTGGATTCATCCAGCAGGACAAAATCTGTAAAAGTACCGCCAACATCAATGCCGAGTTTGTGATTCATAGATGTGGTGCGTTTTCTCGCTGATTTCCCGAACAGTGTGAATAGTGTTAATGAGACGAACATGCCGGGCGCTCGTCTCATTGCCGTGAACGCTTAGTCCTGTTGCAACGCGACCGCCTTAAGTTGCAGCCGGGGTGTTCAAATCTTTGAGTCCGGAGTGTAACTGCTCATCGGTCAAGTGATGATCGGTGAGTCGCCCGCTGAAATAATCATCATAAGCGCTCATGTCGAGATGGCCATGGCCGCAAAGATTGAACAGAATGGTCCTGGACTTGCCCTCCTCTTTGGCTTTTTCTGCTTCCCGGAATACTTGAGCAATGCCGTGTGTGGCTTCAGGGGCGGGTATAATGCCTTCTGCTTGCGCAAATTTTACACCTGCTTCAAAGCATTCCAATTGTTGCAAGGCGATTGCTTCAATGAGGTTGTCTTTCAATAATTGACTAACAATGGCGCCTGCGCCATGGTATCTCAGGCCGCCGGCATGAATGGGCGCGGGCACAAAAGTATGCCCCAGCGTGTACATGGGCAAAAGCGGCGTCAAGCCAACAGTATCACCAAAATCATAACGAAACTCACCCTTTGTCAGTTTTGGACAGGAAGCCGGTTCAACGGCAATACACCGGGTCTTTTTACCATCCTGAAAATTATGGCGCAGAAACGGAAAGGCAATACCCGCGAAATTCGAGCCGCCGCCAAATGGCGCAATCACAACATCCGGATAATCACCCGCTTTTTCAAGTTGCTTCAATGCCTCAAGACCGATAACGGTTTGATGCATCAGCACATGATTCAACACACTGCCCAACGCATACTTTGTGCCCTCATCAGTGGCCGCTCTTTCAACCGCTTCTGAAATTGCGATGCCGAGACTTCCCGGTGAATCGGGCGCATCAGCCAGAATCTTTCTACCGGATTCAGTGGTTTCACTTGGAGAGGCGAGAACCCTGGCGCCCCATGTGTTCATCATACTTTTGCGATAAGGCTTTTGATCGTAGCTTATTCTTACCATATAAACTTCAAGGTCGATGCCAAACAACTGGCAGGCAAAGCTCAGGGCACTGCCCCACTGACCGGCCCCTGTTTCTGTGGTGATGCGTTTGACATTCTCCTGCTTATTGTAATAAGCCTGTGGCACGGCTGTGTTGGGTTTATGCGACCCGGCCGGGCTGACACCTTCATACTTATAATAAATTTTAGCCGGTGTATCCAGCATTTTTTCAAGGCCGGTTGCCCTGAAAAGCGGCGTCGGACGCCATATTTTATATATCTCTCGCACTTCTTCGGGAATTTCAATCCAACGCTCCTGTGATACTTCCTGCATGATCAGGCCCATGGGAAACAATGGCGCCAACGCTTCCGGACCAATGGGTTCACCGGTGCCGGGATTCAACGGCGGCAAGGTTGGATTGGGCATGTCGGCTTGAATGTTGTACCACTTTTCCGGGATTTCATTTTCTGATAAATGGATCTTTTTGGCAGTGCTCATTACTCATACTCTCCTTCTGTTAAACAGGAATACACAGCAACAATAATTGCAGTACAACGAACAACTTTGGATTGAATGAATCGAGGATGCCCAAAATAACATAATATTTAAGAAATGTCAACAAAATATTGGGACGCATTGGTCTCACTTGGGTAAAAAAACTTAATACAGGCAAGAGAATACCTGTTTAAAATTTTAAATAGACTGGTACGAGGGCTGGTTGCACTAAAAGAACAGGTTGCCACTTTTTTCTTAAATAAACGACTTGTCCGGTTGCAAGGCATCCAAGAAGAATATTGTTAGCCACGGATTAGCACGGATGTTCACGGATTGTTTTAATTAAACTAATTCTCACCACCATTTTCTTTCCGAAACCCAAAAGATAAAGCGGATAAACAGAATTTACAAAATTGGCCTTTGCTTCAATAAACTCAGAGAATCCTGTTTGTCCTGCAAATCCTGTCCAAAAAATATCTTGTGTTATTTAGCCTAAATAATTCACAACACCTTTGTCATTCTGGAGGAATCTTTTTAATTTACAGCTGTTTAACAGGCGAACAAGACTCCTCCGGAGTGACAGCTGGATTTTTGACTTTTGACCTTAATTGGCCTTTGCTTCAATAAACTCAGAGAATCCTGTTTATCCTGTAAATCCTGTTAATCCTGTCCAAAAAATATCTTGTGCTATTTAGATGCACTTATCCGCTTATGCAATTCTTTTGGGAGAAACAAGGGTGGCAATTGAAACTGACTTAAGCGTGTAAATCGCCTGCGCCTGAATTTCATTAAGCACGACGCCGATTCCGCACTCAGGTTGCAAGTCACAACTGTTGATGGCGCCAACCAGGGGACAGTCGGTGGCGGAATGTTGTGGTTCAAAGATATTTACCACATCCAGCATGGTCACTTTTTTCGGATCCGTGGCAATTTGAAAGCCGCCATTTGTGCCGCGAATACTGCGGATGAGCCCGGAGCGCACAAGTTGCTGTAAAACCTTGGCCACATGATGGTCGGAGATGCTGTACTTTTTTGCGATATGCGCAACCGAAAGCACCGCGTCCGGCTGCGAACTAAGCTCTACAATGGCATAGAGCGCATATTGCGTGCTTTTGTTTAGTTTAACCAATCATTTTCCTGACGACAGGGCGAGTTTGTCCGTCTGCCTGGCTATGGCCAGGTTCAGGATGATGCCATTGCAACATCCGGCCCTGCCCTTTATGATTTTCCGGCTTCATGAGTATGCATAAAAATAGAAATACAAGATGTGAATGTCAAGACTGCAATGTTTGCTGAGAGAACTATTTCTTGGCCAATCCAGGTGTTGGATTTGAGGTGTTTGCTGCGAATCCCCCTGAGTCCCCCCTTTTCAAGGGCTGACTTTTGTACGTAGTGCCCGCTTGAGCCTGCCCCTGCTCCCTTATTGTCATTCCCAACAGCGCGCTTCCCGGCAATGGAGGAATCTGCTTTAGCACATGAGAGAAGTTGCGGCAATGACGTTTGCATAGAGATAAAGGCTCTGTGTTGTTTTGTATGGGTAAATAAGAGATTGAAACAGCAACCAGTTGAATTCACCTGCCCAACTTTTTTTATGTATCCTCTACGAGGATAGGTTTTTCAGGGCTATTTATTTTTACAATAATCAAACATCTACGATGTTTTTCTGTTGCGCACAGATTTCTGATTTTGCAGGCTCGTTTACTCACAGCAAAGATAAGCTCGTAGAGCTTTCATTATTGTAGGTATGCAAACCCACCACCGTTCTAATCCTCGTAGAGGATTCATAGATGGCGGTCGCGGGGATGAATCGTAGAGAGGTTTGACCGAAAGAACAACCATACCCACACTATTCAACATAGAGCCGAGATAAAGTTTTGATGCCTCAACAGATTTCTCACGCCGACTGAACAACGCCGGGTTCGAAATGACCAGACTGTGTGAAAACGCAATTTTCAAACAACCTTAAAGTGGCGTGTTTTTTATTTTGCCTTTTTAAGTTTTTTATATTTGGAAAATCATTTTGGGCGG
>JAJDAG010000195.1 GCA_029262005.1 Candidatus Zhuqueibacterota bacterium | reverse complement strand
GGGGTAGACAGCGCCACCGCTGTCGCTGCCATCGTCCGGGCCGTCAGCCACTTTGAATTGTAGTTTGGCATTGAAAACGGGATCTGTCAAGCCGGCCACATCAAATTTAAGAAAGGCGCTGAATTTCCTGTTTTCAATTTTTCCTGTGCCTTTACTGCCATAGTTTGATCCGGGCGATGTGTGCCGAACCTGTCCATCTTCAGTAGGTTGGAAACTGAGTGTTGTGAGCTGGGGCGCTCGCGTAACCGTAACCGAGACTGTGGCCGGGCTGGATGTTGCGCCTTCGTTATCGTCAACGGTGTAGGAAAATGTGTCGAGGCCAATAAATCCGTTGTCAGGCGAGTATGTGATGAGGCCGGAAGCAGGATTTACGACGGTATTTCCGTTTGTCGTCGGCGTGGTTATTTGCACTGTGTTTGTGGCGATGCTGCCGTCGGCGTCCGTGTCATTCGCCAGCACATCGATGACAACGGGTGTGTCCTCAGGCGTTAAAGCGGTATCATTTAAGGTCACGGGAGCAGAATTGGGCGGACGCACCGTTATTACTACTTCTGTTTCAGCTGAAGTTGCGCCGAGGTTGTCATCCACAGAATAAGTGAGGGTGTCTTTGCCAAAGAATCCAGTGACGGGCGTGTAAGTAATAATGCCGGTTTGATTGCTCACGCTGACTGCGCCACTGTCCGGCTGCTGTACAATTACTACCGTGGATTTATCGACGCTGCCTTCCTGATCGTAATCGTTGGCAGTCACGTCAATGGCTACTGCGGTTTCAAATCCGGCACCGGCTGAGTCCGGTAGTGTGACCGGTGGCTGATTCTGTCCATTAATCTGAATAAGCACAGAGACTGAGTTAGAAAGAGCGCCCTCCGTATCCCTGATAACGTAGTTAAAAAAATCGCTGCCTGCGTAATCTGTGTTTGGCGTGTAAGTGACTTCACCGGTGACATTGTTGACACTGGTTGTGCCGCTTGCCGCCGGCAAAACAACCGTGACGCTGCTTGGATCGATGCTGCCGTCAGGGTCGCTGTCATTGACTGTAACGTCGATATTTACCGGCGTGTTTTTGATGGTAATGACAGTATCGGCCACTGCAACCGGCGGAATATTCGGAGTAAGCGTTTGCGTGCTAACGAGCAGGCGCGGCGCAATATTGCCTTCTTTCATAAAATATTTAACCCGATCTGCTGAGTTGCTTGTAACCGCGAAACTAACGTCGCCGTTACCTGACACAGCAGATGTGACATCAAATTCAACCGTTTGACTCGGTAGTACAGCGCCGCTGCCAGCCAGGGCCGGCGGGAAGAAATTCGGTGCATTGGCAAAAGTAAGAGTTCCCTCTCGCCACGGTGTTGTTGTGTTGCCAAAGTTGTTGGAGGCGGGGAAAACTTCACCACCGCTATTACTACCATCGTTGCTGCTGTCGGCTACGGTCAGGCGCAGCTTGGCGTTTGTGACCTGCCCGGTGAGGCCTTCTACACTAAACTTGAGAAAAGCGCTGAATTTGTTGTTTTCAATTTTGGCTGTGCCATGATTGCCATAATTGGAGCCTGGCGAAGTGCGGCGCACCTGGCCGTCATCAAGTGGTTTGAACGAGAACGTTTCTGTTGTTGGCGCTCGTGCTACGTTAATGCGCACGATTGCTGCGTTTGAAACAGCGCCGATATTGTCCTGCACAGTGTAAGTAAATTGCCCAAGGCCAACGAAGGTTGTGTTTGGTGTGTATGTAATTTTACCGTTTGTCGGGTTAATGGAAGCAGAACCATTTGCCGGCTGAGCGACCAGAGCAACCGACCCTGGAGCAAGGGTGCCGTCGCTGTCGGTATCATTACCAAGCACATCAATTTCCACGGCAGCACCTTGCGTGGTTGCGGCATTGTCATCCACAGCAACCGGCGTTTGATTGGGCGGAAAAACATCAATTGTCACAGTGGCAATATTTGAAGGTTCGGCTTCATTATCCAGAACGTCGTAGGTGAAACTATCCTGCCCGGTATAGCCGGAATTGGGCGTGTAAATAAACAGATTGGCAGCACTGCCGGCTTGCAATGTGCCGTTGATGGGCTGGGAACGAGTTGAAACACTGGTTGTGTCGATCGAACCGTCCGGGTCAACGTCGTTGCGTGTCAGATTGAAAAAAACAGGTTGGTTGAGATTTGTTTGCACGAGATCGTCATTTGCCACCGGTGGCCGATTGCCTGAAAAGGCCAGGGTTTCAATGATAAGTTGCGGCGGCGTCACCCCTTCTTTCATAAGATACTTTACCTGATCGGCTGAACTGGTTTGAATGACAAAACTGAAAATGCCGTCAGCAGTAATGATTCCCGGTAAGAGAAACTCAACATCGGTATCAGGAGAGACGGCTCCAGCCGCTGCCAGAGCCGGGCCAATGATGTCCGGGCGGTTGCTAAAGTTAAGAATATCTTCATTCCAGGGAGAATTCTGATTTCCGAATTGATTGGACGCCGGGTATATTTCGCCACCGCTGTTGCTGCCGTCGTTAGCCCCATCACCCACGTGCAGTCGCAATTTGACATCGCCAATCTGACCGGTCAGACCGGTCACTTGAAATTTGAAATAAGCACTGAATTTATTCGTTTCCACTTTTCCGGTTGATTTGGAGCCGTAATTAGTGCCGGGAGAGCTCTTGCGCACCTGGCCGTCTTCGATCGGGTAAAAAGTCAAGGTCTGAATATTCGGCGCCTTCTGCACGGATATTCTTACAGTAGCAGCATTTGAAATCGCACCTTCAGCATCGTTGACCGTGTACCGCAAGCTGTCCTGGCCGGTATAACCAACATTAGCTGAGTATTGAATTTCACCGTTTGCCTGAACACCGGCAGCGCCGTTTACCGGAGGCAGTACAATCTGTACGCTGCCGGCATTTATGGCGCCGTCATCTGTGTCGTTGTCGAGCACAGCAATATTTACAGAGGTGCCATTATCAAATGCACCGGCAGCATCATCCACAGCAATGGGCGCAGCATTTGGCGGCTTAACTGTAATGCTGACGGTGGCCACGTTTGACACGGCAAAGTCGTTATCGCTTACCTGGTAAGTCAGGCTGTCTTGGCCGATATAACCATTGTTTGGTGTGTAGGTGAGCAGATTGCTGGTAATGCCTGATTGCAATATACCGTTCTTTGGATTGCTTAAAATTACCACACTGTTGTTATCAATGCTGCCGTCGGGGTCAAAATCATTGGCGGTTACATTAAAATCTACGAACTGATCAACACGGGTGTTAAGGCTGTCATCGTTAGCAACCGGGGGCTGATTGACCGGCAAGTAGGCCGTTGTGACCACAAGCTGCGGCGCGGTACCGCTTTCCCGCATCAAATATTTTACCTGGTCCGGGGAATCACTGTAAATCGCAAAACTGAGCACCCCTGCCTGCCGCACAATTGGTGTGATATCGATTTCAACAAATGCAGCGGTATCCACAGGCCCGATGCCGGCGAATGGGAAACCGGGCACAGGCGCGTTGTTGAAACGCAAAGCGTCTTCTACCCATGGGGTGTTGCTGCCGTCATAGGTATTTGATACTTCGTAAAGCGTGCCGCCATCAGGACCACCATCATCGGGAGCGTCGCCGGTTTTGATCCGAAGAAGCGCGTTTGTGATGTTACCCTGAATGCCAATGACGTTAAATTTTAAGTAAGCGCTGTAGCGGTTGGCAACAACTCTGCTCGTGGCTTTATCGCCATAATTTTCATTTGGGGAAGTGTGTTTCACCTGTGCATCGTCGGTGGGGCTGAAAGTCACGGTGTTAATGGTTGCTTTTTCTGCAACATTGATCAATACCGTGGCTGGGTTTGAAGTCGCACCATCGTTGTCATCAATCACATATTGAAATGTGTCCAGACCGTTGAAACCTGAATTCGGGGTGTAGCGAATCAGCCCGTTGTTAAGCACAGCACTGCCGGAAATTGGCGCGGCAGCAATGATGATGCTGCCGGGAACCAAAACGCCATCGCTGTCTTCATCGTTGGCTGCAACGTTAATATCAACGAGTTGATCTTGCGGCGTGGTCGTTGTATCATTCACTGCAGTGGGCCCAACATTCGGCGGGTTCACCGTGATGAACACATTTGCAGGATTAGATTTGGCGCCTTCATCATCGAGAATATCATAAGAAAAAATATCCTGGCCGATGAAACCGGTATCAGGTGTGTAGGTAATCAAACCATTTGTGGGATTGAGTTGAAGCACGCCATGGGTTGTTTGCGTTAACAAAGTGATCGTGGTTGGGTCAACCGTGCCGTTGGCATCGATGTCATTGGCCGAAACATCGAAAGTAAACGGAGTGTCAATGCGTGTGCGCACACTGTCATCGTTGGCAATCGGTGCAATGTTCCCGAGTGTTGACAGCGCGGTAATTTCGAGTTCAGGCGGATCGATGCTCTCTTTCATCAAATATTTTACTTGATCGGCGAGGTTGCTTTCAATGGCAAAACTGTAGACGCCGTCAGATTGAATAATGGTGGTGAGGTCGATTTCGACCAGCTCACTTGCAGAAACACCGCCAATTTGATGAAAAAATATTGTGTTGGTTGGTGGCGAGTTGGTATAATTGAGCGCCATTTCGGTCCAGGGTGTGCTTGTTCCGGCAAAATTGTTTGAGACAGAAAAAACCAGGCCGCCCTGGGTGCCGCCATCACCTGGGTTGTCGCCCACACGCAACCGCAAAGTCGAGGCCTGAACCTGGCCTTGCAGCCCTTGAACATTGAATTTTAAGTAGGTGCTGAACAGATTTGCCTCAACTTTCGCAGTTGACTTGCTGCCATAGTTAACACCCGGAGAGGTGACTTTAACCTGGCCATCAGCGCTGGGCTGGAAAATTAACGTCTGGATTCGTGGTGCATCGCTGACACTGATCAAAACATTGGCTGGATTCGAAGTCAGCCCTTCGTTGTCGTTGACCGTGTACGAAAAAATTTCAGTCCCGATAAAGTTCGGGTTTGGCGTGTAAGTGATTGCACCGGTCTGTGGATCAATGCCGGTTGTGCCATCCGCCGGCGGTGTGACCAGGGCAACAGTTGTTCTGTCAATAGCCCCATCTAAGTCCTGATCATTGTCGGTTACATCAATGACTGAGATTTCTTCGTTGTTGATGACATCCTGATCGTTCACAGCGATTGGCGGTTGGTTAGCCGGGCTGACTAGGATAGTCACTTTGGCCACATTAGAGGTGTCGCCTTCATCGTCTTTTATTGTGTAGGTCAGTGAGTCCGAGCCCAGGAAACCTGAATTTGGCGTGTAATTTATCCAGCCGTTTGGTGCCAGGACGGCTTGTCCGTTAACCGGAAGTGTAATGATATCCACGCTGGTTGTGTCAACGCTGCCATCGATGTCATGGTCGTTTATCGCTACGTTGAAGTTAAGAGTCTGGTCCAACCTCGTTGCCACAAGGTCATCTTCAGCGATGGGAGGGAGGTTTCCTCCATTAGAAACCACATCCACAACCAACTGCGGCGACACAAGGCCTTCTTTCATCAAATATTTAACATAATCGGTGGAGTTGCTGGCGAGTGCAAAACTATAAGTGCTATCAATAACCACGATATTGGTGACATCAAATTCTACGGTTTGGCCTAAGCTGACTGCGCCTGCGCCGGCAATTGGCGCGCCGGTAATATCCGGTACATTGCCGCCAGTCAGTGTTTCTTCCTGCCACGCTATATTGCTGCCCGATATTGTGTTTGTGGCGCGATAAAGAGAACCGCCATCGTCGCTACCGTCATCCTGTCCACTGGAAACCACAAGTTTGAGTTTGGCCGAAACCACACTGCCATTCAATCCTTGAATCTTAAATTTGAGAAATGTCTTGAAACGGTTTTTTTCTACTTTACCAGTTGCTTTGTTGCCAAAGGCTGAGTTTGCGTCTCCAACTTTGATTTGTCCATCATCGATTGGCTGGAAGGAAAATCGCTTGAGGCCAACATCTTCCTGAATAGAGAGAAACTGGTTTACGGAAACATTAATTTTGCTTTCCAACTCTCCTGATGGCCACTCAACGATGAGTGAATCAATGATGGTTGCATCGCCCAGGCCGAATGAAGCGTTGCAACTGTTCTGGCCGTTGCGGTTGGTCTGGCTGCTGATTTCCCGAGTTTGCCAAATATTGTTACCATTTATATTTGCATTGATGCGTACTTTTGAACCGATGCCGGCCCTGTTTGTGAGCACACCTATGAGTTTTACATTGAGCCAGTTGTTGCTGTTGCCCTGGTTTGCATAGAGAAAATTGTTGCCGCCATCGTTTGCAACAAAGAGATCCTGATCGCCGTCGGCATCAACATCTGCCCAGGCTGCGCCCCTGGAGGCGCCACCGCCGGAAGTCAAAGCAGTTGAATTGTCGCGGGTGAATCCACCGGAGCCGTCATTGATAAAAAGTGCATTGTCACCGCTATCCACTGTCAGAAAAACATCAAGATCGCCATCGTTTTCTATATCCGCCCAGGCGGCGCTGATGAAATTTCCCGAGACTTTTACCAGGGTATCGTTTGTCACAGGCGTGAACGAACCGTTGCCGTTATTCATGTGCAGCGCACTCTTCTCGGCCAGATTTGTTACAAATAAATCAAGATCGCCATCGTTATCTATGTCAACCCAACTGGCGCTTTGCGAAGACTTACCGTCGTTGACGACAGAACCTGTGGTAATTTCTGTAAAGATACCATTGCCGGTATTTAGGAATAATCCGTTGTTTGTGTTGTTGGTGTTGGCAACAAATAGATCCAGGAGACCATCGTTGTTAAAGTCTCCCCAAACGCCTGCGCTGGCATCTTTGCCATCGCTTACAATGGCGCCGGTGGTGATTTTTGTAAATGTTTCATTGCCATTATTTTTGTAAAGAAAGTTGTTCTGACCAGAATCATTGGCAACAAAAAGGTCGAGATAACCATCGGCATTGAAGTCACCCCAGGCAGCATTGCGTGAGGCCCCGCCATCGTTAACAACAGCGCCTGTTGTTTGTGGGGAAAACGTGCCGTTGCCATTGTTTTTGTACAAACGATTATTAATACCCAAAAAACAGACAAACAAATCAATGTGCCCGTCGCCATTGAAATCGCCCCACGTGGCCGCTTCTGCTGAGTTGAAGTCATTGACTATGTCGCCAAAAGTTTCGCGGGTAAACGCTGTGTCGCCATTGTTGGTATAAAGAAAGTTACTTTCGAAACCTTTGTTAGCTACATAGAGGTCCGGGAATCCATCACCATTGTAATCACCCCAACTGGCGCTGAGCGAGCTGCCGCCATTGGTGACGATATCTCCGGTAGTCACTTGTGTAAATGTGTTGGTTTGTGCGAGCGACAGTCCTGTTGCACACAATGTCAAGCAAACCGTCATGAATTTTACGCACTGACGTGTTTTTTTGATTTTTCTCATTTTTACCCTCAATGTCCAGATGTTGAATCAATGTTGCCTGGCACAGACAGAGAGCCTGCGCAAATTGAGCCAGCAAGTCAGAGTTGATTTATGAGAGGGGAATCAGGGGTATTGATGGAATTGAGTCCATCAAAATGTTGACATATTTGTGCTGAAAAACCTGTTGCTTGCCCTCGGATGCGTACTCTGCTGCGAATGCTGGTGTGAAGTATTATAATGTATACTAAATAGTGTACATTCAATGAGCACTAAACGAGTAAGAAAAACAGAGTATAAAAACGGCTATTTTTGACTTGTTTTGGCTTCAGCTTAAGGCGATGGGAGGGGCGCGCTTAAAAGTTCGCGGTTTAGCTATTCTTGTTTTTTTGCCAGGTTTGGATTCTTGAGTAGTTTTTTTATGTTTTTGCGTTTCGAACTCACGGGGCTAAAATCATTTTCGCATTTGTGTTCTCGTCTTGAATGCTGAAAATAAACAGCCCTTCTTTGCTATCGCTAACGTAGATAAATCCTGAAGGCGCGAAGGGGTACACGCCAAAAGCGCCACCAAAAACTTCGCCTGTTGCCGGTGTCGTGTCGAACTCATCCATGAGGGTCATTTCCCCTGGCTGTGAAACGTCAAACAGCCTGAAACCCGAATTGTAATAAGAAACAAAAGCAAGTTCGTCAATGATGTAAAGATTGTGCACGATGGCGGTGCTGTCCTGATAACTGTCGACCAGCTCGGGGTTGCCGGGATCGTGGATGTCCCACATGGTGATGTCATTGGTCGGGTGCCTTGCGCCTTCGTCACAAAGAAGCAGATAGTTACCATCTTTCGTGGGCCAGCCGCTGTGGTGGTAGATTACCGTTGGCGCCGAGATGCTGCCGCGTAATTGCGGACTGGACGGGCTTGATATGTCGTATATATTCGTTCCTCTGCTGCCATGAAAATCATAGAGCCTGTTGCCGACAACCGTCGCATCGTGGCCTTCGCTGCCACCGCGCCAAATCTGCTTTGGATTCAACGGGTCGGCATTTAAATCCATAATTCTCAGGCCTGGGAATTCCATGAACATCGTTCCGTTATCTGTAATGAAGATGTTGTGAGCAGATGAAAAGGAGCCGACAACCTGAGGGTTGGCTGGATCGGCAATGTCCACGATGGCGCCGGTGCCACTGCTGCCGCCGTTCACGGTATAAAAATAGTGTTGCCACACTTTCACATCAAAGCCGGCAATGTTGTTGACCGTGGCGACCCGTGCAGGTTGTTTCGCGTTAGAGACATCGACAATGTGCACACCGCCATTTCTGGAACCAAAACCGACCAGAGCATATTCTTTGCCCGTTGCAAGATCAACGTAACCCCAAACATCGGTCAGATTACCGCTGAGCGCAAGCTGCGATTCCAATTGGATTTTGAGTTGTTTTGTTTGCTGCACGTTGTCTGGTGTATTATTACTGCTTGAGCAGGCCGAGAGTAAGGTCAAAAACATCAAAAATAGCAGTTTTTTGTTCAACGAAATTCTCCCATTGTCTTGTGCGTCGGGTTTTCAGAACGATAAATTTTTTTGAATCCATTGGAAAATACAAGATTTGCGATAAATTATTCCGTTTGAGCTGTTTTCGTGCCGTTTGCCAAAGCCTTTGTTATTAAGAGGGCTACCCACGAACAGCACGAAAAAGATAAAAAAAGTCTTTCGGGCCTTTCGTGGCCTGTTTTATTGTAACTGTTCAGCTATTTGTTGTTGGCTATTAACTGTTGGCCTTCGATTTTTGCGGACTTAAGCTGCAAGTTTTGTTTCGCTGTGATGTGATTTACCTAGACTGCAATTTTGCTGATGTTAAGGTGTTGATGTGCTTCCAGATTCCTTCGGCTCGGTCGAAATGACCAAAACGAACTTTTTGGGTCAAGCATTAACAAACGCATTGATTTTTTTGCCAATGGCCAACAGCTTCTGAGCAACTCATACATCGTTACGCCTACTGAGACTGCAAAAGCAGTTGCAGGCCTGAATGGTACGTTTTATTTGGCAACAATGGTAATAAATTCTCTGAGCAGGATTCATTGTTGCCTGATTATTCTTCAGTCCTGCGTTGCGCTTTTTTTGAAAAGTAAAGCTTCGTCGCGTTCTTTCCCTGCTTGCCACCAATCCTGGGGTGTCACCTGCCAATTTCCCGTCGGCTTTGCTGTCACCTGCCCTTTCCGTTCAATCCATTTCATTAAAAAATAGCGCAGATCTTTGTCTGTTGATGCCATAAGGCGTTTGTCCAAATCTTTTTCGTTGATGCCGGCGCCTTGTGTCAGGTGGCCGCCTCCACCTGTGCCGCGGTAGGAATTAATAGCCACTTTGTATTGTGCCGCCATATCGAATAAGCGGCCATCAGCCAGGGCCAGAATGTGGACACGGTTTCCGGCTGGTTTTGACACATCCACTACATATTCAAGGCCGGCCATGGAATCGTAATTGAAGAGCGGCGTTGCCAGGCCGGAAGTAATTTCACCGTTTTCCTTTTTTTTGAAAATGAGCAAATGATCTTCCGGCCCATGCATTTGATTAAACCAGTTACCATAGGAAAATTCCAAAAAACCTTTAATCTCTTTGCCGGTCAGACGCATGGTGTAAAGCAGGTTCTCATATTTATAAAGCTTAAACATGTCGCGAACAAACAAGGGCCCTTTTTCGATGGTGGCATCAAGCGAAAGCGGAGCGCTGACTGAAATATCTGCGCCTGTCAGTTCTAGCTGGATTTGATGCACAAAATCGACAAATGCCGCATCACCAAACAGAGCTTCCCGCGTTGAAATTGTTTTGGAGAATTCGCCGATGGGCCTGGAAACATACTGTTTAATCGCTTGAAACTCCTGGGAAAATTCCGTTAGAAAAGTCGTGTCCGGCTCAAAGTCGCGCATGTCAACAATTTCGCTGGAAATGGCCTTTTGCCAGTGAGTTGAATTTTCATCCAAGGTCATTGTCACCGTTGCCACGGCCACGTTGCGGGCATGTGCGCCGGCGCCGAGAATTGGTACAGGCTTGCCGGAAGAGTCGTTGGAGGTGAAATTCCATACCTGGTGATCGTGTCCGGCGAAGATGATGTCAAAGCCCGGCACTTGCTCTGCAACCAGGCGGGAGGCATTTTCGTTTCGCGGTGTTTCTGCCGTGCTGCCGCCGTAGTTAAAATCCACACCCGAGTGAAACAGGCCAATAACCAGATCCGGCTTTTCTTGTTCACGGATGATGTCAAGCCATTTTCTCGCGGATTCTATCATATCAAGAAATGTTATGCCCGCCCAAATTTTTTGTGGCAACCATTTCGGTATGCCAGGGGTGACCATGCCCAGCACGGCAATTTTGACACCCTGTTTGTTCAGAATCGCGTAAGGCTGAAAGTAAGGCTCGCCGGTTTCATTTTTGACGGCATTGGCAGCCAGCCAGGGCATTTTTAGCTCTGTCGTGAATTTATCATAAACAGCATGCCCGGCTTCGATGTCGTGATTTCCCACTGCGCCGGCATCGTAACCCATGTAATTCATGACACGGGCGTAGAGATGCGTGACTTGCGGCTGTTCAAAATTATAATAATAAACTGTTGGTTGCCCTTGTAAAAGATCTCCCGCCGAAAGTAGAATGACGTTTTGTTCGGCTATTTGCCGCTGTTGCTGCACGTAAGTTTGTACCTGCGCCAGCGACCCGGACGCCGGTTTGTCCCGGATGAAATCGTAAGGAAATACGGCCCCATGTTCATCTGTCGTTTCGATAATTTTCAGTGTAACGGTTTGCGAAAAGGCCTGCTGCGAAAGCAGAAGCGTAACTATTATTAAAGAACGACCAATCTGTTTGATTGTCTGTGCTGTACGCATGCTAATTAATTCCGTTTTAATTTGAGGTGAGTATCTCTTCAAATATAAACTGTTTTTTCACTTTGTCAATAAAAGAAGGCATCTGCAATGAAAACCGCATTTGCTTAGAAAATCCTTGCAAAAAATGTCATATCTTGCCAACTTCTTAAAATAGGACAACCTATACATGGAGCCTCTCATGCAAGCCTGGAAATACACCATCGCTTATGTCATTCCGCTCACCGTTCTGGTCGGCTATTTCATCGGCGGCATGTACTCGTACCTTACCGTCTTCTTCGTCTTTGTGGTCATACCCGTGCTGGATTTCATCCTCGGAATCGACGACTACAATCCCTCGCCCGAAGAAATGCAACAACTCGAAAACCGACTCAGTTTTCGGCTGGTGCTCTACCTGTTCGTTCCGGTGCAATTAGGACTGATTTTCTTTGGCGCTTACGCGATCACGCATTCTGATCGCTCATTTTTTGAGCTGGCCGGTTTGACCGTTTCCATCGGCCTGACCACGGGCGGACTCGGCATTACCATTGCCCATGAGTTGGCACACAAAAAACGTTTTCTTGACCGTACGCTCGGTAAAACCCTGCTGCTAACGGTCTGCTATCTGCATTTTTACATTGAGCACAACCTCGGCCACCACGTAAATGTAGCCACGCCAAAAGATCCGGCCACTGCCCGTTTCGGCGAATCGTTTTACACTTTTTATCGCCGCACTGTGATCGGCAGTTTCAAAAGCGCCTGGCAGACAGAGGCCAATCGGTTGCAGCGGCTGGGGGACTCGGTTTGGCACGTGCGCAATCAAATGCTCTGGTTTGTGAGCTTGCCGGTTTTGTTTGCGGTTCTGCTGGGCCGGTTTTTCGGTTGGCAGGCAGTGCCGTTCTTTTTTGTGCAAAGCGTGGTGGCGTTTTCCATGCTGGAAGTGGTGAATTATTTAGAGCACTACGGCCTGGAACGAAAAGAGACCTCTCCCGGCAAGTACGAAAAAGTCAACATGGCCCACTCCTGGAACGCCAACCACCGCCTCACCAATTTCCTTCTTTTTAAACTGCAGCGCCACGCCGACCACCACGTTCATCCTGTGCGGCAGTACCAGACCCTGCGCCATTTCGATGAAAGTCCGCAGCTCCCGACCGGGTACGCCGGCATGATGCTGCTGGCTCTGGTACCACCCGTTTGGCGAAAAGTGATGGACCCGAAAGTGCGTAAACTTCGGCTGGCAGATTGATTTTCCAGATGCCTCCCGCTGGTGATTTTATTACTTTCTTTCCAAAGTTACTTTATTGCCTTTTACGGATGTTTTTTTTGTTTGAGCTGTATAGTCTTTCAAAGAAGCAAACGTCTCTTTGTCTAATCTGAAAAGCATTGCACATCAATCCAGAACGAGGTTTTGTTATGATGAGATATAATCTCGCATTTTGTGGATTTGTTTTGGTTATCTCTATTCTGTTTGCTATTAATTGCAAACAATGCTCCCCGACCAACGGCGAACCCCCGCCCGAACAGCCTGCCAAACTTTATGTGGCCAATTCCGGCGATGGCACGGTTTCGGTAATCGATGTTTCTCAGAATGTGGTGACAAAGACAATTCCTGTTGGTCAAAAACCAGTGGCCATCGCAGTCTCTTCTGAATGGAAGTGCGCTTATGTGGCAAACTTTTTATCGAAGAGCATTTCGGTTATTGACACAGAAACAGATGTGGTCAAAACAACAATCGCTCTGCCGGGACATCCGGTTTACATTGTAGCGGGTTCTGACAGCATGGCGTATCTTATAGTGGACCAGGATACAACTATCACCAATGATGCATATATTGGCGGTTTAAGACATGCTCAGGCGGTTTTTGCGGATTCGCTATATTTTCCCGGCGCATGTAGTTGTCTTAGGTCTTTAGCCTACAGTCAGTCGGGACTATTGTATACTGCTGCTAATATGGACATTGTCTGTGATCATGGTGGAGGCTCACGACCCTTTACTGTTAATACTCAAACAGAGAAAATTATTAGCCACAACACATTTGGATCCTCAAGAATTCACAAGCTCTCTCCTGACGAAAAATTTCTATATATAGTTGGAGATAATTTTTGGGGTGAAGAAGAGTTGATCTATACATTTGACACGGAAACAAGAAGCCTCATCCTTGATCGTCAGGATATTGAAGTTGAAAGCAGTTTAACAATGATAACTTTATCTCCGGATGGGCAGGAGGCCTATATTGGCGATGCCACAACAAACCACATTCCCGTGCTAAATTTGAGTTCCCCGTTTACGATAACCGATAGCCTTGCAGTCAATTCACCTGCATATGATATGGTTGTAACAGCGGATGGGAAGTTTATCTATGCCTCTCATCCGATCGGAAACCAGGTTTCAGTTATCAACATCAAGACAAAACAAGTTGAAAAAGAGATCGCTGTTGGATTTTTGCCAAAAGCCATGGCGCTGCGCCCATAAAAAACCCCGACAGAGTTGCAAATTCTGCCGGGGTTGAATGATTCGGCTTGTGCTTACCGCTTATCCGTGATTCCGAATTCTTTCCACATGGCCGGGTCAATTTCAATTTTTACCAGCTTTTTGGCTTCTGAATACAGGGCGGTTAACGTTCGCTCGCCCTTGGATTCCCCCCAGGCCGTCATTAGAAAGGGCTTCTGCCCCAAATTGAGGATGGAAAACTTTTTCAGGGTAGATTGGGCGGAAGCCCTATTTTTATTGGACGTCCCGGGTAGAAACCCAGGCCGAGCATGCGATGACCATCCCTGCATGGGCGGCGCCCGGTACAGCTTGTGCAAGGTCTGGTACCGGTTGTTTGTGAGTAATGTTCGCATAATTCGTATATTTGCGACAGAACTCACTAACACATTGTATCTTTAAAAAGTGACGGGGAGAATTATGGAAAAGTTAAGGACCACCTTGATATTCATACTAATACTGATCTGCAGACCAGTATTGGCTCAGGGCTGGCAATGGCTTAACCCACAGCCACAAGGAAACACTTTGCGAGATATCTATTTCGTAGATGCTAATACTGGTTGGCTGGTTGGCTCTGGCGGCATGATTCTGCATACAAAAGATGGCGGTGATACCTGGGATATCCAGGAGAACCCGACTCGCGCCTGGTTTGAAACGGTTTTTTTTGTTGACGCCAACAACGGCTGGGCGGGCGGCGCCGGCCTCTACTTTCTCGCCGATTTCAAAAAAAACTGCCGGCAGGGTCCATTTGCCGTAACGTGGCTCTATGGCGCGTTTGCACATTAAAATCTCTTGCCACCGCGGAATACAACCAACGATTACATTCGGGTTCTGGTAATGAATCGTTTTGCACTCAGGGCAAAAATATCGTTCCCTTTCATCATCAGGCACAGGGCCGAATTGAACTTTTTGCCCGCATTGATTGCAATATTTCATAACTGAAAATTTACAGAATTATTCCGGGAGAAGCAAGGGCGGAACGGGCCAATTGTTTAGCCTGGCAAATTAACCTGTCAGAGATATCCAACCTCTGACAGGTTTTATCAAACAGGAATTGATTACTTGATTATTTGCGCGCTGTCATTAAGCTTTTGAGTCACATCTGTTGAATTTTCAGGCTCGATATGGTAAATCTCCTCACTGCCTTTTGCTGCCCCAATTGGAATGCCCAGCAAACCGCCCAGGCCGCCTAAGAGAACTCCCCCCATGGCTGCTTTCTCACCCGCTGAAAACGCCAAGAATTGGTCCGGGTCATCGCCGCCAGCGACAGCCCCAATTAGAACCCCAGTTAACGCACCTACTGCCAAGCCAACGCCTAAACCCGCAACTGCTCCTTTGCCATGACGCAGGAACCGGATATCTGCAATTTCTGTTGAGCTCACTTTTTGGGTTTCACCCGTACCGGGGTCAATCCAACTCGTTGAGTCCGGAGCGAATTGCAAATTCTTCGCGAGCACCCATTGACCATCCAGGAACGTTACTTTTGCTTTGTTTCCTTTAGCGCGTTTATTCAAAGAAGTATAATCATCCGCTTTTTCTGCCTGCACAGAATGGTGGGAAGTGCAACCCGCAAACAAAAGAACGGCAATCAGAATCATCGAAATTGTGGCTTTCATTGTTTTGTCCCTCCTTTATGAGAATTAGGCATTTGTCAATTTAATTTGCGCTCGCAACTGGCGTACTTTATTACTTTAAAACAGTCATCTTCCTCACCGCCCTGAATTCATCTGCCGAAATCGTGTACAGATAAACACCGGAAGCCATTTGCCGCCCGCTGTCATTGCGGCCATCCCAGATAACCTGGTAGCTGCCGGGGGCTTTTTGCTCGTTCACTTTCGTATGCCATGGACCAGAACCTTCAGTTTCTCATTTTATCTGACCCGTTGCACACGTCCCCAGTTGGGAGCAGAATCGCTAGCCGGGTTATTCGTTAAGTTGGTTTGGTGCGAGCCATCTACACCCATGATGTAGATCTCTACAGTACTGTTTCCGAAACTTGTGTACGCGATCCTTCTCCCATCAGGCGCCCAATTGGGAAAGACTTCAAAGCCAGAATTCGTCAGACGTGTTTGATGGGAGCCATCCGCTTTCATAACGTAGATTTCTTGACCGCCGGTACGGTTGCTGTAAAAGACGAACATTTCCCCGTCAGGCGACCAGTCACCGAAAAGACGGTCCCTGGCTGAATTATTTGTCAAGTTGATTTGGTGAGAGCCATCGGCGTGCATGACATAGATTTCCCAATTCCCATCACGGTCGCTCATAAAGGCTATCCTTTTACCATCAGGCGACCATATAGCGCGACTATCGTTAGAGGCCGGGCTATTTGTCAGGTTGACCTGGTGCGATCCATCAGCGCTCATAACCCAGACCTCGATGCTGCCATCGCGGTTGCTATCAAAGGCGATTAATCTGCCATCAGGCGACCAACTTGGAGCTCCATCATGAGCCTGATTATTCGTCAGGCGTCTTTGCTCCGAGCCATCATCGTTCATAACGTAGATCTCGTCATTGCCGTCGCGGTCGCTAGAGAAAGCGACTCTTCTGCCATCTGGCGACCAACTCGGAATCAGGTCATCAGATGGGTTATTCGTCAGGTTGATTTGGTGAGAGCCATCTGGGTGCATAACGTAGATCTCCCAGTTGCCATCGCGATCACTTGTGAAGGCGATCTTGCTTCTATGTCGGTCCCTCTTCTTTGCCAAGGAAATCGGTTCGTCAATATTTGACAGGCTATTTTCCGATTCAACTTCATGCGGTGAATCACTGGAACAGCTTAACATAAAAATAAACAAGAACGTAAAAATGCAATATGTCTTTTTCATGACAATTCTCCTTAGTTAATTGTTTTTACATTACGGCTAACAGGCCGTTATTGATTTGACTCCAGATGTTGCCTTTGTCCGCTGGAGCAAAACACGCCGCAGCCATCAGTACCGGCAAAAATATCCCCATTATTATTGATAACAAGGGAGCTTATAGACTAAGGGTGTGAAATGTTTGAAAGGCACCCTTTAGTGAAGTTCCCTACCACCCCGGTACGCTAAAGCGTGTACTACGAACCTCCCTGACCTTCCTGGTTTCAAAAACCCGGAAGGTCTGTCTCAAGCGCTACTTCAAAACCGTCATCTTCCTCACCGCCCGGAAATCACCGGCCGTAATGGAGTAAAGATAAACACCGGAAGCCATTTGCCGCCTATGGTCGTTGCGGCCATCCCACACAACCTGGTAGCTGCCCGGCGCTTTTTGTTCGTTCACCAGAGTCCGCACCACTTGCCCCAGAAGGTTGATAATTCGCAGGCTGACAAGTTGAGTGCCTGACTCACGCGCCGGAATAGCATAGTTTATCATGGTTTCCGGGTTGAACGGATTGGGATAATTCTGGCTCAGGTTAAATGCAAGGGGAATTTCTCCGGCACCCGCAATACCTGTAGGAATATCGACTTCAAAACGGCGCAACCGGCTGAACGGCCCCCAGCCGGCAACATTGCTTGCCCGCACTCGCCACCAGTAGGATTGCCCGTCCTGCAGCTCGGTGACAAGTTTTAAAGTATCGGCACCCGCCAGGTTAGAATCGATTTCGGCATTTGCCATCGTTGAATCGGTTGCCAGTTCGAGCCAGTATCGATCTATTTCCGGGTTGCTTTGTTGCCAGGTAAATTGCACTTCATCCGATTCGACAACAGCAGCGTCTGCCGGGGTTACTAACGATACCTGAGCAGGTAATTGCACGATGGTGGAGAAGCTCCACTCACCGGACCAGGCGCTGCTACCACCGGCATTTTTAGTTTTCACCCTCCAGTAGTAAACGCTGCCATGAGCAAGCGGCCCAACCTCTTTCGAAGTCACAGCCAGGCTGGAATCGTCAAAAACCGGCGTGGCAAAATCAGGAGCGGAAGCTACCTGCAGCCGGTAAGTTTCCGCGCCTGCGGCCTGGTTCCAACTTAAAGACACAGTTGTTGGCAAGTTTCCGCTGCCATCGGTAGGTGATGCCAGAGTGGGAACCGTAGGCGCTGCAATAACTGAAGTAAAGCTCCACATGCCGGACCATGCACTGCTGCCACCGGCATTTGTGGCCTTCACCCGCCAAAAATAAGTGCTGCCGTGTGCCAAGGGACCAACTTCTTTCGAGGTTGCGGTCAAACTTGAGACATCCACAACCGGCACAGCAAAATCAGATGTAGTTGCAACTTGTAACCAATAGCTTGTGGCGCCGGCGGCAGTATTCCAGGACAAGGTCAGCATTGTCGGTTGACCAATTGCACCAGCAACAGGAGAGGTTAACACAGGCGCCGCAGGTGCTGTCGGGCCACCACTGTGAATAAACACGCCATGCCCCCAAGTGCCGGCGAACATTTGTCCGTTTGCCTGGTTAATGCCTATCGACCGAACATCCGTTATTGTCAAACCGGAATTAAGTGTTTCCCAACTGTCCCCCCCGTCCTGTGAGCGGAGAACCCCATTTTTCTCCGAACCGGCGAATAAATCCCCATCAGGTGCAATAGAGAGGCCACGGATAAAATTCTTTGGCAATCTGATGACGTCCGACCAATTCTCTCCTTCATCGGAAGAGCGGATGATCGCATCTGCGGTACCTGCATAAACGTCTCCCGTATTGGGGTGGACAAGAAGCGATTTTACGCTTTCGCTCTGTATTTTATGCCAAAAATCACCAAATGAACGGTAAAGGCCTTCACGCGTGCCGGCAAAAACACGTCCCGTAGCATTTACCGCTAATGCGAAAACCTGATCGTCCAACTTGGAAGCTACTCTGGTCCAACTGCTACCACCATCAGTCGAGTGGTAAACATCTCCATAATCACAAAAACTAAATCCACAAAGTTGAAAAAAGCCTGTGCCGGCATAAATATCCCCGGTAGAGCTAACTGCAAACGAGTTAAAGGAATCGTTATCCGGGCTGACATTTTGCCAAGTGGTTCCGTCATCGGATGAGCGGTAAATGTCACCCATTGATCCCAAAGCCGTAAAACCCCCGGTGCCGGCGAAAATAGCTCCCTGGGCATTGACCGTTAGAGCATTAATGCCTTTGCCTTGCAAACCCACCCATGGCCAAGTCCCCCCGCTGTCGTTGGAGCGAAAAACCCCGCCGCAGTGTGTGCCGGCAAAAACATGACCATTGCCAGGCTTTACTACAAGAGCAAGAATTGTGGTATATTTCAAATCCCCATTGGCTGTCACCCAGTTGGCCCCATTATCGTTTGACCGAAAAACGCCGGCACAGTGAGTGCCCGCAAATGCCTGGTCATTTGAGTCGAACGCAAGCCCCAATACATACAAACTGCGCAAGCCATTATTGACGGCTATCCAGGTTGCACCAATATCTTTTGAACGGATTAACCCTGAACCGCCGATGCTCGCAAAGACGTCTCCAGCGGAGTTGAAAGCAAAAAGCTGCGCCGCCAGGCTGCTAGTAAACACCTGCGTCCAGCTTTGCCCATCGTCGCTGGAACTATAGATGTAGCGATCAGAAACGCCGGAGGTAGAATCCTTGTCGGTTCCGACAAAAACAGTACCGTTGGTATGTACGGCCACTGTCCCGATGTCAAGCGTAGTAATGCCGTTATTTGCCGAATACCAGGTTTCGCCTCGGTCATCCGAACGAAGAACACCAACTCTATCACTGGCCAGAAATAGGACACCACTGACAGGGCTAACTGCCACATCAGGAATACCCCAAGTTTCCTCAAGGCCAGTTTCAAATTCCTGCCAGGATGTGCCACTATCAGTGGAACGCAAAACTGTACCGGCTTTTGTGAAGGAAGTTACCGCAAAAACATCTCCATTTTGTGAATCGATCACTAGAGATTGAACATTTTTGGTTTTTACAGAACCGACGTAAACTTGCATCCAGTTCGCCGCATTATCCACAGAGCGAAAAATACCGTTGTTAGTACTGGCGAAAATGTCGCCATTCGGATGCACAGCGAATGCAGAAATATTATTGTTGCTTAAACCAACATCGGCTGAACTCCAATTTGTGCCACCATCCGTAGAGCGAAAAACCCCTTCACCACTGACGGCAATGAAAATGAAACCATTGACCGGATTGATAGCCACCGCGGTTACAGTAGCTCCAGATGGTCCATTCGCCTGCTGCCAGAAGTCAGTCTGGGCGATAGCAGTAATTGGTAAAAAAACGATAAAAAAAAGTAGACCCACGCCCATCCTACTAACTGAAATCAAAAATCTGCACAATGCTTTCATGACACTCACTCCTTATTTAATAATTATACCAAAATGGACAGTATAGAACCGAGGCCGACAAATCATGTTTGCCGGCCTCTTTGAATTCTGACCTTAAAGAACAAAGCCGAAATTTAACGCATTTGCTTCGACCCGATATCAACTGCAACCTTCGATGATTTCGATTTCTTGTCGGAACTTTTTGTCGGCTCGGTTGTGCAGTCTCCACTGCAAGTTGTCTTCCTTTTACCCTTGTCACCGGAAGTCTCGAAACTTTCAGCATAATCACCGGAGACATTCTGTCCCGGGGAATATGCTGCCAGAACGAGGACTTTATCACTTTTCACTTCGGTCTTAACCGAACTTTTGGGTTTAACAACGTATTCATCGCCATTCAAAGTAACATCAAGATCGTATTCGGTGCTATTTGTCACCTCTACCGGAGTGATGTGTTCGCCGTCGCTGTACGAAACAGAGTATGAAAACAGCAAACTCAACATCAGGTACCAGGCGAGTCTTTTTCGGGTTTTGGATTTATTTAACATGATTGTTCTCCTTTATTCAATTTTATATTATTTCTAGCACATTAAGGAAACAAATCAGGTTGTTATTTAATCACAGTCAGGTGAACTGGTTATATTCTCAAAAATGTTATTGCTAGAGCTTAGGTTGTATATGGCGCCATTTCTATTGCATTGAAATCGATTACCGGTTACAGTATTACCACCATTTCTGGAAGTTAGTGATATACCGTAACCCTGGTTGAAATTGCATACATTTCCCGGACCGATCGTGTTCTGAGCCGACTGGACATCCATTCCTTCGAGACTATTTCCATTGCAAATGTTGCCTTCAAGAACATTGTTGATGCCATTTATGGAAATTCCATCACTAGTGTTCGAATTTGTAATATTGTTGGTAAGTTTGCAATTGTTACCAAAAACCTGGATTCCACTACGCAGACTATTGGAACATGTATTATGACGAATGGCATGCCTGTCACTAGATACTAAGATTCCCGCCATAAGACCACTGGCCTGATTGTTTTCAACCAAACAATCTTTGCTCCCAACGTTCAACACAACGCCAACTCTGGCGGATGTACCACTAAAATTGTTATTGAGGATTTGCAGACTTGACGCAGTGCTGAGGGCCCAAACACCAATATTAGGAGAATAGGGAATGATGAAATTAAATTGCTCAATGCGAACACCATGACTTTGCACAATGAAATTCCCATTCAGGGTAACATCTCCCTTGGCAATAATCTTCAGGTCATTTTGCGAAACTGTGACCGTTTCATTATATGGACTACCCTCCACGTGCACAAAAATACTTGATCCTGCGCAGGCTGCGTTGACTGCCGCCCGAATCGTTGAATAATCTTCAGGCACATGGATTTCCTCCGCATCGCAATTACTATTTACTGTATGGGACAACTTGGAGTCTTTTGCTATTGAAGCAAGAAACTCAACTTCACGCTGTTGATAAAGTTGTGCCAACTCTTCCATCGTAGTTGTTTGTTGTTCCACTTTCGGTGAACTCGGGTTGTTGTCCTGATTACAACCGAACCCGGTCATAATCGTCAAAGCAACCAGTAAAAACATTCTTCGTTTCATAAGAAACCTCCATCGTAATTAGTTATAAATACATTTGAATTATCACCCCTAAAGTCAACCTTCATGCCACAAATGTGTTTGCCATAAAACCTTCAAACAACTTAAGCATTATGTAATTGTTTATTAAAGAGTAACAACCACTACAATCACCCTGAATAAGCTGAGTTTAATCAAATCAACTACATGAAATCGGTGGCAACCCAAGTTAAACGGTGGCATGCGAACCACCGAATTTTGACGCCTCTGTTTGGCAAGTAGCAGTGGTTTAAATGGAGTTAAAAAATAATTTGTGCAATTCATGATTTCAACTTTTCCTGTAAAATCTCTAAAATGATTTCCACTATTTGCGTTTGGCTATCTTACGCATCAAAGAGAAATCCCCATACCTCGCCTTGTCCTCCAAATGGCAACATTGAACACGAACTACTTGCATATTTACTTCATTTATTGTATAAAAGGAGGGAGAGGAATAAATCTATGCCCGATGATAATCTCAATAACGCAGCTGACAAAGAATTGGTAAAAGCCATCAGGAATTCCAATCAGGCCGCTTATGAGGTGTTCTTTCGCCGGCATTTTGAAAGCATCCATTATCTTATCTGGCAACTCATCCACAACGATGAAGCGGCAAATGACCTTTGCCAAAACACCTTTATAAAGATTTGGGAAATCCGCAAATCGCTTGATCCGGAGAAATCCGCAAAAGCGTTTCTACAAGTCATTGCCCGCAATCAGGCGCTGAGTTGGCTGCGCATGCCCAGAAACCGCCATCTTTCCCTGGAAGAGCATGATTTTCCTGTTGAGGGTGCAGAGGAAGAGAATGAGGAATTAACTCAAAAATTGCACACAGCAATTAAGGATATTGAGGAGCCTTTACGGGTGATTATTAATATGCGCTTGCGTGGTTTTAAGGACAAGGAAATTGCCGACCTTTTAAGTGTGTCAATTGCAACTGTGGATAAACGCAAAACCAAAGCCTTTAATATCATTCGGCAGCGTTTACAACCTTTCTTGGATACTTAATTTTCCTATTCTCGTACCCACTTTCTGCGTGGATACGAGATTGATTATTCAAATATATTTTTTTTACGGTAGGGATTTTTGCAACTGATGCGTATTAAACTGTTTGCCCGAAAAATTGCAATTAAATTCATGGTAGGGGTTTTGGCTCCTGATGCGTATTTAGAACAGGTCGGGATCACGAATATTGAAAAATGAATTATCAACCGGAAAAATTCAAATACCCTAAAAAAACGATGAACAAGTTCTCCTATCTCGAATTGATATTCCGAACACTCGAAGAAGATGCCACTGAAGCAGAGCAGAAAACAGTGCAACAGTGGCTGAACGAGTCCGAGGAAAATCAGAAATTCTTTAATGATACAAAAAAAATCCACAACGCTGCCCGTTCACAACGGCCTCGAAATACACTGAATGTGGAAACTGCCTGGCAAAATGTTTCCAGGAAAATTGAGACAGCAGAGACACCACGACTTAAAAAATATCCACGACAACAAACATTGTCGCTTGCATCGTTTTTTCCAACACTTTGGCGCTATGTCGGCGTTGCCGCAGTCATCTTTATCATGGCTTTTTACGGAGGGTATCGGCTGAGCCTGCCGGAGTACATCGGACTTGCTGAATTAAATCAGTGGCAGCAAAAGAATCTCAGACACGAAACCAGAGGTGAGCCAGCTGCTACCAAAGGTGAATTTGCACGTGGGACTGAAGCGCTGTTATCTGCCCGGCAAACCAAATGGGGAATTTTTCCTTATTTCGAACCACAACAAGTTGAACAGGCCATAACCCATTTGCACAATGCTTTTGTGAAAACCGAAGATCCGGTTAATCGCAACAAAATTGCTTTCTTTCTGGCAAAGGCTTTTCTCATGCAGGAGGATGTGTCTGCTGCCCGTCAGTGGTTGAACAAGGCGCTGGCGTCTGAGGCGGTTGCTTACCGGGAGGAAGCAACAAAACTGCTGGAGCAACTACCTTCTACTTACCAATTAAAATAAAAAGCGCCCAATAATAAGGTTTCGCATAATCGGGATTGCTGAGTATTAACTGCTTTTTGGCTTCACCAAGCGCCTGCGCTTTATTTTTACCCTCGAGTATTTGCGCATAAAAATCTTGCATTAAATCCGCTGTGCTCCAGTCATTGACTTTCCAAAGAGAAACCACCAGATTCCTGGCGCCGGCATAAATAAAGCCACGAGTCAGGCCAATCAGCCCTTCGCCTTTTGCCAGCTTTCCGGCGCCGCTTTCGCAGGCACTCACCACCACCAGGTCTGCATTTAACTGCAGGTTGTAAATTTCACGCAGATGGAGCACACCATCTTCTGCGGAATTGCTTTGTCGGGCTAGTGACAGCCCAGAGAGATCCGGGCTATTTTTGTTGGCAAAACCATGAGTGGCCAAGTGCAGGTAACGATAATTCGATAACTGCTCTTTTTTAAAATTATCCTCGTTTGCTGCGTTCTCCAGGTAAACACGGGTCTTGTTATCTAAAAACAACCTGCTTAATTTTGCAGCCAGACCATAGCTATTCTGGAACAGTTGTTGAATGCCCAGCACTTCCTGTTTACTCGCCGGCAGGTGAATCTTGTCGGTTGACCAACTGGTATCCGGAGCATGAGTGTTTTGTAACAGACCTACCTTCCTCGAATCACTAGTCGGGCCATCGACAAAAACCGGGGCAAATGCCAGGAAATCATTTGGCGTCTGCTGGTGCGGTTGTCCGGTCGTGGCATCCAGAAGGTTAGCTGAGTAAGCATAGCTGATGGTAAATTTGTTCATCAAGTAAGGCGGGTTTCGGTAATCGATGGTTTTAGCCGCTGCGAAGTCTGCTGTCAAAAGGCATTCAAAAGGGATTTTGTTCAAGATACCGTCCGGAATGATAATAATTTCAGACGTTTGCAGTTGCGCCTCGACCGGTTGAATTAGTGTTTTGTAGAGTTGGAAAGCGCTGCGGGCGTAAAGCTGATAATTTCCTTCGCCATGATTTTTTGTAATGCCCAAACGCAACTGCTCAATCCGGTCTTGCAGCAAAATATCCCGCGGCGCCACTGTCACCATAAAATTGAATTTAGATATTGTAAAAATAGTGACCGTGCCATCACCGACAAAATATTCCAGAATGGTTGTTTGCTCATCTAATTTCTGCTGATGTTCCGCAACCGCCACAATCCCGGTCTGATATTTCAATGCGTAATATTGCGGGAAGTCGCTTTCAAACCGTTTGATTAATTGCTCATAACGCCGGTTCAAATCAAAATAGCGGTTTTCAAAATCAGCGATCAGCAAGCTGTCACGATTCTTCTTTTTCAGATTCTCCTCTTGAATGCGGGTGTCATAAAAAGCCAAATCGATTCTCAAATCTTTTTCTCTTGACAATAGAGAATCGGGAATTCCGGCAAACTGTTTGGCGCGGGAATCTTGCAGCGCTTCCCACAAAACTGCAGCTTTGGCTTTTTCCGCAAATAAAAATGCCTGGGTTTCATACTGTGTTTCGCCTGTGACCCTTGACAAGTTCAGAGCGGTTTGAATCGCTTTTTCGTAAAGCGGGTTTGTTTTTTCTGCTAAAAACAATTTTGAACCCTCTGCCGAGTAACCACTGCGCATTTGATCGATCAACTGAACGATGAGCCGGTAAGCTGAAAAAGCTGCTTTAAGAGCGCTGAGATTCCCGGAAACGGCATGGTTGTGAACTAAGGCCCGGGCTTTCAACTGAAGAGTTTCCAACAACAGTTCTTTGGAAAGAATGTGAGCCAGTGAAGGATTACGTTTTAAATCCGAATTAGTGAATGCCGGCGCATTCGCTTGCAAAGCTTTGTGATAATGTTTGAGAGCACGAGCAAAATCTCCACGTTCAAAATAGATATTACCAAAATGATTGTAAGTTGCCGCCAAATCAGGATGGTGTGTGCCCAGAGCAGCTAATTGAATATTTAGAGCTTTTTGGTGGAAATCAAGCGCCCTCTCGGAATCATCTTTTTTCCCAAAAACCAGGCCAATGTCATTATAAATTATTGCAACTCCGGAATTTTGCGCGCCCAACGTATTCAAGCTGACATTTAACGCTTTGTTGAAATAATTCAGCGCTTGTTCGTAGTTTGCTTTCCGCCAATATACCTGGCCAATATTGGTGTAGTTATGTGCCAACAAAGGATGCTGTTTTTTCAAGGTTTGCAATCGAATATTAAGTGATTTTGTAAAATATTCCAGCGCCCGGTCATATTCCTTCTTGTTCATGTTGGCGCTGCCAATGTTGTTATAAGTCGACGCCAGTTCCGGGTGTTGCGGACCGTAAACAGTTTTCTTTATATCCAGTGATTTTTTGTAAAATTCCAGCCCGCGGTCGTAATCTCCTTTGCTCCAATAAACCGAGCCAATATTTAAGTAACTTTCCGCAACATCCCGATGTTGTTCACCCAAAACTTTTACTCTTATTTTGAGAGATCTTTGATTGGCTGCCAGCGCACGATCATAATCTCCTTTGGCCCAATAAACCCGTCCCAGGTTGTGATAGCCGGTAGCAACGGCAGGATGTTTGTCTCCCAATGTTTTTATTTGGATACTCAGAGATTTGTTAAAAAATTCCAGTGCCCGGTCAAAATCCCCCCACTCAAAATAAACATCACCGATATTGTTGTAGCTATCTGCTGTCCTGGGATGTCGCTCACCCAAGCTGGTTAATCTAATTTTTAAAGACTTTTGATAAAACTTTAATGCTTCGCCATATTCCCCTTTCTTACGATAAATTATGCCAATATTATTGAATGTGTTTGCCAGCTCGGGATGTCTTTTGCCAAGAACAGCAAAATTGATTTTAACAGATTCTTGGTAAAATTCCAGCGCCCTATCATAATCTCCCGTAACGAGATTAACATTGCCAATATTGTGATAACTTTTTGCTACAGCCTGATGTTGACCGTCCAACTTGTTTTTACCAATTTGCAAAGCGAGTTCCAGCCATTCCTTTGCCTGGTCAGGTGCGCCTGTTCGCCAGGCAGAATTCCCCATCTTGTTGTAACAGTTTACATACTTTTGCCAATTCTCATTCTTTTTATATAAAACACCGGCTTTTTGAAAATAAACTATTGCACTGTCATGCTGCGCTTCTTTAGCCAATGCCTCACCTCTGGAAAAATATTGATCAGCCAATGAGTTTTGCATATGCGCTTGAGCAAGAGAAAACCGGACTAGACCAAATAAAATCAGAGCAAAAAAATGAACACGATTCATCCCCGTTTCCTTATTGATAAATTCAAATACTGCTTTCCCATGCCATGCGCTACAAAAGTTAACTGCGCTATTAATGGAATTTCCCGGGAGATTGAATATTTAATATAACTGCCATATTTTCAACTGTCAATGTTTTTTTTGAGAGGCATTTCAGGAAATTTACAATTAAAAATAATTGATACGATATAAAGCAAAAACGCCGGGAGCGCAGAGAATTAATACCTCTGCGAGTCCCGACGTCTATGTTTTTAGAATTAACTTACAATCGAGTCTGTACGGGTTATGCTTTCTGATGCCTTACAAACAGTCGCTACCATAAATAGGCCCGGTATCATTTTCGAAAATAATGTTATCGGTGCCCAGGTCAATGATGTTGGAAACAGTGTTGCAATAAACAATGTTCTCAGTCACAACGTTGTTGTTCGATTCATAAAGCAAATAAATGCCGTATGTTAGGTCAGCACAAACATTATTTTTTACCAGGCAATTTGACCCACTGAGCACAATACCATCCCCTCCGGAACCTCCCCCTTTAACCCGGTTGTTCAAAATCCTCACACCCGAGGCATTTTGAATGTGAATTCCTCCACTATTGGCAGATGTTACATTGACAGTGAAACTGTCGATTGTAACACTATCCGCAAGAATCTTTATGCTGCCATTGATTATCACCGAACCATCAGTTTCAATATAAAGGCGGCGTTTAGTGGTATCAATGGTCACGTTCTCATTATAAGGACTGCCCGAGGAATTTACGATGATACTATCCCCGGGCTGAGAAGCAGCGACAGCCCCCTGGATGGAGTCAAAATGTTCCGGCACTCTGATTATTCCACCTGCAAAATGATTTGTATGTGCAGAGGACGCCCTTTGCCCGGCATTTATCGTTTCTGTATTTAGCTTGTGGCTTCCATCCTCATGTTTTAGCGCTCTACCCGATGCAGGGTTTTGTATGTTGTCGCAGCCAAACCCGGCCATCAGCATTAAAACAGCTAAGAAAAACATGAATCGTTTCATGATAAACCTCCATGGGTTTGTGATTAATAATTGCTTTGCAATCATTTCTAACCCACTTAGGTCAACCATCATGCCAATTGATTTTTGCTGATTTAACGGCTAATTTTGCATTGATTTAACTAATTGTTTATTCAACGTTAATGAATAGTCAATAAAATTGGATTTAACTAAAAACAAGAGAAACTGGAAACATGAAATTGGTGGTATCCGAAGTGAAACGGTGGCAGGCCAACCACCAATATTTATTCGAAACGGAAGTAAAAGTGCATGGAAGAGGAGTTGCGAGTGGGATGTGTTCAGACGTTTGTTATAAAAAATCCTCCCGGCTAATATCATAGATTTTCATTTTTTCAATGAAATTCTTTTTGTGCATTCCTGCGCAGCGGGCGGCTTCGGAGATATTGCCGCTGCTTTCTTTTAGCCGGACACTAATATACTCACGCTCAAAATTTGCAATCACCTCACGTTTGGAACGGCTAAAACCGGAGCCTGAACCAGCAGCAGGGGAATCGCTTTCCGCAGAATATTTCAGGTTCTCGAGGTCATCAGAAGTGATGGAATCATCGTCAGCTAAAGCAACTGCGCGCTGGACGATGTTTTCCAACTCGCGCACATTACCCGGATAGTGATATTGCAACAACAACTCGCGAGCATCCGAATCAAACTCGGAAACCTGCACTTTAAATTGCCGGGCAAAGCGTTTGAGAAAGTAGTCGGCAATAGTCAAAACATCTTCGCCGCGCTCTTTCAACGACGGCAGCCTGATTTCGATAACATTTAAACGGTAGTACAAATCCTCACGAAATTCGCCCTGCTTTATCATCTCGGTTAAATCGCGGTGAGTCGCTGCAATAATGCGAACATCTGCCTTTCTGGTTATCTCGGAGCCGAGCGGCTTAAACTCGCCGGATTGTAAAAAGCGCAGCAGCTTGGCCTGGACTGCCGGGTTCATCTCGCCGATTTCATCGAGAAAAACAGTGCCGCAATTTGCCATTTCAAACAGCCCGCGCTTGCGTCGGTCGGCGCCGGTGAAGGCGCCTTTTTCATGACCAAACAACTCGGATTCGAGCAACTGTTCGGAGAGATTAGCACAGCTAAACACGACAAACTCTTGTTTGCTGCGCGGACTGCGTCGCTGCAATTCCCTGGTAACAAGCTCTTTTCCGGTGCCGGTCTGGCCTGTGATTAGCACGGTGATGTCTTTGCCGGCAACTTTTTCAATGAGATTGTACATTTCCTGCATGGCCGGACTGCTACCGATCATTTCGCCGTAACCCATTTTTTCATCCAAAGCCACGCGCAGTTTTTGCTGCTTCTCTACAAGTTGACGGCGGTCGAGTGCATTTTTAGTGGCCACAGAAATCAGACCGGCAAATTCACTAAGCATACTTCCAGTTTGCTCATCAAATACGGCTGTCAGGTCACGGTTATCTATGTAGATAGCGCCGAAAACCACACCACTCTCCGACTGCAGAGGCGCAGAAGCGACGGAAAGCACGCGCAGCCTTCCAATACTTAGGCTGCCGGATAACTCCGGTTCTTCCAGAGCGTTTTGAATGACGACGGGCCGGCCGGTTTCGAGCACAGAATTGACGATAGTCCGGCTTATCTCGAATTCAGGATTTTCTATTTGTTCTTTTCTGAAATTTCGAGCGACTTCAAACAACAACTCTTTGTCGCGCCCGAGAATTGTAATCATGCCGCGCTGCGCCTTCGTCTGGGTGATGACTTTATCCATTGCCAGTGGCAGCAATTTTTCAATATCGGTTTCGGCAACCAGCAATTTGCCGATCTCAAAAAGTGTTTGGTAATTTGACATAAGGTTATTTGATCAGTGCCATTTTTTTGATTGAAACAAATGTGCCGATCTGAAGCCGGTAAACATATAAACCACTGGGTACTGCCCTCGCGTTCTGATCTCGGCCACCCCAAATAGCCACGTGGTGACCAGCAGCTTTCAGTTCATTTTTGGTTAAAGTCACAATTTCTTGCCCAAGAAGGTTATAAATTGAAAGCGTGACTCTATCTTCGCGTGGCAACCCGTAACGAATTGTTGTGGTTGGATTGAAAGGGTTAGGAAAATTCTGGTATAATTCAAAAGTAGATGGAACAATGTCAACTTCAGTCAAAGATTGTGAAATAAAATCACTCCGCCCAACAAGCAATTTCAGGGGCTTTGGATGTTTTGACGTTGCGGCAGCAAGTGTAAAATGATTTTGCTTGCGTAAATCTTGTGACAGCTGTAAAGCTTCATCAATAAGCCAAATCTCGAATTCAGCAGGCACTTTGTCCAGACCTGCAAAAGTTAAATGCACCTTGTCACGGATGTTTGTTGCAACTGTAAATTCCCAGATTTCACCCATCTCAGGCGTTGATCTCGCATCAATGCAATAACCTGAAGTGAGCGGTTGCCAATCGCGGTGCGGGAAACTGACGGAAACATGTTCGCCGACAAGAGGCGGTTCAGCGCGATCCCACCGATCAAATCCGCTGGAAGCGTCGGTGATGATAAGCGCAACGTTATCCTCATCGCGAGCGCGCCGACATCGGGCCAGAATACGAATGGACCATTCCTCTTGACCTCTCCAGAATAGTACCTGTTGCTTGTTTGAGCTTACTGAAAGATCGGGATCCACAATCAATTTATCGGAAGAAGATAATGAGTTGAAAATGGCATACCCTTCGAAAGGAACGATGCTTGACACCGGAGAAGCATCCGGTTGACTCCATGTGCCGGCATAAGAACGCAATTCAACAGGATTCCCACTTTGCAGACTCAACTTATCTGTCGGAATGATAAAATTGAACGGACTGCCAACAAAATTCCATCCGGGATGGAGAGAAATTGTAAACGCTTGATTTGTAGCAACAGACAAGCCGGCTCCTGCTCCAATGCGTTTGCCACTTTCTCCGACCAGCAACCAGAAAGCACTTCCAGGACGCATTGCCGACGTGTTAGGAATCTCGACATAAGTCTGATCGCTACTCAACTCAGCAAAGCGCCAGCGGGTGTCATTATAAGGGCCAAGATCATCTTCAAACACGGCACTGGGATTTTTATCATCCAAGTCCAAAGGGACTGAGAAAAGGCGATATGATTTTTGCAAATCGCCACTGGGTTGTGCGGTTGTTTTGATCAGATTTTCAACATGAACACGAACAGGCTGCAGGTCAGATTGACTCAGATTATCGAAACGGTCTATTGCCTGAACGAAGAACTCAACACCGCCGGTATTTACAACAAGCGCAGGTATGGCGCCGGAATACACGCTGTTATCTTCAGTCATGACAATTGACTGGAAGGCACTTTGACCACCTTCACGGTAAAGTAACCGCACCTCCTGAATTGCAAAGTCATCGCTTACCGACGCCGACACAGAAATAGTTGTGTTAAACTCAATCGTCGCAACCGCATTAACGGAAAGTATTTGTGGCGCTTGCATGTCCTTTTCTTCAATGACAAGAAACTGATCTGCTGCAACGTCTGCTAAGATTTGCACAACGCCTGATGGCCATTCAATTACAATGGAATCGACAACAGTTGCATCACCCAGGCCAAACTCAGCATTTAAACTGTTCTGGCTGCCATAACCGGTTTGTCCGGAAATTTCGTTTAATTGCCACGTAGATATTCCGTCAACAGTGGCATTAACCCTAACTTTAGAGCCAATGGCCGCTTTGTTTGAAATAATGCCAACACATAAAACATTGAGCCAATGGTGGTTGTTACCAACATTCTTGTATAAAAAACTGTTTATATTTTTTGTGAAATTCGATACAAACAAATCCAGATTGCCATCCCGGTTATAGTCGCCAAAACTGCAACTTCTGGAAGTGCCACCCTGATTCATCACATTGCCCACCGTCATTTTTCTCAAATTTCCGTCGCCGGCGTTCAGATACAAAAAATTGTTTTCTCCACCGCCGTTAGCTACAAATAAATCCAAATCGCCATCATTATCAACATCACCCCAACTACCGTCCCAGGAGTTTCCACCATCAGTAGCAACGTCACTTTCCGTAATTCTCTTAAAAGTGCCATCGCCATTATTTTCGTACAAAAAATTGTTTCTCCCATTGCCATTAGCAATAAACAAGTCCAAATCCTGGTCATTATCATAATCGCCCCAGCTTGCGCTTAGCGACCACCCTTGCTCAGGAACAAAGTCAGCGCCACCGATTTTAACAAATGCACCGCTACCATCGTTCTGATAAAGTATGTTGTTTTGTTGATAATTGACAAGGAATAAGTCCAAATCACCATCATTGTCATAATCAACCCAGCTACCTGTCCTTGAATTTCTGCCATCGTTGGCAACAGCACTTGTTGTATCTTTGGTAAAACTGCCGTCGCCGTTGTTGTGATACAAAAAATTGTTCTCGGGAGTAACATTCGTCACAAACAGATCGAGAAAGCCATCGTTATCGTAATCACCCCAACTACCGCTGCGGGAATTTCCGCCATCGTTGGCAATGTCACCTGTTGTGATCCTTAAGAAAGTTGCACCACCGTTATTTTGATATAGAAAATTATTTTCTCCATTTCTGTTTGGCACAAACAGGTCTAAATCGCCATCATTGTCATAGTCACCGCAACTGGCGCCGCTAAAAGAGTTACCGCCATCGTTGACAATCTCACCGTTGTCTATTCCGGCAAATGCTCCCTCACCATCGCTAAGATACAAAAAATTGTTCTCCTCGGTTGCATTAGCCACAAACAGGTCCAGCCCGCCACCGTTGTCAAAATCAGCCCAGCAACTGCCGACAGAATTTCCACGATCTGTCACAACATTGATCCCTGTGACACGGGTGAACAGGGAATCCTGAGCATGCAAACTTACAAATGCCGATACCCCGAAGGATGCCAAACAGAACGTATAAATCATGGCCATTTTTTGCTTGTGTGGTTCAAAGCATGGAAGCAACATGCGATATCCCTCTAAATTAGTTTATTTCCCGGGCAAGTCTGGTGGATCAGGAAGACGTTCACTACCTCCGTCGCCCCTTGAAATGATAATAGCCACAGTCCCGGCCATAAGCGTGGCCCCACCGGCAATCCAGAACCACTTTTTTTTCCGGCTTTTTGCCGTACCTCTTTTTAGCTCTGATGGTTGCGGGTGCAGCTTTCTTTCCTCCTCAAAATTCTCAATAACTTCTCTCGCCAACTTTTGGAAGGATGGTGTCTCTTTTTCGGGATCAGGACGCCAGCTTGGAATCATTACCAGCAATTGCCGTATATATTTTCGGGCACTATCCAACAGGCTTTTTGCCTGGAAGGCCTTGCCAAGCAATAAATAACACTTCTCTCGCTCTGTGATTTTCAGCGTGTTTTTTTTGAGGCACAGATTCACTTGCTCTATCACTTCATCTAAACGTCCAAGCTGGTATTTGACTTCGGCCTCTGCAAGTATTTTTTCGCATTCCTCCTGGGCCAGCGTCGTTGAAACAAACAAAGTAAGAGCAAAAAATATCAGAACAAAAAATTGGAAATATCGAACTGCCGGATTTACAGAGTCGTTCCTTTTCATAATGTCCTCACGATTAGTATTGGATGCAGCGGGATGTAATATTTCGTTGTTCTTTATCAAGAATCATTCCACTCATTCCAAACTCAAGCAAGTTTGTCAAATTTCACAACGATGCTGTTTTTATTTAACTTAACAACTTTTTTCATATTTATTTTTCAAACTAACGATGGCACGCAAACCACTCTGGTGGTATCTGCGACCCTGGCTTTCAAGGGCGTTTTTTTAATGAAAACACGAGGGGTTCATCAAGATTGTGCACGAGATTAACCTCTCTGGGGCCACCTTCAACAATAAATCCCTCACGCCGGACTTCAATTTTATGAGTGCCTATTCGTAATTTTATCTGTGCAGGTGTGTCACGGCCGGTAGCTACGCCATCCACAAAAATTTCCCCCCAACCAGCGGCAACAGCCACTGTCACCGTAACCTCCGTATTAAAGTCAACCTGCAGAACATGCAGGCTATCCTGCTTGATTTCCATAATTTTTTCCCACACGCCCAAGGTTGGGTGCTCAACTTTCACCAAGTGGGACCCAGGCGGCAAGTCGGTTTCAAACAGGGAAGACCAGTCTTCTTTTCTTAGCTTCCCGTCCACAAAAATAGAACCAGAAGGTATTGCCAGAATATTCAGCTTTCCGGCGACCAAAGCCAAACTCACATTGAGGTTCCTCATTTGGCCGGCTGCAATATCAAGTGAAGTTGAATAATCCTGATACCCGAGCTTTTTTAATGAAAGCGTGTACGCACCAGGCGAAAGACGATTTATAGTAGAAACTTCTTCTCCAAATGATTGTCCGTTGAGAAAAACCTCTACGCCACCAGAAGGTTGGACGTTGATATTCAAAGCCCCAAACCTTGAAACAGCGCCATTCAACACTTCTCTCCCTGGCTTACTTTCAGTCCTTGCAGCGTAAGAACTGACCAACTTATTGTCAACCACTTCCGGCGAAAATATTTGCTCCTCATCTGCCTGCTCAGTTTGAGAAGAGGCGGCAGCGAGAGAGTCTTCGTTTGCATTGAGACCCTGACTGTCTGGGGGTGGCAGCAACAAAACCGAATTTGTTTGTGGTTTTTCGGAAAAAAAATAATAGGCTCCCAAGGTGGCAAGAATCATCACAACCGCTGCAAAAAAAACATACTGAATTATTGGCCGCTTCATCACGCTTTTGTATTTGCGCGGCTGTTGAGTTTCCTCAAATTCAGTAATTGCCGCCAACAGTTCCTCAGCGGTTTGGTAACGCTCATCCGCACTTTTGGCAATGGCCTTCAATACGATGGATGAAAGCGCTTTGGCCACTGCCGGGCGATAGTTGTGTGGAGGAAGAAACTCCTCCTCAACAATTTGCTTCGACAGTGTGTATATATTTTCGCTCTTTTCAAGCGGTAGTCTACCTGCCAGCATTTCATAAAGCGTCATACCAATTGAATAAATATCGCTGCGCTGATCAACATTGGACAGATTCTGAATTTGTTCAGGCGGCATGTAGCAGAGCGTTCCCCCTGTAGAAGACGAATGGGTGAATGTCTGATCGGCGTGAATTTTGGCGAGACCAAAATCCGTGATTTTTATGGTATCCAGCGAGGTGAGCATCAAATTAGCTGGCTTGAGATCACGATGCGTCACGCCGGCCTGGTGTGCATGAACGAGCGCGTTTAATACTTGCTTGACAATGGCGAGGGCTGTCTCAAGAGGAAGTGCCCCGTGTTTTTTCAGCCTGTCGGAGAGGGTTTCCCCCTCGACAAATTGCATTACAATGAATAAGCCCAGATCCGTTTCCAACAGATCGAAAACCGCAACGATGCTCGGATCTTCCAGCCTGGCCAGTGCGCGTGCCTCCGCCCGAAACCTCTTTAAAAACCGTTCATCCCGCGCCAGACCTGGGTGCAGAACTTTCAAAGCCACTGCTCTCTCTAAAACAGTATCATTGGCCTTGTAAACCACACCCATACCACCCTCACCCAACTTTTCTTCAATATGATATTTGTCGATTACCTGGGCAATCATCGCCAAGAACTCCCAGAGTGGAATCTTGTATTTACAATGACTTCAAAATACCTGCAACAGGAACTATTGTTTGCCACCAATCGCAAGTACGGAAAAGATAGATTGGGAAACTTTGAAAAGGTAACATGTTAAATCTACGACTTGAGTGTAACAAAGTCAAGGGAAACGGTCTGGCTGCCATGTTCACCCGGGAACCCAGCAAAGAAAGAAGGGTTGAGGTCCGCAGTCGGCCAGTGTCAGGACGCATGTTTTTATTTCCCTGGCTGGGACGGCGTTTTATGTGGCAGAATAAACCCGGAAACTTTGTCTTTGTGAATTGGAGCAAGTGAATCACTAGAGCATCCTGAATATGCAAATAAAATGATCTTTATGAAGAGAGTCTTTGTTTTTTTATGTCCGGGTTTGTTGCCCGTTCAACATTTTCAAATAGACTGGTGTTTATGGTTTTCATTACTATGTGCGGAATTTTATTAACAGAAGCCGGTACTTGTTCTGTATTCAGGTAAATATTTTAAACTAAAAGGAGGATCACAATGAACTGGTTTAAATCATTATTAACTGTGTGTGTGTTGAGCTCCATCTTGCCCGGAGTCGTTCTGACTCAGGCCGGCGATGGGAAGATTCCCATTACCACACAATCTGAAAAAGCGCGGGATTTATATTTGCAGGGTCGCGACCTGCAGGAGAAATTACGTGGCAACGAAGCGTTACCTTTTTTCAAACAAGCGATTGAAGAAGATGCTGATTTTGCACTGGGTTATTTTGGATATGCTGTAACTGCACCCAGTGCCAAGGCTTTCTTCAAATACTTGAACAAAGCGGTTTCATTATCAGAAAAAGCGTCTGTCGGTGAACGTTTGCTAATTCAAGGTTTTCAGGCGGGCGTAAATGGCAATCCGGTAAAACAAGGGGAAATGTACAAAAAGTTGGCAGCTATGTTTGTCAATGATGAGCGCGCACTCAATACGCTCGGCGGCTTCTATTTTGGCCAGCAAGACTGGGACAGCGCCATTAAAGAATATAATCGGGCTATTGCAATTGCACCGGACTTTTCACAACCTTATAATCAACTTGGATATGCATACCGTTTTATGGGGCAGTTTGAAGATGCGGCAACGGCCTTCAAGCAATACATTGCGGTACTTCCCAATGATCCGAATCCGCTTGATTCATACGCAGAGCTGCTATTGAAAATGGGTAAGTATGATGAGTCTATTGAGAATTATAAAAAGGCTCTGGCCATTAATCCGGCATTTTTGCCATCTTTCACAGGCATAGCCACGTGCTATAATTTAAAAGGTGAGCCGATGGCAGCCAGAAAAAATCTCGATGAAATGGTCGAGAGGGCCGGAAACGATGGGCAGCGTCGGGCCGCGCTTTTCGCCAGAACCATCTCTTATATTTTTGAAGGAAATTGGCAACAAGCGCTGAAAGAGCAGGAGAAAATGTTCGAATTGGCTAAAAAAATCAACGACACTGCTGCCATGTCAGGGGATCTTGTAACCATGGCTAACATCTTGATCGAGTTTGGGAAACCCGACGAAGCGCTGAACAAATATGAAGCTTCCATAAAAATGGTGCATGATTCGCAACAGTCCGAGCAGCAAAAACAGTTGGCCGGACAGTTCCAGCATTTCAACCTGTTCAATGTGGCGGAAAGCAAGGGGGATGTTGCTTTGGCCAAAAACCATCTGACGCCTTACAAAGAAAAGGCAGAAGCTTTGGGTAATGTTTTCCAAATTCGTCAGGTACACGAAATGCTCGGCAGAATTGCTTTGTTAGAGAAAAAATATGAAACAGCACTTGCCGAGTTGCTGCAAGCCAATGTTCAGAATCCGTACAATTTGTACAGATTGGCTGTGGCGTATGCCGGGCAGGGAGCACAGGAAAAGGCGGAACAATGGTTTGAAAAAGCAGCAAATTTTAATGCGCTTAACAATCTCAATCAAGCCTTTGTTCATCAGAAAATGCATAAAATAACATCAATGAAATAAGCAGTGGCCGGCGGTTGCTCTGCAACTCCGGGGTTACCGCCGGCTTCCTGATTTTCTTTAGCGATTTACCCTTTCAATATAACGGCCATCACGTGTATCGATTTTGAGCACCTCGCCCTCTTTGATAAACAGCGGCACTTGTAACTCAGCGCCTGTTTCCAGAGTGACAGGCTTTTGCAGGTTGGAGACAGTGTCTCCTTTCACGCCCGGGGATGCTTCTACAACTTCCAGTTCGACAAACATGGGCAAGGTTACATCCACCACATTTCCTTCCAGAAACAAGACGTTGACGTTGGCGCTTTCTTTCAGAAATTTAATCTGATCGCCAATCAGTTCTTTTGAGACATTGATCTGGTCGTAGGTCTCACCATCCATAACGCAAATATCTTCACCGGCATCGTAGAGATACTGCATTTCCTTGGTTTCCAATCTGACAGGTTCAATGTTGTCATGCTGGCGGAAAGTAAATTCTACGACTTTTCCTGTTTTCAACTGTTTCAGCTTTGTCCGGATAAACGCGTGGCCTTTGCCCGGTTTTACGTGCTGAAACTCATTGACAAGCCAAATGTCTCCGTTATGACGGATAGCCAGGCCGTTACGAAAATCTGAAACTGAAGCCATTTATTACCTCCGGAAATATGAGAGGTGGAGCGTGGAACAATTGTGTTTAAAATTGATGTTGCTCGTTTTAACTCTTACTCTCGGTTGCGAATGCCATTGAAAACGTTCAACATAATAAAATAGTGGCAAATAAACAAACAAAAATGCCATGACTTTAGATCTATTTGGTTGACATTTCAACTGATTATCTTAACTTTAACCTATGTCTGCAATGAATTGGTACTAAGGTGAACCGGCATTAGGAACCCCGCCCGGCTTTGTTAAAACTAAGCATCATAATTCCGACTCTGAATGAAGCTGAGTGCTTGCCAATCCTGCTAAACGATATTCGTGGATGGCGTGCCGAATTAAGTTTTGCCATTGAGTGCATTGTGGTTGATGGCGGCTCTGAAGACAGCACCGTTCAAATTTGTCGCCGGAATCGTGTTACAGTTATCGAAAGTGCACGCGGTAGAGGATGCCAGTTGGCCACAGGTGCGCAGGCCGCTTCAGGTGATGTGCTTTTATTTATCCATGCCGATTGCCGCCTGAGTCAGGCGCACTGCGAGGCTGCAGTTCGGACTGTGGAGGATGGAAATTTGTTTGCAGGTGGATTTTTGTTGCAGTTTGATAACGACCATCCTATTTTGCAGGCAGCGGAAGTCCTTAACCGCGTGCGCTTTCGTTTAAGCAGAATTGTTTACGGCGATCACGGTCTGTTTATCAATCGCGAAAATTACCTGCGTACCGGTGGCTATCGAGCAATGCCTTTGTTTGAGGATGTTGAATTTGGCAAAAGGTTAAAACGATTTGGCAGGGTTGGTTTGATTTCACCGCCCTTACAAACTTCAGCACGTCGATTTTTGCAGGGTGGCGTTGCCTGTACCTATTTGTTGATGGCGGCGTTGCACATTTGTTACTGGCTTGGCATTTCTACTGAAAGGATGGCAAAGTGGTACCGTGCAAACGCAAGGCTTTGTTAATTCTATTGAAACTATTCAGCGCGCCAACCGTTTTTTCAGTCTTAAATTTGTAAATGCAAATTCAGGTTAAGGTTTTGAAGTTATCATGAAACTATTTCAGAAGGAGAAACTGGATTGAGTGAGCGGGTTGCGCAATCCCTGCATGCTTTGCAAGCAGAAGTAATCGCCTGTAGACGCTGCAAACGCCTGGTCGCCTGGCGTGAGGATGTGGCGCAAAAAAAAGTCAAACGCTTCGTTGGTGAAGATTACTGGGGTAAACCCATTCCCGGGTTTGGGGATGAACGCGCCAGGCTTCTGATTGTCGGGCTTGCACCAGCCGCGCACGGAGCAAACCGGACCGGTCGTATGTTTACCGGCGATCGCAGTGGCGATTGGCTTTACCGCAGCTTGCACAAATTTGGTTTTGCCAATCAAGCGGAGTCCGTTTCGCGCGCAGATGGATTGGCTTTGCGAGATTGTTACATCACTGCGGCGGTACATTGTGCACCACCACAAAACAAGCCAACATCTGAGGAAAAACATAACTGTGCTTCCTTTTTGTTGCAAGAATTTGCTCTTTTTCAATCGATGCGAGTCGTGGTTGCGCTGGGCAAGATAGGGTTTGATTCTACTTTGAAGGCGTTTTATGAATTGGGCTTAACGCCTTCGGAAAAGCCTCGTTTTGGACATGGCGCTGAGGCTGTGCTCGGTGGCAGGATTTACCTGATTGCATCTTACCACCCGAGTCAACAAAACACATTTACCGGCAGGTTGACGGAGCCGATGTTTGACGCTGTTTTTTCAAGGGTACGACAACTCATTGTGAGCAACTAATTACCTTTCGATTTTGGAGGTTTAACCCACATGTATTTTCGATTTCCTCTCATTCTCGTTTTTGTTTTGGCCGGCAGCATCGGGCTCATGGCATTGCAAAGCAAACTTGGCAAAGATAGTCCACAGCAGCAAGAAAACAGTTCACAGCTTGCGTCCCATGTTTTGGAAGCGGCACATGTCCCACCTGTCAGCCCGGAAATGGTGCCGGTTGTTGAAAGTGATAAAATGATGAGCAAAAGCAAAGCCAGGCAGACGATCCGCCCCGTGGATCTCCGCGCGCATCTGGAGTTCCTCGCCGATGATCTTCTTGAAGGACGAGACACAGGCAGTCGTGGCGCTCGTATCGCGGCCAATTACATTGCTACCCATTTTCAACGATTGGGTCTGGCAGCAGGCGGCGACAACGGTTCTTTTTTTCAGGCTGTTCACCTGAAAAGAAAGCGCGTGCAGGCCTCCTCTCAAATGAAGGTTGAAATTAACGGGGAAATGGTACCACTGGTTTATGGAAAAGATTTTCTAATTGCCGGGCAACCGGATGTTTCGGGCGAGAAGCTTGAATTTGAAAGCCTGTTTGCTGGTTTCGGAATTCAGGCTGAAAAATATGATTATGATGATTATCGCGACCTTGATGTCACTGGAAAAGCGGTTGTCTATGTCAGCGGCGAACCCAAGTCAGATGATGAGACATATTTTGATGGTAAGAAACGAACACGTCATGCCAGCAGCCGGGCCAAAAGTCGAGTTGCGCGTGCAGCAGGTGCAGGTGCGGCGATTTGCATTTTCCGGGAAGAACAGTTAGCACGTTTTTCGTGGGGAGATTTGCAAAGTTACCTGCTTAAACCGCAGGTCACACTTCGTGATTCAGGTAGCAAGTCTAAAAGCAACAACTTTCCTTCTGTTTTTCTCCAGCCTGACGCAGCTGAACTTCTTTTTGTCGATGAAAACCAGGCTTTCTCCGATGTGTCGCAGCAGGCTTCTGACGGCGCTGTTCAATCATTTGCAATGAAGAAAAAAGTCGAACTGAGCATTGATTTCCTCGATGAAGCATTTACGGATAACAATGTTGCCGGATTTCTGGAGGGCTCCGATCCAATTCTTAAGTCTGAAATAATTGTTATTACTGCGCACTATGATCATATTGGCCTTGGTACCCCGGTTGCTGGAGATTCTTTGTATAATGGCGCAGCAGACAATGCCTCTGGTGTTGCCGGTCTGCTTGAACTGGCGGAGGCTTTTGCCTCTTTGCCGGAACCGCCACGCCGGTCGCTTCTATTTCTTGCCGTTACGGCGGAAGAAAAAGGACTGCTGGGTTCACGATATTATGTTGAGCATCCGATATATCCACTTGAGAAGACTGTAGCAAATTTTAATCTTGATATGATCGGGATAGGCGACACAACGGCAATGGTTGTTTACGGCATCGATAGAAATACTTTGGGAAATAATATCAGAAGTGCCGCAGAAAAAATAGGCGTAACTATCTATCCGGATGATATGCCGGAGCAGCGTGTGTTTTACAGAAGCGATCACTACAATTTCGCCTTGAAGGGCATTCCTGTTGTTTTTCCGAGTTTTGGAATCAAAAAAGAGGGCATGGTGGAATTTGAGAAGTTTTACCACAAACCTTCCGATGACATTAATTTGTTCTGGCTGAATTATAACCATATGCAACGCCATGTGCAGGTTGTATTTGAGGCTACCCTTGGCGTTGCCAATGCGGATGAGTCGCCTGCATGGAACCCTGATGACGAATTTGCAAATGTGAGAAACAAAGCCGATTGAAATGAAGTAGTATGAGTATGTTTGTTTTTGGGCTTTGGCTTGGTCGATGAACAAAGAGTAGAAAATAGGATGGTGGTTGTTTTAATTTGAGATTTGTGGTTTCACCTGTATAATTAAAAAATAATTTTCAAATAATTAAATCTATAAATGAAAGGATAAGGGTTATGTCTACTTTGATGGATGATATCGCAAAAACAATTCGTGAGGGCGTTGATACGGTTGTTGAAAAGACAGAGGAATTAACCAAGATGGGCAAGATTAAAGTTGATATTATCAACGTAAAGCGTAATGTTGAGAAGAATTTTGCCGAGCTGGGCGGAAAAGTGTATCACTTGATCGTTGAGGAAGATACCAATCAAATTGCTTCCAATAACGAAGTAAAGGATTTGCTGGAAAAAATTAAGGTACTCGAGGTGAAGCTCGATGAAAAAAACACCGAGATGGAAAATGTTAAACATAAGAAAGCGGCTGAGGAGGAAAAGCCCGAGATAGTTGCCTAGATTGTGTGTATGGCGCTTCAGCAACTTAAACTAATCTGTGCCCATTTGCGGAGTCTGCGTTGCGCTCATAAATGAGTTCAACGCAGACTTTGTCAAATGAAAATGTCTCTTCTCTTAGGTAGATAGTCCACCGCAATTAAAAAAACTGAAAATTTTAAGTAGAGTTGGCCCATACCATTCAATGCATATACGAGTTTTAACACCCCCGAAGTTGATATGTTTTTTGTTTTTTCTTTGCTTTAGCGTAGCCTTGTCGAGTGCTCTTGTTGCACAGAACACGGCGAACTGGAGGCAAGAAAAATCGCCTATTGAAAAGGAGATATCTATTGTCGCAGTTGGCGATCTCATGCTGGGGTCTTGGGTTACACCTCTGCTTGTGGAGCAAGGTGCTGATTATCCTTTTCAGGCTACCCGGGGGTATTTGCAATCTGCTGATGTGGCCATCGCCAACCTGGAAGCGCCGTTTACGCTTAACGGGGAACCATTTGAAAAGAAGTACAATTTTAAAGTACCGCCGCGTTTCGCGGGTGCGCTACTCAAGAACGGCATTAATTTAGTGAATCTTGCCAACAATCACATGCTCGACTATGGGCTGACCGGCCTACTTTCAACCCTGAATACACTGCGTGAAGCTGGTATTCACTACAGCGGTGCCGGCATGAATCACAAGGCTGCACATCGGCCTGCGCTGGTTAGTGTACGGGGTGTGAAAATCGCTTTTTTCGGATACTCCATGACTTACCCGACTGAATTTTACGCCAAGGCTGACAGTGGCGGCACGGCCTACCCGGAACCGGATTTTATGTCTGCCATGATAAGTACCTGGAAAGATTCTGTTGATTTTGTCGTGGCATCTTTTCACTGGGGTGCTGAAAAGCGCCAGACCCCTAAAGAATACCAGATCCATTTTGCCCATCTTGCAATCGATAGTGGCGCTGATCTTGTAATCGGACATCACCCGCATGTGTTGCAGGGCCTGGAAATTTACAAGAATCGCCTCATTGCTTACAGTCTTGGTAATTATGCCTTTGGCTCCTATAGTCAATATTCCACTGACAGTATTATTTTAAAAATTTACCTTCGCGAAGAAGGCTTGTATACCGCGCAATGCATCCCCCTCAATGTCGATAATCGTGTGGTTGAGTTTCAGCCGACACCCGCTACTGGAAAACAACATGCGGCCATAATCGACACACTGCAAAATTTAAGCACAGCGCTCAATAGTGATAAAAATATTATAGCGGATTCCGGTATTATTTTCGGTGACTGGGCCTCTTTTTATGATAAATGGAAGGGCGCTTCCAAAGGCGTTCCCGGATTGAATCTTCCCACGCAGCCTTCGCTACCGCCTCAGAGTGACGGCAAAACAGTGTCCTTAAGAAATCAAGCCGCTCAGGCCTCGGAGAAATAACCACATCAAATTTGAGTTTTGCAGTCGTCCTCACTGGGTTAGCGCTTCTTTGTAACACA
>JAJDAG010000194.1 GCA_029262005.1 Candidatus Zhuqueibacterota bacterium | reverse complement strand
GGACGTTATAAAGTAGTTGATGAAAACGGTATTTATTTTACCATGGCTGTAGTGTTCCGGGGAATAAAATTCCCTGTTCATTTATCCGTGGGGGATTATTTATTTGGATATGCACAGAGGTGACAAATCCCCCACGAGCGTTTAATATCGAGCCAACCGGCTACGATAACTGGGATGGCGGTACGCCCGCTCGCCCCGGGATTCCTCCCAGGGCGCAATTCGAAAGGGCTTCTGCCTCAGGTTTGCAGGTTGGGTTTGCCTTTTTAAAGCCAACAAGCCGAACTAAGAACTTGCCACGGTTTCCTTAACCACGGCCTCTTCAACTGCTGTTTCAGAAACAACAGTCACCTCTTCCGATGCTTCGTGCCGGCGGCGTAAATCAGAAGGCCGAAAGCCAAAATCTGCGAGACGCGCATCGCGGGTGCCATCGGGCATGGCCTGCATGAGATGCGCATAAACCTGGTCGCGCACACTGCGATATTGCAACACAAGCTCCACACGAATCTTACGCAGATTAATTTGTTCGGCATAAGCATGACGCTTGCCATCCAGCGCCTCCTGCAAGGCCTGAGCCTGGGTTTGCGCACTGGTGAGCATATCAGCCGGCAATTTCAGGGCCGGGTCGGTTTGCGCTTCGGACTCGACGATGACATTGGACAAAATCTCCAACAGCCGTACCTGGCCAAAGCTATAAATCGTTGACAAACCATACTGCTCACGCAAGGCCCTGCGGTCGGCTTTGGATAAACTTCCACCGATAAAATCGCGCGTCCGCCGCAAAAACGGAACCGACGTGCTTTGCATCTTTTTCAGGGACGCCCCCCACACCTTATATTGCCGTTTGGCCGTGGCATAATCGGATATATTGGTTTCCACTGCCTGACGCAGATTGGCAATTGCCGTGGCCACTTCCTCGGGCAGGGCAATACCCGTAACCTCTGCGCCGTGGAGCATCTGATTCAATCTTGTTATTATTCTTTCCATGACGGCTAAAAGAAATGCTCTTATCATAACAAATTACTCCTAAATTTTGAGTCCATTTAATTTACTTACGTAAGTTCCTTTTATTACCAGCCATTTCCCGATAATCTTGAGAAAAAAGTGACTCTTCCTGCCTGAGAACAGGCTGAGAGCCAGGTCTTTTGGCTTGTTACTCACCTTTTTGGGCTTGTCACTCACCTTTCTTGGCTTTTATTTGCTTTTATGCGCGCGATTGGCGGTTTGCAATTCCGCGTTTGCAGAAGAAAGCAGCTGCATTTGCCGCAAGCTGGACGGTTTATCTGAAAGACGCTGCCTTGCGACCTGGTCTTTTGTTTGGTATACCAGGCAGCCCGCCTATTGCCTCAGCCTTTTTTCTTTTGACATTGTTAATGCGTTGTTTTATATTGAGGCTGAACACACCTCATTCCCCAACATTTCCGACTCCAGGTGTTCACGTGACTTCCATGCTGGGGGATTGAGTTTATTGGACGGTCAATACGACCAATAAACACAGCTCCACTAAGCAGGAAAAAGAAGATATAGCTATTTTTTACAAACGGTTAAACAAAAGTAGTCAATTTGTTTATTGGACATTTGATGTCCAGTTTCCTGGATTTATTAGGTCCAATAAACTTAGGTTAGGCCAATCGAAGAAATTATTCTAGTTTTTGGGTGTTTACTTTTTTCACGGGGAGGGATTTTATCATTTAGGTATTTTTTTTCGAAAGGACTTGGTTATTGTTTTTTTTTAATGGTCCCAATATTAGAAAACCGAAAAACAGGAGATTGTCATGAAACCTAAAAGGTTATGTATTTTGTTCGTGCTGGGTTTTTCTTTTTTTCTCTGGGGCTGCACCGGCTCTCAAGAAGAGAAGGTTGATCTGGTAGCGGTCGGTGATGTAATCACAGAGTTCAGGGCCGCTGTGAACAGCGCAAGGACTGACGAAATTCTTGTACGGTACGCTGAAGATGCGATTATTTTGCCCGCCAACGAAGAGGTGGTTGTGGGTAAGCAAGCTGTGAGTGAATTCTGGAACAGGCGTGCTTATACCGGTATTGAGTTGGTGGAGGAGCAAGTTGTGCTGAACGGCAGTGGCAGTATTGCTTATGAGGTCAATACATCCATTTTCAAATATCAATTAGGAGGACAAGAGCCCGTGGAGTCAGGACCAAGCAAAAATGTCCGCATCTGGAAAAAACAGGCCGATGGTGCCTGGAAGCTGCAGGTTGATGTTTGGAACAGTAGCGTTCCGCAACCAATGCGCAGTTCAGCTATTTCTCCATAAGGATTCGCCGGGTCGAGTCTATCCATTGCCATTTTGCCGTATGTATGACATAGATATGCCCGGCAACCTTATTATTAGCTCTGAGCAAATGGCAATGAGGCAAAACAACGAAGATGGCGGTCGCTAAAATCAAAAATCATGATGATTGGCACCTAACTAGCGCTTTCACGGCGACGGCGGGCATCGGCGATCTGGGATACTCTTGTGCATTTTTCAAAGTCTTTTCTTTTCTGCGTGCTAAGTGCGTTGAAATCCCGCCGCGCGTGAAGCGGAGTGTTATGCCAGTCTAAAGTAGAGAATAGAAATAGATTTTGAACAATGAAAAAAATTATCACGCCTATCATCCACGTAGCTTTTCTTATTCCTTTGCTAACCATCGCTATGGGCTCTATTGAACTCATGGTCCGAATTTTTGGCTTATTGCCGGATTATATTCGTGTGTTTGAAGTGCCCTACATTTTTCTCACAAGCGGCATTATTGTCATTGCCGGCATACCCCTCTTTTGGCTTGCTAGTCGTCTAATGCAAGGCCTCGAAAAGCTACAGAGTTCTACTATTTACGATCACGTGCGACAATCAATCTTCTTATATTTCATAATCGTCTATAGTTTATCTACCTGGATTTTCTCTGGTTTCAGTGGTAGCGTAGACGACCTGTATTTTCTTACGTTGTCGAGCTTTTCCTTGATAGCTATTGTGGTTAATTTCATCTTCTTGTTCCGGAAATTCAAGAAGAACGTTGTGTGAAAAAGAAGGTTCATCCAGAAAATGCTTGCGAGAATTATCCTGTGAGCAGAAATTCGCAAATGCGCATAAAGCACCCCTTTGCTAAAGAGATATTAAGTTCAGTAAAAAATAGAAGGTGTACGGCCACGGCAAAAAACGCCGTCACCTCAACCGTTAGGCGGAGATTGCTGATGCCGTGTGTAGAGAGATGAGCAGCCCGTTATTTGCAAGTTTTGAAGGAGCTTGTTGCCATGCGCAAATCCCTTAAATTCTCGATGTCCGCATTGCTTGTCGTTGCAGTTTACTGTCTTGATGCCTACACGCTCGCAACAGCTAATCCTGGCGCACGGAATTTTCGTTTTGAAGTAAGCGTCGGTCTCTGCAGCTGGCCGGATGTTGAGGACTTACAATCAATCGTTCGCGGTAAGCTCGATAAGGTACATTTTAACGTAGCGTTCGCAGTGCATTGGCCGTTGAAGCAGACCGGCAATGGGGATTTTCTACTGGGTTTTGATTTGGCTCTGTTCCCAAATAAAAACAATATTATCGCGGGAGGCGGTTATCTGTTGCCATCAGTCAAGTGGCGCCCAAGCGAAAACCGCAATCTGTCCGTGGACGCCGGGTTCGGCTTTTATAAGGTCGATTTCGCAGAAATTGCGCGTGATGCACCACTTTTAGGTGGCACAGACATATGGAAAAAAAACGGCTTCGGTGGGTTCTTTGGTGGAACCTGGAATATTGCGGCAACGCAGCGTGCCAAAAGTGGTGGGCTGACGTTTTCATTTAAGGTTCATTTCGTTGACCTTGGCACGATGGATGGCGGAGATCTGCTACCGCCGCTGAAGCTTGGTATCGACGCCGGCAAGCTCAATCGGGGATTTTATCAATTGCAATTAGGTTATCACAGGGAGTGATTTAATCACCAAACACGAGTCCAAATCTTCGAGATCGAGCGAGACATAACAAAATTTTGCACTTCGGCTCGCCCGGGGATTCTTCCCAGGGCGCAATTAGAAAGGGCTTTTGCCCCAAGTTGAGTTGGAAAACCAATACGGTCTGGTTCTGAAACGAGAACATTGGAAGTATAGCAGCGCTCTGATATGGTTAAACGATGAAGAAAACGATGCAAAAATATTCAAGGAGACACTTTTTCAGGACTGATGGGGGCAGAAGCCCGAATTGATTGGACGCCCCGGGTAGAAACCCCGGGCGAGCAGAAAGGCATTTTTTGAGTGGAAAGCGGCAACTGAAGTTGTCTATGTAGTATAATCCACACAAATTACATGCGGTAAAATATGTCAAATCAAGATGGTTACCAGGCCAAGTTTGCAACGATTACAGCAATTGCGGCTGAGGAGAGCAAATCGCCAACAGGGAAAAATAAATGTCGCTAATCACGCGCCGGTATTATGAGGTTTCTTAATAATGTCTTTACTTCGGACTTATGCAGTTGGTTTTTGTAGCATTTAGTCAGTTTTTGCTTGACTACCAATGGAAGGATTGTAATTTTTGGGTGCTATCCAGATCAGGAGAAAACCTATGTTCCCGGCGATGACTTCGTCAAGTGCCATATTCAGTCGCAACGCCGGTGTGCCAGAATAAGGCAATTGCCTCGACTGCGCGCTGGATGTCAGCCGGTAAAGCCTGTTCCGCGCTCGTTGACGATTTGCTGCGCCAGGCTCGGTTATTCGCGTAATCCCGGACTTACCAATAACTGTCGTTAAATAAAGCGGGAGCTAATAATGAATAGCCATGAAGGGTGGCGTCGAACACCATTCAATAAACTGTTCTACGTTTGGTCATGATCGGGTTTTAATATCGATATTTGAGAAAATGGTGGTGCTGGACACCACTCTACGTAGCTGATGACACGGAATATTTGTGCCTGCCCTTTAAAGGGCACGGTGGGCACTTTGTCGTAACCGATTAAAAGCATATCACTGCTCTGCCAGCTATTTTATTAATGACCATGAACAAAATACAGGGAGCCAACAAACCATGACTCGAACAATTCAAGCAATACTTCTGCTACTTCACAGTTTTTTACTGATAATTGTATTCACGCGATGCACCGGCAGTCCCATCGGTAGTAGCAACATTGTCAATGGTATTCAAGGCCAAATAAACGTGGCCGAGGCGGTGAACCTGCAAAATGTTTACGTATGGCTGGAAACAATAGGCCTCCATACTCGCACAAATGAAAAAGGCCAATTTTCCCTAACATTGCCGCAGACAACCAATTCGGCAGGCATTATCGGCTTTTTTACCCTTTATTTTTACGCCACCAACTACGAAGTCGCCACAGCTGAGGTTTTCATTCAAAATGGTCGTTTTAACTTCACAAAAGGTGATTTCGATGAGAACGGCAAAATGAAAAAATCGATTACTTTAAAACAAAATTTCAATATATATACAGAAGTTATCCCCGAGGTGGTGACGTCTGATTACACCGATTCTGTACAAGTTGAGGTTACACTGCAAGCCGCCGAGGCGCAGGTTTCCGTAACCCTGCCGCTAACTCAACCGGATCGTGGTAAAATCGGCGGCGTCCTTTTCAGAAACCTGAATTCCGGTGAAGTTCTGACCTCACGCACCCTGTTTAAAGATCAGGACGGCAATTGGGTGACGATTGAGCGGCCCGAGACCATTATCGTCAACACGACACCCACTATCCGGTATACGATGTTTCTTCCCGCAGAAATCGGGTTGGCAACCGGCAAATATCAGGTCATTCCCTTCCTCCTCACGCAAAACCCGCAAGCCTCGTTGGAGTTGCTGCAAAGCATGGGTGAAAATCTGGAGTCCTTTGGCTCAGGTTATCTGAACAATCCCTTTTTGCGCGAAAACGCCATATTGGAAATTGAATAACTGATTTTATGTGTTCGCCCACATGGAGACTTATGGGAAAATGTGATTTACTTCACCTTTCGACTTGGCTCAGGGTGAAGGCGCCGGGTGCCCGTGACGTGAAATAACATAAATGGGTGGCACACGATGGCTGGATCGGGCCACTCGTCCGTTTGCAGAAGAAAACAGCTGCATTAGCCGGCAAGCCGGACTGATTTTTATTTGACTTTGTTAGAATGTTGATTTATCTTGATAATGAGCGTTCCCACTTAACCACATCTCTTAATCTGAGAGTTCATATTTCAGATGAAAAAAAGAAAATTGTCGTTTGAACCAGGCTGGAAATGGCAATGAAGTATCAGTTTGTAGGTTGGGTCATCTTCTCGAACCCAAATTTTCATTTAAATGAACTCGCTCGGCCCTCGCCCTGGGATTCTTCCCAGAGCACAATTAGAAAGGGCTTCTGCCCCAAGTTGAGTTGGAAAACCAATAAGGACTGGTGCTGAAACGAGAACATTGGAAGTATAGCAGCGCTCTGACATGGTTAAACGATGAAGAAAACGGTGCAAAAATATTCAAGGAGACACTTTTTCAGGACTGATGGGGGCAGAAGCCCGAATTTATTGGACGCCCCGGGTGGAAACCCAGGGCGAGCAGAAAAATCGTTCACTGCTCGGCCCCCTGCCGCAGGTGAGCATCTTGCTATGTTGCTAAAGGAAACGTAAAAATGAGTCATCCAAATACCATTGAAGAAGGTTTTATCAAAGAGACGCTTAAACGGCTCTGCGACGAATCACCTTCTCGAATCCACAAATGCCTTGATGAGCTCACGGAAGATGAAATCTGGTTCCGTCCAAACGATCAAACTGTAAGTGTGGGAAATCTAATCTTACACTTGTGCGGCAATGTCCGGCAGTACATCATTAGCGGTATCGGGGAAGTCAAAGATGTCCGGGTTAGAGATGAAGAATTCAATGAAAAAGGCCCCTTGCCAACTGAAGACTTAAGAACCAAACTAAATGAAACGATCTCTGGTACAAGGGCCGTTCTTGAAAATCTCAAGAAAGACGATTTCACAAAAGCGACCTGCATCCAGGGCTTTACACATACCGGCGTGGAACACATTCTCAACGTAACGCAACATTTTGCTTACCATACAGGTCAAATTACTTATTTCGTTAAATCTAAACGAGCAATTGATATGAAGTATTGCGCCAATATGAACCTGAACGTTATAAATGAAACCCCAGCAACATAACAAGCGGCTCAAGCCGCGCGCTGTTAGCGCCAGCTTAGCCTAGACGAACCCTGCGGTAAGTCAGTTTGTACGCTCGTCGGGGATTTACACGACTCACTAAAGAGCCCCAAAACCTAATCCCCGACGCACCAATAAAACAGGGACTCTGTCCCCCCAAATAAAGAGCGGGCTAAGACTGAATAGCAGACGACAAGGATATGGGACGTTGTTGTTAATGAAAGTGGTATTTATTTCACCATACATATAATCGTTGCATGGAATGAAATTCCTTATTCATTGGTTGCGCAGGGGCTTTCATGCTAAAGTGGCAAGCGGGTGTAAATCCTCCACGAGCGTTTGACATAGTGAGTCCCCAACGAGCGTAATTTGTAAAGGGTTGACAAAAAGATGGCTCAATTAAAGTGCAGTATTTGTGACAGTGTTTCTTCTCATAGAAGATACACTGTTCGTGAGATGATGTTTGGTTTCGGGGATGAATTTGAATATTTTGAATGCTGCCATTGTGGTTGCCTTCAAATAAAACAAATGCCCCCCAATATAGAAAAATATTATCCTGAAAATTACTACTCATTCTCTGATTCAATGATATCGACACCCTCTCTGTTCAAACGCTACCTAAAGCAACTCAGGTTAAGATATTTTCTTGGAGAAAAGACAGTCGTTGGAAAACTCATCTTCAAATATTATGGAGATCGACATCTTCCACAATGGCCTCGCGAAGTAGGTCTCAAAGTAAGTGATGACATTTTAGATGTCGGTTGCGGCAAAGGCCAAATGCTCTTATCATTAAACAGTGCTGGTTTTGACAGCTTAACAGGCATCGACCCATATATCGAAGAAGATATTTCATATCCATGCGGAGTAAGGGTTCTAAAAAAAGAGGTTTGGGATTTAAACCAACAATTTGATTTCATAATCTTGAATCATTCTTTCGAACATATGTCAAATCCGACCGATGTATTGGAGTCTTTGCATGAGATATTAAGACCCCACAGCTATCTCCTTATTAGAATTCCGATAGTATCTTCTTATGCCTGGCAAAAATATACAACCAATTGGGTGCAGTTGGATGCTCCTCGTCATCTATTTTTACACTCAGTAGAAAGTATTGAACATTTAGCAAAAAGAACAAATTTCGTTATTGAAAACATTGTATATGATTCGACAGAGTTTCAGTTCCTTGGCAGTGAACAATATGTGGAAGATATTCCTCTATTTCATCCTCGGTCATTCAAAACCAATATAGACGATTCGATATTTAACGAGCAGGATATATTGAAATTCACCGAAAAAGCCAGACGACTTAACGAAGAGGGAAAAGGAGATCAAGCAGCCTTTTATCTAAGAAGAACATAATGCGGTTCCTAACTAACGTTCTAGTTTCGCTCGCCCTGCGATTCCTCCCAGGGCGCAATTAGAAAGGGCTTCCGCCCCACGAAGTTGAGTGTAGCAGTGCGCCTGGACATGGTTAAGCGATGAAGAAAACGGTGCAAAAATATTCAAGGAGACACTTTTTCAGGACTGATGGGGGCAGAAGCCCGAATTTATTGAACGCCCCGGGTGGAAACCCAGGGCGAGCAGAAGATTCGCAAAGACCTGATACCGGTAAAGAGGGTCAGGCCGTACAGTTCTGGGATCAAGCAACTAATAGAGGAGGTTAGTTGCGTAGACATTATGTTAAAAAGTAGTTGAAATATGCGGCCCTCTTCTGCCTTCCCATATTCATTGGTTGCGCTTCGACAGCGCTCAGGGCAGAGCGCAGGGGATTTCATGCTAAAGTGGCAAGCGGGAATAAATCCCCTGCGAGCGTAGTGATATGCAGCCAAAGGAGAAAGCGAACGATATGCGTCTCAAGACAGGAATAACCTTTTTCGCCATTGCCACGGCAGTACCTGGTTCTGTTTCGAAGACAATCGGGTATTGGCTCCGGCCACTTTGTTCGTCGCCTGCATGGCAGTACGGCATCAAAGCTGAGAGCTTACTATGAGGACACTGACTTCGGAGCATCTTGCCTATTTCAAAAACCGTATCAGCCTGTTGACGCCGGAGTCGAAGCCCAGGTGGGGCCGGTTGGACGCCAAAACCATGATGCGTCATCTGCGACGGGCGCTGGAGATATCGTTGGGCGAGGTCGAAGTCTCCGACCGCAGTATCCCGATTCTCCGGAAGATTATCTGGCTGTTGTTCTTCCATGTTTTCACAGTATGGCCGCCTTCGAGGACTCGATTGCCGGCATACTGGCTACCGCCGGCCGACGAGGTCTTTGCAGTTGAGAGGGAACTGCTCATTTCGGCTCTCGACCGCTTCGTAAAGAGGCTCGAGGAAATGCCTGAGTGCCAGGCGATTCATACGATTCTGGGGCCGCTTACACCTGGCTCCTGGAGCCGTGCGCACGGTGTGCACTTTCACCACCATTTCCGGCAGTTTCGACTTCTGGCCAGGCGCTCAGTTCCCCGGGAATAGCTGCTTCGCATTGGTGAATCGTTACGCTCGGCGGGGGGGTGTAACCAACTGGCACTGCTCACCCGGTCAGCGCCGACGCACCCATAAGTCAGGGACTGTGTCCCGAAAATGAAGCCTGAACAATGATGAGTAGCAGATGTTGAAATCGAAAATAGGGGCCGATACAGAATAGGTGATGACAATGGCATTTATTTCACCACCCATACAATTGTTGCATGGAATGAAATTCCTTATTCATTGGTTTCGCAGGGGATTTCATGGTAAAATGGCAAGGGTGTGTAAATCTCCTGCGAGCGTAGCAGGGGAACTCAATCGTCAGATTTAATGGATTAAACAAAACAACAAAATCATATCACAAGGAGGATAAAGGATGAAATCTTGCCCAAGATGTAAAATTCAACTTACGCCAAAAGTTATTGGACCTGTAGAAGTCGATGAATGTGAACAGTGTAATGGTGTTTGGTTTGACAAGGACGAGTTGCGGCAGGCTAAAGACATAACAGATTCTGATCTTAATTGGATGGATTTTGAAATCTGGAAACATGAAGACAGATTCAAAGCAAAGACCTCCGGTATCAACTGTCCGGTCTGTAAAACTCAGAACCAGACGATTGACTACGGAGCCACTGCCGTAGAAGTTGACTATTGTCCCTCCTGCCGGGGTGTTTGGCTTGATGAAAACGAGTTCAAGAAAATTATTGAATCCTTGGAACAAGAATTGGTCTCAAAAAGTTTTTCAGAATATATCAATTGCAGCATTGAAGAGGCGAAAGAAATAATAACAGGCCCGGAGTCCTTCATGTCGGAGTGGAAAGATTTTGTGACTGTTTTAAGGATGATGCAGTATAGAATGTTCGTGGAAAATCCTAAATTGCTGGATACTATAACAGCTGTGCAAAAAGCTAATCCGCTCAAATAAACAAAATCGGTTCATCTGAGAATTTGCTGTAGCCTCCGGGATTTGAGTGAATGCAAGTCATTTCAATTTTGTGCGCTATTCCCGTAGCGACTGTCTTGAAAATCAAGCCGTTTCCGGGCATTTGGGCTGCCAATAGTGATGGTCTTTTATTATGGAGTTGATAATACAGAGTATTTTTCTGGTAGCTGCGCTGAGTACAACCCGCTTGCATTTGCCCTGCTTGTCAACCATGTTTCGATAGTACTTTTTAATTACAGGGTTGTGTTGAGTGGCAACTAATGTAGGGAGAAATAGTCGGACTCATACATGCCTCTCCCACCTCCATCGGCGGGTGCCTCTGACAAGAAATGAATAGGAGGCGGTGTGCCACGTGGCTTGGCCCGTGGCATTGCCGCACCATTGATGATTCTCCCCGGCGGTTAAGTGTTAATCTGGTATGCTTTGGTTCAGCCCAAATTTTCCAAAAAATAACTCTCTACAAATAAAGATTCTTAGGAATAAGATATTTCTTGCCCTCCAGGCAACCAACGGATAATTTCTCGTTTTAATAAACAATGGTTTAGGCTAAATCGATCCTCAGAAAATGCTGGGCTGTTTGGTACGAAGTTTGTCTGTTCGGTTGTGACTTGTTTTGTTAAGGGTGGTTAGAATGCGAAAGAACATCGGTTTGAAACTTATGCTGGCGGTTTCCAGCGTAACTGTGGCCACCATAGCCATTTTCTCCTACATAATTATCACATCCCAGCATCAGGCTCTGATAAACCAGGTGGAGTACAATGCCGACCGGTTGAGCGAAACTATCAAGGGCAGCACAAAATACGATATGCTACTGAATCAACGCGAAGGTGTGCATCGAATTATCGACAGCATCGGCGAGCAGAAGGGCATTGAGAAGGTCCGCATATTCAACAAAGAAGGCAAAATAATTTATTCATCCGACAAAGGCGAGATTGGCCAGCTTCTGGATAAAGAAGCCGAATCGTGTTATGCCTGTCATCGCGCCGACGAGGTGCTCGAAAAACTCACAATTACCGAACGCACCCGCGTTTTTGAGCCGTCGGGAAACGGCAGCAAGAGCCTTGGCATCATAAACCCAATTTACAATGAAGCAGGTTGCTGGCAGGCCGATTGTCATGCCCATGCCAAAGATAAAAAAGTGCTTGGCGTCCTTGATGTCACCATGAGTTTGGCGGAAGTGGAAAATCAAATTGCGGCGAATGAATTTAAAATGGTGCTCCTTACCATCAGTGCCATCGCTGCAACCAGTCTGCTGATTTGGTGGCTGGTGCAAAGTCTGGTCGGCAAACCTGTGAGTCAACTGGTTCAGGGCATAAACATGGTTGCAATAGGCAGACTGGATTACAAGATCGGTAAAATCAAAGACGGCGAGTTGGCTTACCTGGGCGATTCATTCAACAAAATGACCGCGAGGTTGGCCGATGCGCAGCGCCAACTTTATCACTCCGAGAAGCTGGCTTCGTTGGGACGCCTGGCAGCCGGCGTTGCGCATGAGATAAACAATCCACTTACCGGTGTCCTGGCCTACAGCAGTTTCCTCTTGAAAAGGCTCGAGGGTGACGGGGAATCAAAAGAGGACCTGGAGGTTATCGTGCGCGAAACCAAGCGGTGTCGCGACATTGTGAAAGGGCTGCTTGATTTTTCCAGACAGGCGCCTCAGAAGAAGCACAACCTGCAGATCAACGAAGTGATCTTAAACACCCTGGCGATTCTTCAGAACCAGTTTGCCATCAAAGGCATTGATGTGGTGAAGAAGCTGAGTCCTGATTTGCCGGCGGTTTATGTAGACTCCGGCAGCATGCAGCAGGTTTTCACAAACTTGCTGGTGAACGCGATAGATGCTATCGGCAAAACAGCAGGTCAGATTATCATCGAAACCAAAAACGAAGGCGGAGACGGTCAGCCGGCTGTCAGGATAAGTGTGTCAGACACGGGTTCTGGAATCGATAAAAAGCATTTCGACAAGATATTTGATCCATTTTTCAGCACCAAAGGGCAGAAGGGAACCGGGCTTGGTTTGGCTGTTGTCTGGGGGGTGATAGAAGAGCACGGGGGGAAAATAGATGTGAAGAGTGAGGTGGGGAAAGGGACGAATTTTCTCATATCGCTCCCTGTCACGGCTGCTGCCGGAAACAATAGTTTAAGTGACCTTATGAAGGACGAAAGAGTTGGCTCCTAAACATGACATCCTCATCGTTGATGATGAGCCCATCGTGGTTCTATCTGCCCAAAGGACGCTTGTTCCGGCCGGCCTGAGTGTTGACCACGCAGGGACTGTTGCGGAAGGTTTAAGTAAGGCGGACAGTCAGGGTTTCAACTTGGTCCTGGCCGACCTCATGCTGCCTGACCACTCTGGATTCGATTTGGTTACCGAGTTACGCCGGTTAAGGCCTGAACTGCCAATCGTAGTTGTGACGGGTTATGCAACACTCGAGAGCGCCATCACATGTTTCAAAACCGGCGTGTTTGATTTTGTCGCCAAGCCATTCGAAACGGGTGAATTGCTTGGCTCAGTTCAAAGAGCGTTACGATTCCAGGCGGCAGGAAAAACCAGTGAAAGCCACTTTGAAGCAACTGATAACAACATTGAATACTATGGGCTGGGTAAGCATGTGCAAGTCCGCGTTCAGCCCTCCGGTCTCGCGGTGGTAACGCTGGGCGTTACTTTTCCACACTTTATGGGGAAAACCCTCCGGATCGAATTGCCCGAATCGGGAACCACGATTTTGCAGGGTAACGCTTGCGCAAAAATTATTAACCGGGAGGGTGAAATACATATTGTTCGAGCGCCCTTGACAGGCAGCGTTCTTGAAATCAATTCTCAATTACCGGGGAACATGAAGCTTCTTGATATTGATCCATTTAATCGGGGCTGGCTCGTGCGAATGGCGCCCACTCAGCTTAAAAGTGAATTGCAGCATCTCACAGGTTTCGCAAGGTGCTGATAGCCATTTGCTCTTGGCATTACTAAAATAGTCGGAGGTACACCATGGTAGCATTAATGGTTGTGTTTATGTTTGTTGCATTCATCACGGCGGATGTTCTGGTCCGCTATGCTACGCGGAGATGGCACGAAAGAGGCGTTAGATTACAGAGAGAGGAAGCGCTTGATATTGGCCTGAAGCTGGAATACACGGATGAGGCCAAAAGCCTGAAGCGAGTGGAGGTAAACGCGCCCAATGCCAGAATTCTAGCCGTCGATGATGAGGCCATCATACTTGATACCTTTCGTAAAATTCTTGTTTTAGCCGGCTACTCTGTGGACACCGTGGAAACCGGGAAGGAAGCGCTCGGTCTGGTGAAAAAACTGGACTATGACTTTGTGTTTACCGATCTCAAAATGCCCGGGATGGATGGACTGGATGTGACCAAGGCGGTTAAACATCTGCGGCCTGATATTGACGTTATCATGATTACGGGTTACGCCACAATCGAGTCTGCTGTGGATGCGATGAAATATGGTGCGCTCGATTATGTTCAAAAACCATTTACTGCCGACGAGCTTGTCACTTTTATCGACAAATCGTTAATTCGGCGGCAGGATCGGATTGAACGACAAATCCGCCCGAAGATTCATCTGGTGACTCCAACTGCCACTGCTGAGGAGTCGACGCATGTCTTCAATGTTCCGGCAGGTCTTTTCATATCGCCGGAACACGAGTGGCTAAGCGTGGAAATGACCGGCGTCGTCAGAATCGGACTGGACGATTTTACCCAGAAACTAGTTGGCGAGATCAGCGAAATTATTCTGCCCAGGAAAGACAGCAAAGTAAACCGCGGTGAGAGTCTGTTTTCCATAAAAGGTAACGGGCAGACTTTGACTTTCCCGTCACCTGTAAGCGGGCGGGTTACTGCCGTAAACTATGAGTTGACCGGCACCATCGACATCTTGAAGATCAAGCCCTATGAAATCGGCTGGATCTGTTGCATTGAGGCGACCAATCTGACGCGCGACTTGCAGCATTTGAAAGTTGGCGCGGATGCGGTTTCCTGGTACCGGGAAGAATATGACAGATTCAACGAGATGGTAGAAGGGCTGAAAAGTGCAGAGAGGGAAGAAGGAAACGGTCAGGGCGAGCCGGTATCGGAAGAGGTGAAATACTGGGAGGCTTTTTCCAAATCTTTTTTGCACGCCTGATGATTTGTGCGGTGGGCTATTGCCCTATTCACGCTAAGTAGGAGCATGTCATGAGTTTCGGAATATTAACGGACTTAACGAAGTGCGTCGGCTGTCAGGCATGCGCGTGGGCTTGTAAGGAGATAAACGGCTTGCCTGCAGATGATGGCGCTAAAAAGTTGGCCGCCAACACATGGACTTTTGTTGAGCAGCGGCGCGGCGTAAGTATACGACGTCAGTGCATGCACTGCCTTGAGCCAACTTGTGTTTCGGCCTGCCCGGTCGCAGCTCTGGAAAAGACTGAGACCGGCCCGGTCATTTACCAGGAGGATCGCTGTATCGGCTGCCGCTACTGCATTATGGCTTGCCCTTTTGAGATACCCAAGTATGAGTGGGACTCCGTGCAGCCGCGGGTGCAAAAATGCATCATGTGTTATGATAAGCGAATCGCCAGGGGCGAGCAGCCTGCCTGCACAGAAGTTTGTCCGGCGCAGGCAACCATTTTCGGGAACCGGGAAAAGCTGATTGCAATCGCCCGGCAGAGAATAGCGGACAATCCCGGAGGTTACGTCGATCATATCTACGGTGTTCAGGAAGCCGGTGGCACCTCAGTACTCTATCTGTCAGACGTTCCATTTTCCGAGCTGGGTTTCAAGACAGCCAGTAAGAACGGGGCTTACCCGAAATTAACGTGGGAAATCCTCCGCAAGATACCCAATGTAGTCGGTGTGGGCGGCGTTCTAATGTTCGGTATCTGGTGGATTATAAACCGCCGTATCACCCTTGAAAAGGTACGCAATGGCGAATTGAGCGAGGACGAGGCTTTTGGTGCGTCCCGGCATGAAGAGGAGGCCATTTGAGGCGGCTGCCTGATTTTGGTAAACATAATAAAGTAAGTGAATGCCATGAATCTGCAAAATACGAAGTTGAGTTTCTGGAAAGTAGTGGCCGGCATTGCCTTTGTACTCGGCATCTATGCGACGTTCGTGCGGTTTACGCAAGGCCTGGGGGGTGCGACCAACCTCACAGATGAATTCCCGTGGGGTATTTGGATTGGCTTTGATGTGCTGGTTGGCGTTGGTCTGGCCGCAGGCGGGTTTGTGATCGCCGCCACCGTTCATATTTTTAATCTTGAAAAATTTAAGGTTATAAGCCGCCCCGTCATTCTGACAGCCTTCCTGGGCTATTCGCTGGTCATTGTGGCGCTGTTGTTTGATTTAGGCCGACCTCACCGCATCTGGCATCCGCTGATTATGTGGAATCCACACTCTGTGATGTTCGAAGTGGCCTGGTGCGTAACGCTTTACACGATTGTCCTGGCACTTGAGTTTAGTCCGATTGTTCTGGAAAAGTTCAAGCTGAAAAAAACACTGCGATTGGTCCGGTCACTTTTTATTCCTCTGGTTATTCTCGGCGTGCTGCTGTCCACCTTACATCAATCTTCTTTGGGAACGCTCTACGTTTTGGTCCCGGATAAATTGCACGGCCTTTGGTACTCTCCTCTCTTGCCTGTGTTTTTCTTCATTTCGGCAATTGCCGCGGGACTCGCCATGGTCATTTTCGAGTCTTTTCTCAGCCAACGCGCTTTTAACAAGAAGCTGGAGCCCGAGGTGCTTGTCAGCTTGGCCCGTGTCATTGTGGTGGTGCTGGCCGTATACCTGGTGCTGAAATTTCAAGATCTCGCCGGCCGTGGAAATCTTACCCTGGCATTTACCATGAGCCGGGAAATGGTCCTGTTCTGGGGAGAAATTGGTCTCGGGGTTGTTTTGCCAATGGTGCTGCTGTTCAGCGCCCGGGTTCGAGAAAGAGAGGAAGGTTTGTTTTTCAGCGCACTTCTCGTGATTGTCGGATTTGTGGTGAGCAGACTGAATGTCAGCATTACCGGCATGCTGAATTCCGAGACCTATTTTCCCAAATGGACAGAGATTGCGGTCACAGTTGCTATTGTGGTGTTAGGTTTTGTGATTTTTGTATACGCGGCAAAACACTTCCCTGTGTTTGGCCTTGAAAAGTTTGAACCAGGCAAAGGTGTGCCGAATGCAAAAACCTACTCTCCGGCTTTTTCAGGTAATGTGGTTCTTGCATTTTGGGCAGTTCTTCTCACAGGCATCATTGCTTACGGAATGGCTGCAAACCATGTCAACAATAACGGCCAAAATAAACCCCCAGCGCTTTATGCTGCCCGTTCCGTCGACCCGCTTGAACAGGAGCTGCAACTCCCGAAGAACATCGTGTTTCCTGCAGGAGAAGATAGTCCCGGGCCGGTGACCTTCAGTCATGAAAACCACGTTCTTATACAGGAGAGACCGGATTGTACAGCCTGCCATGCCGGGGGCTACGCTATTATTGCAACGGGTGAATCGTCAAGTATACCTGCTGGAACCATGCATGAGGTGCACTCGTGCGGGAAATGTCACAATGGCGAACAAGCCTTTGGCATTGAAGACGATTGCGAGAGTTGTCACCAGGCAGAAGACTGAGCTGAGAGAGGAGAACATCCTTGATATTGATTGGGTCTGTCAGGGTGGATTCACAAGCCACCATAGTGGCCGCAATTGTGTTCACGACGATCATTCAATTCTCAACCTTGCGCTATCACAGATGATTTGTCTGTTTTTGGAAATACAATTCCTGCTAACGTAAGAAATAGACATCATCCGCCCGGATTATAGTAACATGTTTACCGGATCGGCCTCTCAAAATATCCTTGAGTTCATACATTCTTTGTCGGTTATCCAGAGAACCCTGGATAATTGTCTTCATACGACCATTGATGTACTCTTTAATATCAACAGTAAATTGAAAGTTGTGTTGCTTCAGAGTTTCTATGAGTTCGGTACGATCAATGTCATTTTCGAGTGAAATTCTGGCGAAATATTTCCTCTGGCCCTGAAGTTTGTTATCGAGTTTACGCTTTAACGTTACACTTAACCAACCACCAAGCATCGAGCCAACTCCGAATAGCACTAAATACGTCAGATCCTGCTGCATCAGATCAAGTATAATCTTAATGACTGTGATGCCGTAAATCGCTTCAATAAAATTAATCCCCATTGTATAATAGTTGTTGTTGCGATTGAATGCGTCAACTTTGGCAAGAAACAAAGTGTCCTGTCCGATTCGCAATAAGAGGATTGCCAAGCCGCTAATAATCATCTCAACCATATCTGGCTATTCTCCCAAAAATGAGTCTAAAAGCAGTTGATTGTTCTGCTACCGACAGAATTCTGAATAAATGCAAAAATACATCACAATACAACCTTTAGTTTCATTGAATAAGTGCGAGGTCAGTTCGTACGAAACGTGTACATTGTGCGATTCGATGCAACGTGTAAAGGAACTTCTGAGTGTGATAGCGATCAAGCCGCTTCCCAAATGCTGTGGGATCAGATTTTTCGTGGCAACAAGAAGTCGTCCGTCGGTGAGCGTAACGCTGTCCTTCTTGTCAACAGTCGGTAGAACTTTTGACATCAGGTTTTATTTTTTCATCTAATGACATAATGGCGTCTCAGGAAAAAGGTTGCAAAGATTATCAAAGATTTCGTTAATTCAGACAGGTTTCTGTACAACCCCAATATGTGGCAGACTCAGGGTTACATTCCGGCACCACACTGGTTTGTAGCCTGGAAAATTCAGAAACTTCACATGGACTTGCCATCAGAATTGAGAAAACAGAAAGTTTGGGAGCCAAGGGTCAAAAGCGAATGGCCAAATGCACATTTTACTTAAGGAGTGAACATGAAATTAAACCCCTACCTGATGTTCAATGGAAACTGCGAAGAAGCCCTCAATTTTTATAAGGAATGTTTGGGCGGCAAATTTGAGTCCGTCAATTACTTCAAAGACGGCCCCGAAGAAATGGGTGGGAAGAAAATTCCCGAGCATCTTTTGGGTAAGGTCATGCACATGACATTACGCGTTGATGACGGCATTATTATGGCCTCAGACAGCATGGGAGAGGTTCAGGCAGGCAGTAACATCACCCTCTCCATCAATATGGACGATATGGATGAAATGGGTGCCGTTTTCAACAAGCTGTCAGCCGGCGGCAGGGTAACCATGCCATTGCAAGACACGTTTTGGGGATCACGTTTCGGAATGTTTACGGATAAATTCGATATAAAATGGATGTTCAATTGTCATCTGAAGAAATAATCAAGGAATTATTATAGAGAATTTATAGTGCCCCGGGACATGGGGTTTTGCCAGTAAAAGAAAGCATACACTTTAAACCGAGGATAAAATGAAAAACAGCAATCAAATAATCCACTACTGCCTTGCATTCCTCCTGTCAGTGCTTAACAGTCAGCTTCTTTCTTTCGGAGTAAAAAAATCTGAGCTTGTTATAAAAACCGTTGATGGGGTGAAAATCAGCGCTACTTTGACCAAGCCGGTTTAATGCTACCGACGGTGATCCTGATTCATCAGGGAGGCTCGGACCGGAGTGAATGGAACAGCTTTAGCCGGAAACTGCTTGAACGGAACTATGTAACTCTCGCATATGACGTACGCGGTCATGGCAAGTCAGATAGCGTCAAACGCATCTATCGCCTGTTCAACGATCCCGGCCAGGCGCCCCTTGATTTGCAGGCAGTGCTTAGAAAGTTGAGGTCTCTCGACTTCGTGGATAAAAAACGAATCGCGATTGTCGGTGCGTCGATCGGGGCAAACCTCGCGTGCGTCGCTTCTGGTATACAAGATTACGGGATCAAGACTGCGGTGGCGATTTCCGGTAAAACAAGTGCAGTGTACAATCTGGCCGGCGTCAAAAATCGCGAAGATCTGGCCATGAAATCCATCTTCTTTGTTTCATCTCTGGAGTCAAACGGAGCCCGGGCAGACTGGGCAAAAGAACTTTACGAGCAAACGGATGAACCGCGTCAGCTTAAAATTATCGATAAGTCAGAGGCGCATGGGGTGGTAATTTTCAAAGATGCGCCAGAGGTTGAGAGTAGTATCATAAGTTGGCTGAGCAAGACGTTGCAGCGTTAAGTCTGACTTCAGCACCCGGAAGTCGCTGCCCGGCGGGTCGCACCATGACCGTTGAATCCGTATTTTTGCACGTAACAACTTATTAAACTGAACGAAAGAGAGGCATGTCGGATAAAACGACCTGATGGGCTCTATTTAGAAAAGGTTTAAATGTTCAATGTGCACTCTTAATTGAGCTGAAAAAACTTGATGCCGCTGGCATAAGCCGCCACTTCAATGCTTATGGAATTGACGCCGTCCACACCTTTGGCATTGCCCGTTGCCAAAAAGTGAATATGAGACTTTGCATGATTCTTTTTTATACGCTCAATCGTGCACGTGGTGCTATTTCTGAAGGCGTCCGGCATCTTAAAGGTGCGGTAATTTCCGCCGCCTCCTCCAAGCATGGTGGATTTTTTATAATATGCCCGTGCCGAGAAAATGAGTTGGCTCAATTCCGACATAATTGCATCTCTGTTAGCTTGTTTGTCGGAAGATTCAAAGAGAAAAATTCCAACAACAAGGGCAATAGCGGCTGTGAGAGTTACAAAAAATAGAATCAAAAGTTGTTGTGAACCCATGGTTGTTTTCCAATATCGTAAAGGAGTTACTTCTTCGTTACGAGTAAATACTTGCACTTTCCGTAAATGAAGATTGCTGGTTTACCTCACGCAGGGGTCCACCCAATGCATAGCATGAGAACCGCACAACCCGCATATTTCCACAAACGTGGACTTTCCTTGTTCTTACGGCTTTTTTGTTTTTCAATAGCGATAGGGTATTGGGTATTATTTTGAAGAGTGGAGCTTCTCCATGAACATAGTTTTGGCGGATGGGAGTAAAAAATGGTGGCGTGCGCCGCCAGCCTGCAAGGCTTGCGGATAATAAATAGTCATTAGAATCCACCGCAGGTGAATCTACCCAAGGTCCAAAATAAAACCACAGCACATTTTTGTTTACGTGCGTCTCCCAAGCGCTTCTTCCGTTCCATATCTGCGAATCTATTCTCCCTTTTTATCGATCCTGGGAAAAAATCATATAAAGACGTTCATTCTCGACCTCAGTTTAGCTGGCACGGTTATGGCGTACCAAAAACAGGGTCTTGTGAAAAGACTCACCTGGTGACCAAGCCAATACTTAATAATGATGATTTTGCTGGGCCAAACAGGCCTCAGCTTTGTTTTTCTCGATGCTAAACCTTGGAGGATTTTACCATGGGAAAACGTTCATTATTCTTAGCTCCAGGCCTGATTTTTCTTTTTTCATTGGGCCTTACAGTAACTTCCTACTCACAATCACCTATCGTTTTTAAATCATTTGAGATGATCTCCAATGGGAATGGGCCCATCACAGATGTTGTGGGTTTTGACATCACCACACCACCAAGTAACCACGGAGCCTACTCAGCGGACTGGTATCGGGATGTGAGTCAGGGTACGCAAACGGTTCTCGGATTGGCCAACGGCATGCAGGCTGGTGGTGGCTGGTATTTTGTGGTAGCTGGGCCGAACAACATCACAGACCACGCGAATGCCGTAGGGCGCTGGACCCGAAATGGGACACTTAACAATGTGATCCTCGCCAATGCCTATGAGATTCGATTCACGGAATCGGGCGGTAAAGCCTTTTTAGGCTTTGTGGAGTTCACACACCTGGTGGACGTGCCGTTTGAGCTCTGGTATCTTGGAAAGACAGCAAACGATCCCACAGACGATATACGCATGTTTCCGTGGTTCTACGATGAGAATGATAACGACATATTTGATTTCAAGCTGGATCACGAGGCTTCAGGAGCTGGAAACGATCCTTATTCCGACTGGCTCTATTTTATTTTACCGGACGATCGCACGCCCGGCCAGGCTGGCTATGAGCAGTTTGTGCAAAATGCCATGAACGGCTCCTACAACTACGAGGGGGAACAGCACATTGCAAGAGTGGTTCTGATGAATTGGAATCAGCATCAATACGAAAGTGCACCTGGAGCTGGCGACGGACTCGTAAATGCAATGCCGGAGACCGGCACCAGCTTCAGGCTGACTGTTGGCCAGATGATTACGATCGACATCAAGCCGGGCAGCGATCCCAATTCGATCAACTGTGAAAACCTCAAGGGCGTCATTCCTGTTGCCCTTCTGACCACCAACGAATTCGATGCCACGCAGGTTGATCCTTCTACATTGATGTTTGGGCCGGCAAAAGCGGTTGAGGCTCATGGCACCGGGCATCTTCAGGATGTTGACTCCGATGGCGATACCGATATGGTTGCGCACTTTCGTTTTGGCGATACCGGACTCCAGTGCAGCGATTACCAAGCCCGCCTTGACGGAGAGACCTTCGAGGGCGTCTATTTCGAGGGTTACGATGCAGTCCGCATGGTTCCACGAGGAACAGCATGTGAGTCAAATGCACCGGGCATTCATGATCGCAACCAGGTAAAACTTATGGTTGCTGAAGACGGCCGTCTCGCTTATGGGGCTGGTGAAGTCGCATTTGCCTTCTTTCCGAAGAAAACCTGCGACCAATACATTTATACAGCCGGGGTTTGGGTTGGCGGTCTGGTCAATGGCACAGCCACCGTCGCCGAAGCAAGCCACAATACCGAATTCGCACCGAGTGAAATGGGTACAACCGGTGAGCTGTTTCGGGTGTTCAACAGCAAACTGCCAAAAGAAAAGAAAAACTGGCCACCTGAATTCAGTAGCCCTTCCGGGAAGGCCAGCATTGTTGCCGGTGCGCAGAATCTGGTTGTTGAATACAATGATGTGACTGGTACGCCTATGCGAGATGTACCTACACCGCTTGGCATCGAGATTCGCCAGCGCAGCCTTGCTTTTAACGATTCGGAACTACAGAATGCTCTGATTTTCATCTGGGAGGTTGCCAATATTTCAAGTGAGGACATTGAGGACACCTATTTTGGCTTCTGGTGTGACGCGGACGTCGGCAATCTTCCATCGGCCGGGGATGACCAGGCGAGCTTTGTCAACGATATGATGATTACCTGGGACTCTGATTTCTCAGAAGTCAATTTCACTAAACAACCCGGTATCGTAGGGTTCGATTTTCTCGAGACCCCAGGTAACATAGGAGTCGCTAATCGCGTCACCTTTATCAATGGTGGACCGGCCAATCCCGATCCGAATGAAGATGCTGTGCAGTACGATTTCCTAGCGGGTACGAATCAATTTGAAACCGATATTATTGCGGACGTCCGCACTCTGCTCACTACCGGTCCTTTCGACCTTGCTCCGGGACAAAGTGTTGTGGTATCGGGCGCGTTGCTGTTTGCCCATGCGCCGGATGGTTCCACACTACTTACTGTCGACCCTAATTATCCATTCCGACCTGATCCCAATGACCCTGTTCTTGCAGATCTTCTCACCACACAAACTTTTGTGCGAGATTTCTACGGTCGGAATCTGCGTGGCCAGGGTTTGCCTAAGGCTATCTGGCTTGGTGATGAAACAGAGTCGGAGTTGCTGCCGGAGGAATTTACGCTTTACCAGAACAACCCGAATCCGTTCAATCCTGATACCGAGATTCGCTTCGCCCTGCCGCAAGCCAGCCATGTTGTCTTGCGAATTTTCAACACGCTCGGTCAGGAAGTGCGCACTTTGGTTGACCAGTCTTACGAAGCTGGTTACCACGGCGTACGTTGGGACAGTAAGGACAGCAAAGGCAACCAGGTTTCCAGCGGTATGTACCTTTACGAGCTAAGGGCTGGAAATTTTGTGGAAGTACGGAAGATGAGTTTGTTGCGGTAAGATTAGTATAACTGGATGGTGCCGCCTCATCGATACTGGCGATCGAGGTGGCACCATCGACCATCCCAAGAAGGACGCCATGATTCGTAAATAACAGATTCTTGTTCCGACTCTGTGCATGTTTGTCTGCCGGGAATCTCTGGGTGGCGCTTCATTCCAGCCAATGCCCAAAATTTTTAATTGCCTGTTTCAAGCGATTTGGAAGTAGTTTCATGATTGGTTCCAATGCAAAAAGTCTCACCGGCCGAACCAATTTGTAGAGAAAGGAAAGCCGGCCCGGCAAGTGAATGAAGCGCAAATCTTCCAGATTGGGTGTACAGCAAAAATGGAATAAGTATCGCAAGCGATCAACCGACCGCTCCCTGCTGCGCAGATGGTAGGACATACGGCTGAATTCGGTGATACGTTTGGCATTGCGTGCAAAGAGTCGGTTACGTGCACGGTTAACAAGGCCATGCACGGCTCTGTCCTGAGATTGCGCCTCCAACATCTCATCAGGTAGAGGCACCCCAAAAACGTCTTGTGCAACCATGAGCCCAAGGAAAAGTATGCGAGTGAGCCCCCAGGCTGAAGCTTGCCTGTGCACAGAGTTCCAGTCCAGGATAGGATAGGCTCGAACCAACTCGGCAATATCGCAGACTAGAGACAGACGGTCCCAGCAATGCTTAGCGGCGTGGCCGCACAAAATGAGCAATAAGTGTTCAGGAGACGGCGCCGCGACAGTGACACCATCCATAGTAACAGTTGTGGCCTGCTGTAACAAAGTCTCCGCTTTTAAGGGAAAACTGAAATAGCGCGGCACGACTCGCCAATGAACTTCACAAATAAGATGATTATCCCGCCGTATAAAGTTATAAGCGTGATTGGCATTAATAAACAGCTTTTCATGTGCTTTTTCGATGACAAACTTGGTGTTATAACCTGAGGAGAGCAGCAAATCTCTGGCTCTGAGAATATCTTGTTGGGGCACAATGATGTCCAGGTCGTTAATTTGACGAAAGGACAGGTCCCCGTAAACGGACAAAGCCAATGTAGGCCCCTTAAACGGCAAGGCCGGGATGCCCGTTTCTTTAAGAGACTGCATGAGTGAAACAAGCTCCTGCGCCAGCATCAAATTGTGGTAGCAGTTCATATAGTAAAAACGTGATAACCGGGCGTAGCTGTTCGCCGGAATTTGTTCCCGGCAATAGAGCTTCAAGTTCCAATAGGTCAAAGGCATGACGCCGTGCTGAAGCGCCAGCTCTGTAAAATAGTGCCAATCGACTTTGCCTTGCGCGCGTGCTTGTATTTGCTCAATAATGAGTGCGGAAGGCGTTGTGCGTGCACATAAGATAAGAAGTTGTTGTTCCGGAGACAGACAAGAATCAAGTATCATGATCTGCAGCAATATTAATCGGCAATGCCAATGATTTGGTGAATATTTTCACCTAGATCCCTAATCGTGAGTCGGTAAAATTCAGATTGCGAAAAAAGCCTGTCGAAGGTCTCCAGGGCAGGTTCCTGGTAAAGCAGGTTTGACAGTTTTGCAAGCTCGATGATAGCGTTTGAGTATGCCACTGGTTCCGAGCCTGTCCTGTTGTGCGCATTATTTTGGCATAAAAAGAAAGTCGTTAATTTTGTCTTCGGTATCTTCATGGGTTCACACTGAACAAGTCGTGATGGCAGAATTACGAATTGCCTGATCAATTCTGCTATCTCTTCAAGGTTTACACCAACAGTCGCAAGCAATCGAACCGCGTTTTTTCTTATTTTCGGGCATCTTGGGTAGGGCAGGACCACCTCGTCTTCACAGTTAATGATAATAATGTCATCGGTCAGAAGTGTGAAGCCGTGGTTGAGGAGGGCAAGACTGAGAGTCGTTTTACCAAAACCGGACGGCGCAACCAGCATGACAAGACGATTGTCTTTACAGAGGCATGCACCATGAATCCAGAGCCTGCTTTTCATCTGCGAAGTCATATAGTTGGTTATCGTGATTTCCGTATCTTGCAGGGTGTTTGCGAGAAGCGTGTCATCAGTGAGATCGGTTGTGACCAGACAAAAAATCGGGAGCGCATTTGCAGTTTCAAGCATAACTGTGCCACCTGCTACCGACCAACTTAAGGCAGGTTCTGCTGAAAATTTTAAAGCGCCCAGGCGCGACTCAAGTTGAGCAACTTGGGAAGACGCAACGGCAATGTGTCGGAAAACGTGGTCGAACCACTGTTTAATATATTCGCCCTGGGTCTTATTGTCACCACGCCAGCAAACGCCAAAATTGACGCTGTCAACACAATATAAACCAACTATTTCTTCGGAGAACAAGAGCGGAGACGGTAAAACAGAAACTAGAGACAGTGGCTTTTCTTCACCATTGACGGCCTGTGTGGTGTTCGCGAGTACTTGGTTCCACAGGTTGCCATGGGTTTTCTGTATCTAATGGTCACGTTGGGGCCGGTCTTTCAAATCATGATCCCGCGCATGGCCATCGTCGCCAGTGCCATGGATGACGCGCCCACTGGCAGCGTATAGTGGCATACCACCTTTTCCCATTTCAGGGCCGGCAAATTGCTCAAGGATGTTCATGCTGACATAGGCGCCGGTAGTCATCTTGAGCGTTCGTTGAATAAACTCGCGTCTGGAACTATGTTCACTGGCGTTGTTTTTGTTCACGCTTTCGCTTTTCGACATAACTTCCTCCTTTTAAGGTCAATGGCACAGTACGAAATACTTATTTCATTGTCAACAAGTCATTTTGGAAGAGCTGCGGTATTATGTTCTGCACATCTTTGCGGATTGTTGTGGCCTTGACGTCTGGATAAAGCGCGGCAATCTGTTTTGTGAGTTCCCCAAGATCCGGCACGCCGGAACATAATTCCCAGAAAATGCCTGCGGTTGCACTCATTACCACCACTTTGTTGTTTTCCTCGTCAAAGAATACCCAGTTGCCATTCGGCAGAACTGTTGTGGTGAATCCGGGCTTTTTGACCAGAAATGTGGAATCGTTTATCTTGTTTTGCATAACATCTGACCACCCAAGAAAAAACATATCCCTAAAGAGCCACCTGCATTGCGCTCATTGTCAACAAAAATGTCGCCTTGCAAGGCCGGTCGTCCTGCAAGGGCGGCGGCAAATAGACACGCCGCCTTTGCAGAACATCAAGGCCAAGTTGTTGATTATTCGGAAAGCCCTAGCGGACAAGGCTCATTTTTCGAACTTGCGATACTTCGCCGACACGTAGCTGGTAAAAATAAAGCCCTGAAGCCATGGCAATGCCGTTGGTATCTTTGCCATCCCAGCTCACTTCATGAATGCCTGCGTCTAATTGCTCGTCAAGCAATGTGCCTACTTCCGCGCCAAGTATATTATATACCTTAACTAACACACGGTTACCTTGAGGCAATTCGAAGCGGATTTTGGTCTCGGGATTGAATGGATTTGGATAATTTTGTTGAAGGTAATAAGTCTCGGGCACCGAGGCCAACCCTCCCTCAACAAATGTTTCGTTGTCTATTACTTGCAGAAAACTCATCATGCCTCTTGCGGCATGTTCAAGAATATGGCAGTGAAACAACCAGCCGCCTGAACTGGACGCCGTTGGCTCCTTACCCTCTGCCACGATTTGAGCTTCACGGCCGGCATCATCAAACCAGACAGCCAGGCGGGTGATGGTGCGGCTGCGTCCTTTGGCGCCAGGTCTGGCAAAAAGTAGAATCGTGTCTTTGTCTTCAAGGTATTCTGCCGGAACCACACGATTGCTTGCCGGATTATCCATGTCCAAATACTCGGTTTCGATGAGTTGAAAATGAAATCCGTGTGAGTGAAAATTGTGCATGCCGCCGGTCATGTTGTTTACTTCCCAAATTCTTACATCACCGATATTCACTTTGGGTGCGTCCTCGGGAGTTACTTTATCCATGGGAAGTGGTTTTCCATCTTTCATTTGCGCAAAAAATGTCACGTTGCCTGCAGAGTCCGGCAATGAGTGACCAAACATAACCGGTATTTTGGCTGCGCCATCGGCACTGATTTTGTTAATGCTGCGCAAAGAAGTGGGTGGGATGTATTCTGAATCTGAGGTTCCATCCAAATACAATACAGCCAGCGTTTGTGGTGGATGGTGGCCGTCGTGATGATCGTGCCCGAGAGCGATGGCGCCGGTTGAGTCGTAGGACGCCGAATGTCGTCCACGCGCAATGTCATGCCATTCAATCACGATAGAATCGTTAACCATTGGCGTGAAAACAATATCAGCGCGTTCTGCCGGTGACAGCAACAGGCCTTTGGTGATATCCGGATCCGAGATCATATTGTCCGGGTTCTCCGGGTCTGCGACCTGTTCGACGGGCTGGATTTCGATAGGGGTTTCAAGCAAGCCACCATCTCCACCAATACGCCACATACGATGGCCACGAATGGATACACGCATAAACCGGGCATTTGCTACATTGGCGATCCTCAGCCTGTGGGGAACGCCGTTGGCAATGGTGTCTGCAAAGGCAGTCTTACCATTGACCAGCAAACTGTTTCCTTCCCTGCCATTTACCTGAGTCAGGGTGTTTTCAAGTGGGTCAGCCGGAAAAGCTTCGGCTACTTGCGCTGCGTCATCCAGAAGAATATCGTCTAATACCAGCACATGTTCATTTTCAGGCAGGCCGAGACTTGCATTCTGGTCAGGGTCGTGCACCAGCAGCATGCCGTAAAGGCCTTTCTCTACTTGAACGTGAGTACGAATATGGGGATGAAACCATGAGAGTGTGGCCCGCAGGAGCTTAAACTCATAGCGAAATGTGCCACCGGGTGGAATTGGGTTTTGCGCAATATGGCTGCCATCCATTGCTGCAGGCAGTTCGGAACCGTGCCAATGGATTGTTGTTGCTTCCGGCAGATTGTTGGTGAAGTGCACAATCAAAGTGTCGCCAAGGTTGGCTACGATGGTCGGGCCGGGAATGCTGCCATTGTAAGTGTAGACCATTGTCTCCTGGCCGGAACCGAAGTCATAGCCGTGCTCTGTTGCGGTTAAAATAACTTCAACAGTTGTGGGGCTTGGATTGATGTCATTTGCAACCAGTGGTTGCACGGGTGTTCGCTTAACAGCAACTTCTCCCGCGGTCAAAGGACTACATAGCAGTGTCCCTAGAACAACCATGACTATGCCGTGAAAATAACGGTAACTTCCAATATTCATAAAACATCTCCTTTTGTTTCTGTACAGTGAATACATAAATTAATTAATAGCGGGTAATTATAACATATACTTTTGATAATGTGTTTTTGCGTTAAAATCAAGTAAAAGTTTGTCAATTGTATGAATAATTTATAAATCGCCTTCCGGTTTTAATCGATCTGAACGGTGCGGGCACAGGAATGACGCTGGATTTGGCCGTCTCCTGGCGGCACGAACCAGCCGCAACCAGCATCAATGCGCTCGCCGGTTTGGTTGCGAACTTGCTCGCGGCCATAGGCGATGCATCCCGGTAGACGGGTGGCATCCGTTCGATGGCCTGGCCATCAAGTGGGGCTTGCTGGTCTGCATAATACCCGGTGGCGGCATCATGATTTGAGGGATCATGACGAATGGCTACTAACTTTGATGAAGGGACGCTTGACCGCAAGCAAACATCGAAGGACTTTTTACAGCTCTCACATATCCGTGACGAACGGCTAATAACTTTAACCAACGCACGCTTGACCGCAAGCAAACATCGAAGGACTTTTTACAGCTCTCAGATATCCGTGACGAACGGCAAATAACTTTAACCAACGCACGCTTGACCGCAAGCAAACATCGAAGGACTTTTTACAGCTCTCACATATCCGTGACGAACGGTAAATAACTTTAACCAACGCACGCTTGACCGTAAGCAAACATCGAAGGACTTTTTACAGCTCTCGCATATCCGTGACGAACGGCAAATAACTTTAACCAACGCACGCTTGACCGTAAGCAAACATCGAAGGACTTTTTAGAGCTCTCACATATCCGTGACGAACGGCTAATAACTTTAACCAAAGGACGCTTGACCGCAAGCAATTATCAAAGGTATTTGTGCAAACAGCCCGTGACTTTCTACATCGGCTACCTGTCTTTGATGAAAATCTTCTGGTGTAGGCGCTAATATTGATTATCCTTATCGGCTTGAAGTTTATTCAACCGCAGTTTGCGGGCAGTTGGGCTGGACGGATGCGGTTCTTTAACCACGAAAGGCACGAACCTCACGAAAAAAGGCAAAACAATGGTGTCAATCAAGCTGCATTTTATAGTTTGTGGCTTAATTGTACTTTACCGGATGTGCTTACACCGGCTGTTTTGAGCATTCCCTCTCCATTTTGTCATTTCTAGCCTGTTTATTAGGCGAAAAATCTGTGGCAGCGCGATTTTCGGGTTTTGTAATGACGTTTTGGGTAAAAAGAAACCCTTATTCTTCGGCAGATTTCTCACACCCGCTAAAAAACGCCGGGTTCGAAATGACTGGTTATAGTGTTTGGTGTCGGACCGTCCCTAAGCCACGGTGTCATTCCCGCATGACTTCGGCGGGAATCCAGTAAGGTCATGTTAAGTCCTTATCCAGGATTATGTCCAACGGGCTTCTGACTTCGTCAAGATTCTTTTGCATCACATGTGTATAAATCTCCGTAGTCTTGACATCCGCGTGGCCCATCAACTCTTGCACCACCCTGATGTTGATGCCCTTTTCGAGCAAATGCGTCGCAAAGCTGTGACGCAGAGTATGGCAGCCAACGTGTTTTTCAATGTCTGCACGACGGACAGCCGTCTTCACCGCTTTCTGTAAGCCCGACTCGAGCACGTGATGCCGGCGAATCACGCCTGAGCGCGGGTCCTCGCTCACCTTTTTAGCAGGAAATAAGTACTGCCAACCGAACTCTCTTGCGGCCGATGAATATTTTCTGGAGAGCGCGTGCGGCAGGTAGGCTTCGGCGTAACCGCCCGCGAGATCCTGTTCATGCAGTTGCCTGACCTTGCCGAGGTGCGACCGCAATGGCTCGTGCAGACTGAGCGGAAGCAGAGCCACCCTATCCTTGCCGCCCTTACCATCGCGCACATAAATTTTGTTCCTGTGAAAGTCGATGTCCTGCGTGCGCAGGCGAATGCATTCCATGAGACGCAGACCGCCACCATATAAAATGCGGGCCATCAGAGCGTGGATGCCACTCATCTGTGCCAAAACAGCCTGTACCTCGGCCTGAGTCAAAACGATGGGCGGACGTTTGTTTCGCCGGGCCTTTATTGGAGATATTTCATCGCTTATGGGTATATCCAGTACCTTCTGGTAGAGAAACAGCAATGCGTGCATGGCCTGACGCCGGGTTGAAGCCGCCACGTTGCTGTGTGTCGCCAGATGACTCAGGAATGCCTCAATTTCAGGCTTGCCCATGTCACGCGGATGTTTCCTGGCTTTGTGGAATTTGACATAGCGGACGATCCACTCGCAGTATGTCTGTTCCGTGCGATAGGCATAATGGTGGTAACGCAGCACCTCCCTGACTTGATCCAGCAGCCGCGCCTCAGGATTGGGTCTAAACTTTTGCTTGTTTTTCATATTCGTAACAATTATCTTGTTTTGTTTCCATGTAACACCTTATCCTAATAAAATAATAGGTGGAAAAAGTCAAGCATTTTTTCCACTTTTAACATATATGCCATGCGATAGGTGGAAAATTTTCCATCCATATGAATTGATCGCATGGAAAATTTTCCACTGATCCACAAGTTAGAGCTACCAAAGGACTGGTAAAATGGAATATGTCGTATTTTCCGATGAAAGCTACATTAGCGCCGAAAGGTATCGGAGTATTGGAGCCTTATCATTCAATAGAAAATATTACGAAGAGTTGAATAGTAATCTCTCGGATATTCTCAAAGACTCCAGTGTAAAAGAATTAAAGTGGAATAAGCTAAAGAATGCAAAACACAAATTGTGTTCAAAAAAAATCCTTGGCTATTTGTTGCCGCAAGTTCAGTCAACGAATCTACGTCTTGATGTCATAATTTGGGACACTCACGACTCACGACATAGTGTACAGAGACGTGATGATACGGACAATTTTGGAAGAATGTTTTTCCACCTTTTAAAATCTTTGATGACCAAACGAGAGAAAGGCTCAACTTGGCACGTTCGACCTGACAAACGCTTGGAGATTGATTGGGATACAATCAATGACTGTTTGCAAAACGTCGGCCAATGGAAGGAGTTGTTTGCATCACCATTATTTGGTGGGACATTTTCCGAGAATAATTATTACATAAAAACCTTTAAGCAGATCGACTCACATGCTTACCCTTGTTGTCAAGTTGCCGACCTTTTTGCTGGAATCAGTGTATTCTCGATTAATCAATATTCGAAATACTGTCAGTGGCACAATACCACAAGTAAGCAACTTCAGCTCTTGACCGACAACAAAGTAGATAGCTTCTCAAACAAAGAGTTGTGTAGATTTGAAATCTTAAAAGAACTTATTGACTATTGCAAAATGAATCATTTGGGAGTTAGTCTTAAATCACGCAAAAGACTGTATACTCCAAATCCCAAAAACCCAATTAACTTCTGGCCGTATGAACCACAGCATCCTTACGATAAGGCTCCTGTGAAAGCTACTAAGAACGACGGAACATAGTGAAAGGTAAAACATAGTCGTGCCCATATTTGAGATAACAAACGGACAACTCAATCCCATTGAGCAAACCGATTTTACCACTGAGAAAGTTCTGCAGAGCCTAATCGAGAAAAACCTGCAACCAGTGTTTAATTGTCGGTTTGTCGCTTCGGAATTTGCTACTGGCCAACAACACGCGGGCAGGATTGATTCGCTGGCGATTTCCGAAGACAATAACCCAGTGATTATCGAATATAAAAAGGTTGAATCTTCAGAGCTAATCAACCAGAGCTTATTTTACCTTTCTTGGCTACACGACCACCGTGGAGACTTTGAAATTGCCGTCCAGAAGAAGTTAGGAAATAATGTCGAGATAGACTGGTCAGATATTAGAGTAATCTGTATTGCACCAAATTACAAAAGATATGACTTGCACGCAGTCCAATTAATGGGAATCAATATCGAACTTTGGAAGTACCGGCTGTTCAAGAACTCAACGCTTTATTTGGAACAGATTTTTCAAAAGGGATACTCACCTGTCAGCTCTGATGGCTCAGACAAGAATCCTGTTATGGTCTCCGCAGGCAAGAAAGCGGCGATGACTCGAGCAACAGGGATTTATACGTTTGAGCAGCACATAAAAGGTAAGTCAGAGAAGATAAGAGAAATTGTACAGCTGATTCAGGAGTTCACTTTAGGGCTTGATCCTCAAATAGAAGAAACTCCGAAGAAGCTCTATGTGGCCTACAAGATTTCACAAAATATTATGTGCATGGAAGTACATCGACAAAAAGTCCTGCTGTACCTTAAGCTAAATCCAAAGGAAATAGAAAGCCAACCGCCGATTTCAAGAGATGTAACTGATATCGGACATTTCGGTACAGGTAACTTTGAAATGACTGTTAAGTCGGAAGAAGATTTTGAAACTGCCAAACAATTTATAGAAATGGCCTATCAAAAGGTCGGTGGGTAAGTCTGGCTCTAACTTTGCGTTCACTTGACGCGAAAGCTGATGCGTGATTTTAGAGTTTTATGCACTTTTCAAGTCCTGTGTTTTCAGGGTGTTCCGTGCTTTTTCCTTTCGCGCAAGTGACGCCCGTGTTATGTGGTTGGTACTAATTCGATTATTGAGATTTAAAACTCAGACAGAGAAGGACTAAATGATTCTTCAGGACAAATCACTAGAAAAATTAAGATTGTTAATTAACGAAGAAACTGAATATCGTTCAGGGCCAAAATTGGTTAGCTTCTTTAATGATTTGGGATTTAATGATTCATATGGTCAAGGATTTCCATCAAGGTGGATGTACACAGATGAAAAGCTTGCAATGATTAATGGTACACCAGAATTAGATAAATGTATCAAGAAATTATTCGAACCTGTAAATTTCATTGGTCGATTCACTGAATTAGATAATTTCATCAAAGATTTCAATCAATTTCTTGCATTTGATAAATGGAAAATTATTAGGAATGAAGCTGAAATATCATTTTCAAAAGCTGATAAAATTAAATTTGATGATAGCTCAAGTGGAGCAAAAGAAGATGAGTTTTTAAAAAAAGAGTTTAGTGAAATTTCACTTGAAAAAATCGGACTTGATGGGATTGTTACCGAGACACTAAAATATAGATTTGACGAAATAAAAAAATGTCTGTCTGCAAATGCACCACTTTCTGTAATTTTT
>JAJDAG010000193.1 GCA_029262005.1 Candidatus Zhuqueibacterota bacterium | reverse complement strand
CGTTTTGCTGTCGGACATCCCCTCCCCGGATATTGGCCAATATATTTTGAAAGTTGTCCCCTTGTCTTTTTCACTATAAACATATATGCTGCCCTCATTTTGCTTCACAATACCATAAACGGTGGCGAGGCCAAGTCCCGTGCCCTGGCCCTTTTCTTTTGTTGTGTAGAAGGGCTCGAAGATTTTTTCTTTCACTACATCACTCATGCCAATGCCATTATCACTGACGGAAAAGAAAATATGGTGTCCCGTGCGACTGCCAAAATGTTCTGCAACAAAACGTTCATCCAGGTCGGCTTGCCCCACTTCGATGGTGATTTGCTTTTCCGATGCTATTGCTGTTTTTTGATTGATGGCGTCCCGGGCGTTAACAACCAAGTTTACCAAAATTTGTTCAATTTGGCCGGGGTCTGCTTTTATCCTGGGGAGGTCCGATGCTAAACACATTTCAATATTGATGTCCTCGCCGATTAAGCGCCGAATCATTTTCTCTAAATCAGAAAGAATCTGGTTAATGGCAATAATTTTAGGCTGAAACATTTGTTTGCGACTAAAGGCTAATATATGACGGGTTAAATTTTCAGCCATTTCTCCTGCCGAGCGAATTGCCAGAATATCTTCATGTAATGGCTGGCCTTCGTCCAACTCCATCAGCGCCATGTCGGAATATCCATTAATCACAGTTAAAATATTATTAAAATCATGGGCGATGCCCCCAGCCAGGGTGCCAATGGATTCCATCTTTTGTGCCTGGACTAATTGCTGCTTCAGTTGCCTGACTTCTGTTATATCTTCTTTCATAGCCAGATACCGGGTTGTTACACCCTTGCTGTTTTTTATGGGAGAAATGATAGCGGATTCCCAATAAAATTCACCATTTTTCTTTATATTGTGAAATTCGCCGCGCCACACTTTACCGGATGAAATGGTTTTCCACAGTTTTTCATATTCCTTAACGGATGAGTAACCCGATTTCAATATTCTTGGATTTTGTCCTTTCACTTCATCAAACGAATAGCCCGTGATTTCGCAAAATCGCGGATTAACATATTCGATATGGCCTCGCAAATCGGTTATTATAATCGATGCCGGGCTCTGTTCCACAGACAATGATAGCTTTCGAATCTCCTCTTCTGCCTGTTTGCGCGCAGTGATGTCGTGGATAATTGCCTGCACATTACCATCCGCTATTTTTGCAGCGCTTGCTGCCACCGGGAAGACAGTGCCGTCTTTGCGCAACATGGTTCGTTCGAACCCGAGAATTTCGCCCGCTTCTAATTGGCCGAGACGCTCCTTGCCTTTTTCACGTTCTTCCGGCGTTGCATAAGTATCAAGTATGTTGCGTTTATACATCTCCTTCTCGGTATAGCCAAGCATTTCACATGTTTTCGAGTTCGCCAAAATGAATTGACCACTTGTATCCATAAGAAAGATTCCGTTCGGAGCTTGTTCGATAAGCTGTCGGTACTGCGTCTCACTTTTCTGCAGCGCTTCCTCGGCGCGCTTGCGCTCAGTGATGTCCTGCACATTGACCGCGCGATATAACACCTTCCCGGTTTCGTCTTTCACTGCCGTCACATCTACCAAAACCGGAAAAATAGTGCCATCTTTATGAATATGCCTGGCTTCAAATGTATGATGGCCTTTTTTATGTGCAAGGCGTATTTGCCCGGATAATTCCTTGCGGCTTTCAGGTGTAAGCAGGTTTGTATTGGGCTTACCCGTAAGCTCCTCTACGGTGTATCCGTACATTTTTGCCAGGGCAGGGTTCATAAGCTCCATTGTTTTCCCATCCGCGCTGCCAATCACGATTCCCCAACCGGCATGCTCGAAAACATGGGCCCATTTTAATAACGCTTCCGCCGCCTGTTTACGTTCGGTTACATCCTTCAGCGTAAAGAGAAATAACTCGACTTCTCCCTCACCATCCAAAATCGGCACCAGGCCCAAATCCCAATATGTCACACCCCATTCAGGGTGGTCGGGAAACACAAAGGGTCGTGCAGATGCCCTGTAAATAGATTTTTTACGCTTAGCTTCATCGGCTTCTTCCTTGAAGTCTGATGGGTAGAATTCAAAATGATTATGCCCGGGAAACTCATCTATATCTCTTTGACCGGCTTGCGCATAAGTTTTACTCACTCGGATAAAATTGTAATCCTTATCAAGGAGAACGATACTGTCAAGCGAACATTCAAAAATAAGATCCAAAAGCCTGGCCTGCTCCCGGATAGATTCTTCGGCTTTTTTGCGCTCGGTGATGTCTTTTGCAACAACCGACAGGCCATCAGAAGAGGGATAACAGTATAATTCAAAGAACTGGGTTTGGCCGTTAATCTGATATTCAGTGACAAATGTCCGCTGTTTCTGTGTTCGCAATGCTTCAAGATAAACCTGTTCTATTTTACTTCCCTTTGTGTAGGGGAATAAATCGTAAAGTGACTTGCCGAGGGCCTCTTTTGCTGGAATGCCGGTGGTCTCTTCAGATGTTTTGTTCCAAAATGTGTAGCGCAAGTCTTTATCGAAAGCAAAAAACATATCGGTGATACTATCGGCAAGGCTGCGGTAGCTTGCTTCACTCTCCCGGAGCGCTTTATCTGCCTGCACGCGCTCGGAGATGTCATGAATCACTCCAAATATTTGTTTGGGAGAACCATCAGGTAAACGCAGGTATATAATTTCTCTGGAATCAAGCCAATGCCACCGGCCATTTTTATGTCTCATCCTGTATTGATGAACAATGGATTCCTTGTCTTTGGCTTTTGAATATTTGGGAACTGTTTCTTCGAGGTATATTTTAAAGTCATCCGGGTGCATTAATGTAGAAATTACTTGATCCCCCATCTCTTTAAGCTCTTCAGCAGAATAACCAAGAGTGGTTTGAATACCGTCATTGCTATAAACGTTCTTCTTCTCAATGATATCGTAAATGTAAAGTATCTCCGGAGTGAGGTTGACAATTGACTCAATGAATTGATTCTTTTCTTTTAACTCAATCTCTGCCCGTTTGCGCTCGGTGATGTTTTGGAACAGTGAGACCATTATGCCCGGTGATGTTTGAAAATTGTAATTCTCGAATGCCCCAGCGATATTTTCGTCCTTGTAAACAATGTTTTCTTTTTTCCAGAACCCGCCTTTTTCTGCAATTATCCGGAATCTTTCAGGGATTTCGGTTTTATTAATTTCCGGGAAAGCTTCAAATATCGTTTTACCCACAAATTCTGAGTTATCGACGCCAAGAATTCTATCTGCAGCAGGGTTTGCAGCTACAAAGCGTAGTTGCCCATCAGTTTCTAATTGATACATATGCATACCCAACGGTAAGCATTCGATGATACTTCGAAATTTCTCATCACTCTCTCGCAAAGCATCCGCCGCCTGCCGGCGCATGATTATTTTTTGCAATTCATTGGCGACCAACTGCAGTTGCGTGATATCAGTCTCATCGTAATCCGTTTCTTTGTTGCCCACACCAATGATCATCCGCACCTGCTCCCCATCCATAACCGGGATACTCAGGTGCCGAATCAAATGGGAATGACCTTCCGGGTATCCCTTCTTTTTGGGTAGATTCTGATAATCGTTGTGCACTACCGGCTGTTTTTTGCGGGCACAGTCGGCCCAGACGCCGGCCCGATCAATTGGATAATGTTCGTCATATTCTGCTTCGCAGTATTCCAGAGCCTCTTTATTCCATGCGACCAGAGAGAGTGTTTTCTGATCGTCATGTAGCCGGTGCACGTAGCCGAGCTGGCTGTTAGTGAAGTTTACCGCATATTCCAGGGTATAATCATAAACCTCCTTATCCGTCATCGTGGGAGTTTTGGCATGCAATTCCAGCAGGAACTTTGTTCGCTGCGCATCTTTTCTTTCCCGCTCCTGCGCTTTTTTAAGCTCGGTAATGTCTTTAACCAGTACAACAACACCTATTACGTGACCCTCTGCCGTTCTAATAGGATTGGTGGATATTTCAAAAAATAACCGCGACCGTTGCTCCTCCCCGGAATATTCCTCATGCAAAATTTGCTCGCCTGCCAGGGCCCGGTCGATGTTTCGCTTCGCCTTTTCCCGATCCTCTGTCACGGTTTGATAATCCAACAAGCTGTGGCCAATTTTGATCTCCGCACCGTAGATTTCCTTCATGACCGCAGCATGCGCCTTGTTGAAGCTGGTATAACGGTACTGCTTATCCACCGAAAAAATAATGGCGTTGATGCTTTCATTAATGCTGTGCAGTGTGGAGTACTGTTCTTGCAGCGCGTCCTCCGCCCGTTTGTGCTCGGTGATGTCTTGGAAGGTTCCCGTGACCCTTATCGGTTTTCCATCCCTCAAATCGGCCTTACCAATGGCGTGAACCCAGGTGAGAGTTCCTTTGGCCTTGATGAGCTGTAACTCCAAATCAAATGGCTCACCATCGTCCATTATTTTGTCAACAGCCTCGCGAATCAAGGGTCTGGATTGCGGGGCATAGAAATTGATCGCCTCAGCTACAGTAGGGGTGAAATCCATGCCAATTTCGTGGATATGGTAAACTTCGTCAGTCCAGGTTAACGCCTGCGTTTCCACGTTGATTTCCCACCCACCTACCTTGGCAATTCTCCCTGTCTCGTTCAATAGAACCTGGTTTTTTTGTAATTCTTCTTCCGTCCGCTTGCGGTCTGTTATGTCCACAAACGAACCAAACATATAAAGCGGGTTACCAGCTTCATCATTAATCATACTTGCAGAAAATTGGGCGTCAAATAAAGAGCCGTCTTTTCTTTTTCCCACATCTTCTGCAATTTTACCGCCCTGTTCGTGCAGCATTCGGATGGTCTCGAATACGGCCTCTCCCTCCCAGAATTCCGGCAGGTATCTTCCAAGTATTTCCTCCTTGTTAGCATAGCCCCACATTTCCACACAAGAATCATTCACGTAAATTAATTTTCCGTCTAAATCCGTGATGCCAATGGCATTAATAGCGGATGCCAAAGCCAGACCCTTTATCCTTAAATCCTCTTCCGTCCGTTTACGTTTAACGCTTTCAGCCTTGAGTTTTTTGTTGGACCTATGCAGCGCGGCCGTTCGCTGTTCGACTCGTGTCTCCAAGTCTGATTTACTTTTTTCCAGGTCCAGGTGTGTGCTGCGTAAATCGAGGTGCGTCTGCACCCGGGCCAAGACTTCTTGCACTTGAAAAGGCTTGGCAATATAATCCACGCCGCCGGCCTGAAAACCTGCAACGATGTCTTTTGTTTCACCCAGCCCGCTGATAAAAATCACCGGCACATCGCGGGTAGCAGGCTTCTGTTTGAGGCGGCGGCAGACTTCTAAACCGTCCATATCCGGCATCAGAACGTCCAGTAATATCAAATCCGGGAGTTGGTTATTGGTCAGCATCAACGCTGTTTGACCGTCCGTGGCGCCACGGACGTTGTACCCACTCCCGGTTAACAGCTCGGACAGATACTTTAAATTGTCGAGATTGTCATCCACAACAAGAATGTCGCTCTTTTTTGCAACAGGCTTTTCTTTATTCATTTTGAACCTTCATTTGAACAGGTATCTATTTTGTTGTCCTGGTTAAACCACCACCTCACGAAGCGGTCCTCCTGAAGAAGGTTGTAACATTTGATTGCTTGTGCCCGGATATTTAGAATGTACTTCCCTAACATGAAAAATGCAAATTGAAAGGATAATATCCGGAATAATGCTTACCGCTTGTTCCTCATCCCTGGCGCTTCGCCGTGTTGGATAATTTATCCCTTCATTCGGGTACTTGACCCCTTCATTCGGGTACTTGACCCCTTCATTCGGATATTTGACCCCTTCATTCGGGTATATTACCTCTTCATTCGGGTATTTGACCCTTCCTGCGTGATCAAAGTCAATTATAATTCCCTCCAGCGACAATTATTTTTCCCTAAGTTTACCCAGTTTTTGTGGATAATGGAGGGAACCCGTAGGGCGACTGGAAGCGCCGCGAAAAAGCTACATTATTTTCACCTCCTCGCCGTT
>JAJDAG010000192.1 GCA_029262005.1 Candidatus Zhuqueibacterota bacterium | reverse complement strand
GGCCGTGCAGAGTCGATTCTAAAACAACGAGAGCAAAAACTCGAACAAGCCCGAAAAAAACGACAACAGAACTACATCAATAATAACAGAAGTACGGTAAACGAAAAAAATACTCACAATCAAAATCTCGCTTGTCAATTGTTAACGTCATGACTACCTTATTTCATAATGCTCTTTTGTCCAATTCACGCTGAACCAAAACAAATGTATTAAAGACATGCTCATAATAATGCCGCAGCAGTTGAGAAAATGCGGTTCCTTCAGTGCTGATGCTACAAATGACAATCAACAACTTAACATCATGAAACAACCGTAATCAGGGAAGCAATGCCTGGCCAGGTGACTCAATATGAACAAAAGTACAGATGCCTTGCAAACCTTGAAAACCCCTCTTACTTCTCGGCTGTCTGGCTATTTAACCTGTTAAGCCCATTCAGGAGGTTCGCAACTTCAAGCGAATCCAAACTGCCATCGCGCATACCGGACTGGAAAGCCATAAAAACGCCTTGAATCTCTTTTTGACTGGCTGCCCCGGATTTAATTTTTTCAAGGGTTTTGCTAAAAATTGCCCCGGCACTTTCCCGCGAAACGCTTTCAGGCAGACTGAGCATAACCCGATCTTCCATGGCTGTAAAACCCTTTTCAACGGCCAGATTGGCGAGTTTATCTTTTTGCGTGTAAACAAGCCCACCACCGATTAAAACAATGACCAGGATGACAATTCCTACAATTTTCATTTTTCCTCTCGTTTGTAAAACAGAATTTTCAGCATTATTTGCAAAAATCTACGTACTTAAAGCGCTATGATTTCAAACGATTACATCAGACAGACAAATCCAAACCATACTCGAATCCTCCGCCCCAATTGCAATGAACGTTTTGAGAATTTTCCACCTTTATTGGGTTTTGGGGTTTTTTGTAAATAACCAGAATAATTCACACCATCTTTGTCATTCAGAAAGAATCCATTTGATTCACAGCAGTTTACTTTATTAAAAAGACGCCTCCTGAGTGACAACCCGACTCATAATTTATGATCGTAAATTGTCGATTTGTGAATTAATCAAGATGTACTTGAGGAATGATTCTCCCCTCAGACTTGCTTCTCATTGAAACAAGAACGTGATTGGGGCATGACAGGCCTTATGCGAAAAAACAAATTTCAAATCACAAGATCAAGAGGAAAGACATTTTCGGTATATGGCCTGAAAACGTCAAACGTGTTGCAGTTGGCATCAGCCAGTACCAATCAACGCCGACTTACTTCAATTGTTCGCGATGCGTGGATTTTATAGAGCGTACCTAAACTGTAACATGAATTGCAGAGGATGTGCCAGGTACTTCGCAAGCACCTGGCACATCCAACCACTGCTACCAAATCTTGACACGCTGCTCTTCAGTCTGGTAAAGACCATCCCCTTCTTTCACATCAAAAGCTGCGTAAAACTCAGGCATATTTGAAACGATACCGTTGCACCGATACTGACTTGGTGAATGCGGATCAGTTAACAAACGGCGACGCAGCTCATCATCACGATAAAGCCGGCGCCAAACTTGAGCCCAGCCAATGAAAACACGCTGTTCACCAGTAAAACCGTCGATAACCGCCGCTGGTTTACCATTTAGAGATTTTTTATAAGCCCGGAAGGCCAGGGTCAAACCTGCCAAATCTGCAATGTTTTCGCCGAGGGTAAGTCCGCCTTTAACGTGCAGAGAATCAATTGGGTTGTAAGCATCATATTGATCGATCATCACTTGCGCCCGCTTGCTGAATTCCTTTTCATCCTCCTCAGTCCACCACTCGCGCAGGTTGCCATTACCATCAGATTTTCTACCCTGGTCATCGAAGCCATGGCTCACTTCATGGCCAATAACGGCGCCAATACCACCATAGTTAACCGCATTATCTGCCGCCATATTGAAGAAAGGCGGTTGCAAAATGGCTGCTGGAAATACGATTTCATTCATTGGTGGGTTGTAATATGCGTTTACCTGCTGCGGCGTCATAAACCACTCTTCGCGGTCAATGGGTTGGCCTAGCTTTTCTATCTCACGCTCGTACTCGACCAGATTGGAACGCCTGAAATTGCCTGCCAAATCATCCGGTCTAACTTCCAATTTCGAATAATCTTTCCAACGATTTGGATAGCCGATTTTGGTAGTGAACTTATCGAGCTTGGCAAGCGCCTCTTTCTTGGTGCCCTCTCCCATCCACTCAAGTCGATTCAATCCTTCACTAAAAGAGAATTTTAAATTTTCAACCAGAGATTCCATCCGCTTCTTGGCAGCGGGTTTGAAGTGCCGGGCAACATAAATGCGGCCAACAACTTCTCCCATTGTTGCATTGACAGCATTAACAGCGCGTTTCCAGCGCGGCCGATTGACTTCAATTCCGCTCAACGTTTTGCCGCGAAACTCAAACTTTGCGTTTACGAAATCATCGGAAAGCAAAGTGGCGGCACCGTCCAGGACTTTCCACGTCAGGTAAGTGCGCCAGTCAGCAGTCGAAACAAGATTAAAGATGGTGTTGAACTCCTGAAGATAACTTGGCTGCCGAACAATGAGCGAACCGTCTTTGAGACCCGCCTCACTCAGAAATAAACGCCAATCAAACGCGGGCGTAAGGCTCGATAATTTGGTCATGTCATATTTGTTGTAGGTCTTGTCACGGTCACGGTTCTCAATGCGAGTCCAATGATTTTTGGCAATCTCCATTTCCACTTCCATGATACGCGCAGCAGCCGCTTCAGCCCCTGTTTGCCCTGCCAGATTGAACAACCGGGTGATATACGCTTTATACTTCTCACGAATCGTTTTAAATTTTGCCGCCGCTTGGAAATAATAATCTCTGTCAGGCAAACCCAAGCCGGATTGATGCAAATACACAATGTATGTATCCGACTTTTTCATATCTTGATCTATACCTATAGCAACTGGAATTTGCACGCCGATTTTTTGCAGATAAGCCATGTGCTTGAGAACATCCTTTTTGTTCTTCAAATTTGCAATCTGCTTCAGTTCATCCTCTATCGGGGTTACACCAAGCTCTTCCACGCGAATGGTGTCAAGATAGCTCTGGTAAAAGTCACCAACTTTCTGCTCATCCGAGCCGGGTTCTTTGTCCTGCTTGTTCGCTGACTCTTCAATTATCGCACGTAGATTTTCTTCGCTCTCATCATACAGAATAGAAAAAGAGCCGTAGTTGGATTTGTCAGCCGGGATTTCCGTGTTTGCCAACCAGGTACCATTGACATACCTGTAGAAATCATCCTGCGGTCTAACCGACTTGTCGAAATTGGCCAGGTCAAACCCGGACTCCTGTGGCTGCGTACATGCAGCCAAACAGGTGCACATGAGGATCGAAAAATACAATTTTGTTTTCATTTCAATTCCTTTCTATTGGTAAGATCACGCCCCTTTTCGGAAAGCAATATGTAAATTCTATTAAAAAGAGTCAAGCGTAAACATAACAACTCGCGAAAATACAGCTTGCTAGATTGCCTGCATGTCAGTAAATTACTTTTGCCCCTTTTGGCTGAAAAGTCTTGCCCAAAGGTGCGAATCGAGGTATTTACGCTACAATGCAACAAAGGTAATGAAGCACACGTCACTAACAATGCAAATATTGCCGGTTTCTTAATCGTTAGAAACCGTAGCCAGATGCTTTCGGAGCGAAACAATCACATCATTTCAACTACTAGACACTGGAGAATATCATGACAACCGAACAAGATCAGCAAAGCCGCAACTGGGGTATGATGTGCCACCTGTCTGCGCTCTGCATGTATTTAGGCATTCCTTTTGGCAATATTGTGGGACCGCTTCTGATTTGGTTGGTAAAGAAAGATGAAGTGCCCATCGTTGACGAACAAGGCAAAGAATCCTTGAACTTTCAAATAACGATGACACTTTATTTGATCGCTGCCGGTCTTCTTTCAATTATACTTATCGGAATTCCAGTGCTGATTGGATTGTTTATCGTACAATTGGTGTTGACCATCGTGGCAACGGTCAAGGCAAGCGGCAGCGAAGAATATCACTACCCATTTACTTACAAGTTTATTAAATAGCGTCAGACCGAAAACACGCATAGTTCTGTCATTCCGGCTTTCTTTTATGTCGGAATCTCTTGATTTAAGCAAGAGATTCCCGCACAAAAAATCGTGAAAATGACTGCATTGGGGTGCTTTCGGTCATACACTAAATAACAGCATGCAATTACAAAACAAAACAGCATTGATCACCGGCGCTGCGCGGGGAATTGGACAGGCAATCGCCCGGGAACTTGCAGCCGCAGGCACCAATCTCATTGGCATCGACCTGACCCGTGACGCCATGCAGGAAACCGCCCGGATTGTGCAAGAATCCGGCGCACATTTTCACGCACTGGCCTGCGACGTTTCGGACCAGGATGCCACCCAGAAAATGGTCGAAGAAGCGACAAATATTAATGGCGGTTTCGACATTCTTATCAACAATGCCGGCGTTTTGCCCAGCGGGCCGTTTGCTGACCAGAATTTTCAAGTATGGCGCAGAACCATTGAAATCAATCTTCTCGGTTTGATGAATCTGACACACGCTGCTTTGCCGACCTTATTAAAGCGTGACAGCGCGCACATTGTCAACATTGCCAGCATCGCCGGCAAATTTGGCACAGAAGGGGTGGTGGCTTACGCAGCCTCCAAACATGGTGTGGTCGGTTTCAGCTCTGGCCTACGAGCAGAGTTGGAAAATACGGGTGTTGCCGTAAGCTGGATTTGTCCCAGTCCGGCCAGAACGCGCCTGGCAGAAAATGTTACACACTCATTCCTTACGCCACTGGTTGAGCCGGAAGATGTTGCACGGGCCACACGCAACGCAATTGAAAAAAATATGATTGAGGTTTTTGTTCCCGGCCGGGTTCGGCTGGTGGTATCCATTCTGCCAAGCTTAATGCCTGGTGCATCGCGCTGGTTAGCCAAGGTTGCCAAGGCTTCCAGGGGTTGGACCGAAGCCAGGCAGAAGATTCAGGTAAAGTAATGGTGTTTGTTCTTTCTCAACACACTGGAATGCTGCTTCGGCTCAGCCCATTCAGCAAGTATCAATTCTCCAACTCAATTTCAAGAGCGTGTCCATTGACGCCCTGACGCAGAGGAGCAATCGTCTTAAAAGCTGCGTCCTCAGCAGGTTCCGAAGATTGTTCAAAAGGACTTGGGAAGCGCCAAAAATCGGTTAGAATCAGAAAGACCGAGCCCGCAGCAACCATGGTATCGAAAAGATAAAGTACAGGGTTAATGTCGCCACTACGCAGCAAACCAATGGTTGCAGCAAGACAAAACAGGAGGAAAATCACAGCATTGGGCAATACCAGCAGTCGCTTCGAGTCATGCTCCACTTTGCTGGTTATGACATAGGGTGTACGCAGATCTCGCAGAACATCGTATATGGCCAAAAGGAAAAAGGGCCACTTTGCATAATCGAGGATAGCCACTCGCCAGTGGACACCCCATTCATTTCGCCGATCCAAATAGTATTGTTGCCGATAGAACTCACAGGATTGCAGCACAAAGTACAAAGCGATAATATGTGGCAATATTTCAAAAGAAATGGCCGCGGGTGAAATGCCGGTTGCAGTCATAAACAACGCCGTGAGCAAACCGACAAAAATCAAAACACTGCGGTGTAGATAATTCAACCCATGCAATCCGTTTATGATTCGTGTTCCAGGTGTGAACTTCCTGAACAACTCTGGAAAAACCCGAAACTTCAAATCAAGCACGGACCGGGCCCAGCGGCGCTGTTGATTCAAATAACCGTTCCAATCTACCGGGTTAAGGCCTTTTGCAAGAATCTCCGGAACATAGATACCCTGCCAGCCATGGACCCGGTAATTGGCAGTGAGTAACAGATCGTCGGCATCATGCGGTGCAAAACCGCCAACTTGTTTTAGAGCCGAGACCCTGTGGGAATTGTGGCAACCAACAATAATTGGGTAGTCTAACCCATAATTTGCCATTTGTACAGAGGAGTAATACGCGAATGTTTCCTCGGCGGCACCCCGTGCTATGAAGCTGGATTTCTGATTGTAATAGGCTTGTGCAGCCTGAACATAACCGATATCCGGATCTTCAAAATAGCCCAACGCGCTCGTGAGGAACTCTGGTGCCGGCACATGGTCCGGATCGAATGCCGCGATATAATCATAGCTTTCATATCCGATGGCATCGAGCCAGGCATTGTAGTTGCCATGTTTTGAATTAGACTTAAAGAGGCCGGTTTCCGACTGGTACTGCGGCAAGTTCTTTCGACTAAAATGATTGACGCCCAGTGTATCGCACAAAGACCTGACAGCTTCGTTATCACCCTCATCGAGCACCCAGGTTTTATGGGGATAGTCCAGAGCAAGCATTGCTTTGAGTGTTTGCGCCAACATTCCTAACGCTTCATGCTGGCCCACAAAAGTCGTCACGACAGCAACGCGCGAACCCGAAACAGGCTTAACCGGTATCGGTTTCCGCATGAAAGGCAGCAAGAACCACCGGCCTTGATTGTTCAGAAGAAAGACCAGCAGCATAAATGTCAAGACAGGAAAGAGTACCGGAAAGTGATTCCAGTCACCAAAAGAAAACCACTTGATGCCAAAGTTCAAAATTGCCAGAAAACTGGCAACCGACAGAATGATGAATAGAAAATAGTCCCGCCCTGTGAGGACAGTTTTTTTTTCGACAATTGAATTTGGAATATTTATCGCCATCGCCAGGTATACAAATATCCTTTCTTGGTTTTTACCCTATTGACTGTAAATTAAAATGTAACTTCAAAAACATAAAGAATTCAGAAAACATGTTGTATTAATTGGTGCATAAAAATGAAACTGACACAAAGTAAGATATTAACTTTTTTAATCTTAGTAACCACAACGCATGTTGCCTGCGTAAAAAAACAGGAAACCGCACTGTTCACTGCAGTGGAATCCGGTGACCGTGATATTGTTGCCACGCTGGTTGCTGAAGGTATAAATGTTAACATCGCCAACGAAGCTCAAACGACACCGCTCATGCTGGCTGCAGCAAATGGCCATTTGACAATTATAGAGCTTTTAGTAGACAATGGCGCCGATGTGCATACTATGAACGACTGGGGTGAAACAGCGCTAATAAAAGCTATTGAGAACGGTCATAATGACGAAGCAGAAATATTGCTTTTGCACGGTGCAGACCCGAACAAGAGCAACAATTACAACTGGACGCCACTGGTCACAGCGTCTGAAAATGGCGACTTCGACAGTGTGAGGTTGTTGCTGCAAAACAACGCAAGAATTAAAGCAGACGGTGAGCATGGCTGGACAGCACTCATGAGTGCCGCCGGGCAAGGTCATCTGCAAATTATTGAACTCCTGCTCGAGTACGAGGCCGGGATCAATGTCAGGGACCGAAACGGCTGGACTGCCCTCCTTGGCGCCGCGAGCGCAGGTCACCCGAATGTAATGGCCGTCTTGCTGGCAGAGAACGCCGACATCGATGCAATAAACAGCTCCGGCGCTACACCGCTAATTAGTGCTGCAGGTAATGGGCATCTGGACATCGTCAACATCCTGTTGCAGCATCAGGCAAAAGTAAATGCAAAGGACAACTCAGGGTGGACAGCCTTACATTATGCCGCAAACGACGGTCACGCAGAAATAGTGAAAGAACTGTTGAAAAAGAAGAGCCAGGTCAATGCACAAGAATTTGACGAAGGCTCAACCCCACTCATGCTAGCTGCCAACAACGGTCATCTTTCTGTTATCGAATATCTCCTCCTGAATCGGGCCGACATTTCGGTGGTCAATTTTTCCGGGCACACGGCTCTTGTGCTCGCCACTAACAAGAACCACCAGGCTGTCATAGAAATTTTGCAAAGAAGACAGTGATACGGCGCTGCTATTTTTCCTCTAAGTGGTTTCCTGCACCGACGAAATTGCAGACTCAACATTTGTCTGCGATTTCATGTGCTCTTTTTTTAGGACCAGGCGAAACCAGAGCCGGGTCAAATCCCGCGCAACACGCAACAACCTCAGGAAGTTAAAAAACTGCGAATGTCCGTACGCTCTATGAAAATGATGCACCGGCACTTCAGAAATAATAAAATCGTTATCCTCGATCTTTTTCATCATTTCCACACAGATGACGCCACTATCGGAGCTCAGATGTACTTTTTCAAAAATGGACCTGCGCATGAGCCGAAAGTCGCAATCCGGATCACGCAATTTCAGGCCGAAGACGAGCCGCACAAATTTCTGATAAAGCCAGCCGATGAAAATTCGATGAAATGGATCGTTTCTGCTGATTTTGTAGCCGTTGACTAAATCCACATCATCCCTGTCAAACACCTGCATCAGCAACTTTAATTCAGCCGGATCATATTGCGCATCACCATCGGTGTAAAAAATCAAGTTCTTGGTTGCTGCTGAAAAGCCGCTTCTTAAGGCACCACCATACCCTCGATTTCGCGAATGCGTGACGACACGGACGCATTCATACTGTTGCTCCAATTCGGCAAGCAAGAGGCCGGTGTGGTCTTTGCTGGCATCATTCACGACAATCACTTCGTAATCATCCGTCAATTCGCGAAGTGTTATAATCGCTCCAAGAACCATGCTTGGGATCGTTCCGGCATCATTATAAGCCGGGAAAAACACTGAGATGCTGGGGCGATTCATGAACACTTACCTCCAAATTTCTTAACAGCTTGTATCACAAGATTAGCCTCTGCTTCGCCCATTTCAGGGTAGATAGGCAGAGACAATACCGATTTCGCCGCTATTTCCGTCTCCGGCAAAGTACCAGGGCCAAAGCCCAGATCTCTATAAGCGGGTTGCAAATGTACCGGTTCAGGATAATGAACCTGAGCACCAATTCCATGTTCTTGCAAATGCCGGAGCAAAGCCTCTCGCTCGTCTGAGCGAACTACATACAGATGAAAGACATGCCTTACACCTGTATTCCGGTCTGGCAAAACAAGCCCGGAACCAGCTAAATGCTTACTATAAAACTGCGCGAGGTCACGGCGCTGTTCATTCCACTGATCAAGATGCTTTAGTTTTACCCGCAGAACAGCAGCCTGCAATTCATCAAGGCGACTATTGCCACCTCGCACTCGACTGATATATCTTTTCTCCCAGCCATATTGGCGCAACTGTTTTAACTTTTGCGCCACCTCCGGAGTACTGGTGATAACCATACCGCCATCGCCAGCAGCGCCAAGATTCTTAGTCGGGTAAAAACTGAAAGCGGCAGCATTGCCAAAAGTTCCAACTCGTTTTCCGCTATAGAGTGCCCCATGTGCTTGAGCACAATCTTCAACTACAGCCACATCGTGCTTTCCGGCAACTTTCATTATTGCTTCCATGTCTGCCGGGTGCCCATATAAATGTACCGGCACAATGGCTCGAGTGCGTGCCGAGATGGCTGCTTCAAGCAACTCAGGATTCAAAGTCAATGAATGTGGCTCAACATCAACAAAAACCGGTACAGCACCGGCTTGCTCGATTCCAGCCACAGTGGCCACCGCAGTGTGGCTGACTGTTATGACTTCATCGCCGGAACGGATGCCCACCGCTTTAAGGGCAAGACTCAGCGCATCTGTTCCTGACGCAACGCCAACAGCGTGGGTGGCGCCAACATAAGACGCGAATTCTTCCTCAAAAGCACTTACCTGTTTTCCGAGAATGTACCATCCGCCTGCCAACACTTGCTGCACGGCCGCGTCTATTTCGGACCGCAGCATCTGGTACTGGCGCTTCAGGTCTATTGCAGGGACAACGGGTCTTATGTCCAATAGTGCGCACCATGTTTGCGATAATAATCCAGAGTCATGCTCAGACCTTTGTGTAATGGAGTGACCGGCTCCCAGCCCAACTCTTGCTGAATTAGTGAAAATGAACTATAAACATCGCCAATATCAATACGCTTTCGTTCTTCTGGAAACGGCACCAGGCTAATACATCCTTTACCGGACATCTCAACCAACATTTCGGCCAGCGACTTCAAACTGACCGGCCTCTCACCACCCAGATTGTAAACATGGCCAATGCTTCTATCCGCAGCCGCAGCCACGAGAAATGCCGTAACAACATCATCCACATAGTTCAAATCACGACACTGTTGCCCGTCGCCAAAGATCTGAATTTCCTCGCCCAAGATGGCCTGGCGGATAAACCAGCCAACAAAACCCTGGCGGTTGTGTTTCATCAACTGCCGAGGGCCGTATGTATTGGTCAAACGCAAAGAAACCGTTTTCAGCCCATAAACGCGGTGATAAACGATATGATACCACTCCCCTGCCATTTTATTCACCCCGTTTACATCGGGTGGATGCAACAAATGTTTTTCATCCAGAGGCAGATAGTCGGGTTTACCGTAAAACTGACGTGTGCTGGCAAAGATTATTTTGGCTGTTGGATTGTTGTGGCGGCAGGCCTCAAGCAGCGACAATTGGGCGCGAACGTTAATTTCAAGATCTATGAACGGATCGGTCATACTTTCGATGTGGCTCACCTGACCGGCCAGATTAAAAATATAGTCCCGATTGCGCACCAGGTAACGCATGCCATGTTCATCACGGATATCGGCAATGTTTACCTGCACTTTGTCTTCAATGTCATTTATATTAAACAGATTGCCTCCGTAGCCCGAGATCAACGAATCAATCAGGAGCACTTCAGCACCCAGCTTAACCAGTCTCCGAGCCAGATTTGAGCCAATAAAACCCAATCCGCCGGTGATGGCAACGCGCTTGCCTGCAAATTTATCTGCAAGGCTTTTGTTCTCTTTCAGGTCCACAATTTGATACCACTTAATTTATTAAACGGTCAAGTGCCGTAAAACCGCTGGTTTCTGCTTTTTCGTTGCTATCATCGGCTTGCTTCGATATTTTAAGGTTGTTGATGATGCACCAGTATTCACTATCTAAACAGGTTCCACAGTTCGCAGAAATGGTTAAAATAAGATATGCGGCTTGAGTCGCATTGAGTATGGTGGAAAATCCGGCTTCGCTGTCGTTGGATTTCCACAAGTCACGACTGGCCAAAATTTCACCATTTTCATCAACAGCTTTGATGCGCATCGCCAGGTCAGTTATGAGATCATCATCGTAATAGCTCACTTCACCTGATATTTCAACCTGCCCCGGCACTTCATCAATATACAACAGGGACAACTCAGAAGTCTTTAAATTAATGGAAATGTCGTGACTATTTTCCTCACCTCTTGAAACAAACACCCATTTCGGGTGAAAAAAATCGGTTATGTTGACCCAGGAAGTCTGAGCGCCGGGTCTCTCTGGAACAAATGCCTTTATTGACGCAAATGTGCGCAAAGCAGTGGCCAAAGACGTCGGACGAGCCCGCTTATATATTATCACCTCAACCGTATCTGCAACTGAAAATGTGACTGGTAATCGTTCAAAATCGTTAGCAAACTCCCACCCCTCTCGAAAGGCCGCATTTACAACAGTAACCACATCCTGCTGTTCCGGCGCCATATGATACTGAATTGGATTCGTAACGACAACATAATCAGAAAGTAAAAGCCATTCCAGCGGATAAACTCCGCCGGAGTCGTAAAATGGCGTCCAGTGCAAGAAATTCAAGTTACGGCTGTGCCAAAATTCGCTGAAAGCATAAGACCGCACGTCTTCGTGTAAATTGCGCTGGATGTGCCAAAGCAGATCATCGTTAAACAACTCCGAAGATGCTGCAACATAAATGGGCGCTTCGGCCGGCACCTCCTTTTGCAGATAATTCACGAGATCATTGAGCTGCTCCAAATCGTTGCGCTGCAAGGGAGGATATCTGTCTGCAAAAAAAGACCGAAAACCCATGCCCGTGGTTAAAGGATGTGCACCCAAAATATCGACAGGCCACATGCCAATAAACATATTAAAGATCAAGAAAATAGCCGTCGTTGCCATCACAACAAGGCGTTTCTTGCCACGGAGCAACTGCCACATTGCCAGAAAGGAAGCAACCAGCCCGGCCATGATTGCCAGGTTAAAATGAAGCGTGTAATGATAACCCAGTTGTTTTGACAGCATCAACCACAAGCCCAAAGCGGACCCGGACATTGATACAATAAAACAGCTAACCTGGCGTGAAATGATGTTCTTCCGAAATGCAATGACAAGCCCTGCAAGTGCGATTGTTAAAGAAATCAACCCATAGTAATCATGATAGTGACGTATCACCGACAACACCGGAGCCTCATACGATGCGTAGAGCTGAAGATAGTCTTCGGTAAAAATCAATTTAAGGAAAGGCCACCCCAAAGTCGATAATACAGCCAGAGTGCACAATCCGGTCAAACAAATCCGCAAAGTCTTTTGCCAAAATTCCCGAAATGCATCCTGACTTCCTTGACGCAAGCGGATGACAAAAGAAAATGAGGTTTGCAAGGCAAGAGCCAAAAAGAATGCCAATCCACTGTAAACAAAATGTCGCCTGAACAGAATCGCCATAACGATGCAGAAGGCGATTAGCAGCATCTGTCGCCAACTTCGCAAGCGCGGTGCCCGCAAATAAAGCCAAACGGCCGCGCCGATCATAGCTGCTGCGGCTGCGTCCGGAAAACCGTTTAATGTCGACAACCAGACAGGCATTGTAAACAAGGTCACAAATACCGCTATCCAAAAAGCTGCCAGAGAGTTATTCGGAACCATTTTCGCAGCGATCAGCCCTAAGACCAACACAAACGGCAAAAAGTAAAGGAAGGTCAGGCTGAGAATATAAACCAGGCGCGAGTCTCCAAAAATGTGTACCAACGGAATTATGGGCAACACATGGAGATGGCTGTAAGTCGTTCCAAACGATTCCCATATCCCCAAGGATGCACGCCCGATTCCGTACAGGGTGTTCAATGGTTGCTCATTAAAATACAAGAGCCGTGACATGGTTTCATCCTGGTACGCAGCATTGTCCCAACAATGAACTATTTTTTCATTGGAAACAAAAGTCACGGCAATGGTTGCAGTAATCAATAAACACAAAATCAGCAAGCCGGAATTGCCGAGCAAAAAACGTTTGTTTTGTGCAAAATTTGACCAGGCCCACAAGTTGTGGTGGCGAATGAAACAAATCCCCTTCCAGAGTGCAATAAGGCTCAGCGAAAGGAAGGCCGCCAGTACAATGGCCCCGAGCCATGTCAACTCTTTTTCTGCGGCGATGACCGCATCCATCACAGTTGGCGACGCCAATATTTCGACAACTTTTTTATTACCGGCAAGGATATGGTAATCTTGGGGTGGGTCTCCATTAAGGTCTGAAACCAAAACAGGCTCGCCGTGTTTCGTCGCAACTATTCTAAAGACAAAATCAACTGTCAAACCCTTGGGTACGTGCACTAATACTGAGAAAACGCCATCAACATGTGTCATTGGCGTGAACATGACGTTCTTGTGGATAACCGTTCCGGCGGGTCGTACAGCCTCAGGTACCGGGCCCCAACCGTCCGCTCCCCAGACAAAAACCACCTTGCCGGCCTCAGGTGCATGGTAACGGATTTCCTGAACAATCAGCTCTACTTGAGACTGCGGCGGCTTTGCCGCGAGAAGCTCATTAGACGGAGAACCCGGGTTATTTGCCAAAAGATATGCAGGGAAAGTCAATAATATAGAGACACAAATTAACAGGTACGCCCGCAGTAAACCACCAATTACCATCTACAACAATCTCCTAAACTCCACGCCTCCCCGACGAAGCTCAATAAAAACCAAAACAGAATTTGGGTCGGATAAGGCCGACTCAAATTTGGTACCCGATTCTTAATTTGTTGTGTCGCACAAGCATAAACAGCAATCAGTTTCGTCCGGCCGCATATTAGGCGCAAGAGGTTTCTTGCTGAACTGACGCACTGCTCATTTGATCGGGCAGGGTGTTATCTGCCAACGGCAGCTCGCCCGGAACACAAGTTGCGCTTTTTCCTTGCCTCTTCACTCTGAGCCAACCTCTGAAAAGTGCAAAGGGGCCAACAAAATTACCCACAACTTCAAGCAACAGAAGTGATGGCGGGTAATCCGTGCGCCGTAACAGCCATTCCTTCAGGCGCCAAATATGTATCAGAGGCAGCTCAGCAAAGATTCGAATCAGTCCTCTGAAATCGCCATCATGCAAAAAAGTAAGCAAGTGATACGCCACGCCACCTTTGCTGTAGTTATAAAGTTGCTTTCGCAGGGCCTTCATTGTATTTCTGTGTTTGTGGCTGACACAAGCAGCCGGCTCGTAGACGATTGTGTAACCCGCTTTTAGTACTTTATAGAAAAGAAATGTATCTTCGCTGCAACCAGCAGGCATACCCACACCAAGCGCCTCGTATAAAAGCCCGATCTCGGGATGTGAAAAAATGGTTGTACGGAAGGCCGCGCTTGCCGTAGCGCCAAGCTCCCAGGTCGGGACAGCACGGAAGCGGAACGACTCGAACCAATCCGTTTTGACCTCAAATCGCTCATAGCCGCGACTCAGTCCCCCGTAAAGTTCGAAAAACTGTTGAGCGCGACTTTCGAGTTCATAGGGTAGAACATTTCCAGTCACAATCATAACATCATTTCTGGCAAAAGGTGCGACAATGCGCTCCAGCCACTCCGGGGGGAAAATCACATCATCATCAGTGGCGACCGCGATATCGCCTGTGCATGCCACAAACCCGGCATTGCGGGCGTAAGACAACCCTTTTCGATATTCCCGAATCAAGCGCACCTCCGGAAATTCAGCAACGACCGGCGGTGTCACCCCGGAAGCAGGGTTATTATCAACAACAATTATTTCAATTTGACGCGAAGATTTCTGATTAACCAGACCGTGCAAGCAAGTGCGAAGATCTTCCGGTCGGTCTCGCGTTGCGACAACAATAGAAACAGGAACATGAATCGGCAACTGCTCTTGGGATACCTCACTCTCTTTTTCACTATGAGAGCAGCGTTTCATCAAGGCAATATGCGCTTCGGACCAAGCCACTCCACTGCTCGCACTCCTGTTTGGCTCCAGCAGTTGAAGTCCGAATGCCTCAACAATGGCATCCCGTAAACGCATGACGCTGACTTCATGATCATGCGCTTCGATGACAATATGTCCCAAATGTTTGTTTTTCCATAAAACCGGAATATCCAGCATCTCACCTTTTTGCAAGCCCTGCAAAGACTGCAACGGCTCACTGATATCTATACGTGGGTCTGGATGCACGGGCTCGTCTTCTCCGCAAACCAGGTTGCGAGAAAGGATGGACAACGCCCGGGAATGAAGAACATCTTCGCCTAATTTAGCTTCAACATCGAGTACTTTTAGAGTTAGATGTTGAGCGATTGCCTGGCGCAACCGGCTGGCACTGATTTGAGCACGTTTGTTTTCTATCTCGAAATTTCCCAGGGCACGGCCTTCCCGGCACACAAAGACCTGCACAATGCCGTAATCTAAAACATCGGTCAATGCCGCAATTGGCTGCATGAGCTCGACTGAGCGAATGGCAATTTTTTCTTGCTTTTTCAACTGATGTCTTTCCTCACCTGCTTATACCGATGTGTTTCCCATTACCAGCCTTGTTTTCATTGGGCAGTACCTTGCCGTTTGTCTTGGGATGCAACTTAGCTTGTTCTGCAAACTGTCGTCTTATTTGGGCCGCGTGTCTGCGTGCCTTCAAGTAGCGAAACGGACCAATAAGATAGCCCCAGAGTTCCTTTAGAATGAGTTCTCTCGGAAAGTGGCACGGTCTGGTAAGCGATAAAATTAAACGTCCTGCATGCCATTTCATCAACCACCAGACATGCAGTTTGAAAAATGAAAACCAATGTTCCTGATAAGATAAAGCGCTGCGGAAATGATACGCGGCAAGTCCAATCCCGTTAGCCTTGATTTGTTTTCGCAAATCCGAATAGTCACGGCGGTGGCGATGAAAAACCACAGACCCGGGTTCGTAGACCAGCGAATAGCCTTCGTGTAAAACCCGAAAGAACATATCCAAATCTTCGCCGCCTTCTGTCACAGTACCCGCGCCGAGAGACACATCAAAATCACCGATCTGCTCAAACAATTTGCGGCGAAACGCCATATTGGCACCACAGCCAAGTTCACCCGTTCCGTGATACTTACCGTTCTTTCTGCTCGTTTCGCTGGAAAAATTGAGCCACTTTCGGTGAAAACCACGTCCCTGGCCACCGTGCAACTCAAACAGTATTTGTGATTTGGTTTCGAGTTCCAGTGGAACGACCAGTCCGGTAACAGCCATGATGCCGGAATTCTCAGCGAAGACTTGTGTAAATGCTTCAACCCACCCAACATCGACTTGCACGTCGTCATCGGTAAAAGCAATAATTTCACTCTGGGCTTCAGCAATGGCCCGATTTCTTGCCCAACTAAGACCCGGGCGAGATTCACGCACATATTTAACATGTTTAAATTCGTTTTTCACCAGGCGCAGAGTATCCTCCGTGGCCGGCGCATTGTCCACAACAAGTATTTCGAGAGGCGTATAATCGATTTGGCACAATGCACTCAAACAACGACGCAAGTCTTCAACCCGGTCACGCGTGCAAACAGCCACAGTCACCGATGGAAATGAATTTTTCCAGACCGGCGGTTTGATTTGAGTCAGGTCGGACAAAGTCATGCCTTCAGGCAATGGCGATTGCGCGAGTCCATCGTAGAGCAAACGCTGCATAATTGCCCAACTATGCTTTTCCAAACTCTCTTTGCACAATTCTCTTGAAGAACAGCGCCCGTTGGTTACACCAAGTTCAGTATATCCAACCGGCGTACCGTGCATGCGCACCAATGCCTTAACTGCAAAATATTGCCCAAGATTTTCAACAGATTGGACGGGGTTGCTTAATTCCAGATCCACAAGTTTTAAGGGATGAAACAATTGCATTTCAGTTCAACTCAGTCACAACGTCCAAAGCAATCATCCCTGAGGTTTTTTCTTTAAATCGAGCCTTGATTTCTGCCGCATCAACTTTAGCCCTCTGATAACGACGCAAGCCCACAAGATAGCCACGAAATTCAGCAAGAATTAACTCCCGGGGAAACACTTCTTTGCCAATAAACGACTTTAAAAGCCGGATTAAATGCCATTTCCGCAACCACCAAATCCATAAACCCAGTATAGATAACCGCTCCTTAGGATATGCGGAAGCACACCGCATCAGGTATGAGGAAAAGCCGATGCCGTTGTTGGTTATTTGTTTATGAAAGCTCGCTATTTCGCGACGATGCCGGTGAAAAACAATGGCAGCCGGCTCATAAATTAACGTGTATCCTTCCTGCAAAACACGAAAAAACATCTCAAGATCACCGCCGCCATTGGTGACAGTACCGACATCAAGAGCCACATCAAAAAGGCCGATTTTTTTGAACAAGCTCGTTCGATAAGCCATGTTGGCACCCGTTCCCATCATGCCGATTGCGCCATAGGTTGTTGCCGTTCGTTCACCCCCGGCATGATCAACACGATACCACTTGCGCTCAAAACCACAACCGAAACCACCATATTCTTCAAACAGGAGTTGTGCCTTTGTCTCAAGTTCATGCGGCACCACAAGTCCGGTAATGGCCATCGCATCCGAATTTTCAGCAAATGTTTCAACCACAGCGTCGATCCAGGCCGGGTCAACGACGACATCGTCGTCAGTGAAGGCGAGAATTTTACCCCTGGCCTCGGTTACCGCCCGATTGCGGGCCCAATTCAGACCAGGCCGGGGTTCTTTAACATAGCGAAAACTGGGAAATTCTCTGGTTACAAGAAGTTCGGTATTTGTGTTTGATGGGGCATTGTCGACAATCAGAATTTCAAGAGAAGGATAGTTCAGACGCTTTAAAGACGCCAGGCAGTGTTCTAAATCAGGAGTGCGGTCACGAGTACAAACAGCCACTGTAACAAGCGGCCCGGTGCCGGCGTATTTTGGCGGTGACATATCAAGGAGAGAATCGACCTGCAGGCCATTTGCCGACTCGGGCATGTTAAGCCCATGACTTACCAGATGTTGAACAATAGCCCAGTGGTGTTCATCAAGAATGGCCTTGGATATTCGATTCGATGAACAGCGACTTTCCCGCAAAGGCAGCAAAACATAGCCGATTGGCCTGCCGTACAGACGGGCCAATATCTTCAAAGATGTGAAACCTTCTAACCCTTCAATGTCGTTCACGGGTCGGCTCAACTCAACATCCAGAACTTTTATTTTACCTTGAACAAGCATCCGGTTTACTATTTAAATTCCATTAAAATTGCGTCATTAAATAAGTATCAGTAAATATACCGTCATTGCTGCAATAGCGCAGAGAAGCATGCAACGGCTCAGCCCAGAACCATCTCCTTATAGAGCCGCAAAGCTTCACTGACTTCCCCGTCATAACGAAAATCACCTTCTTCTATCCAAACAGCACGGTCACAGAAGCGCTCCATGTCTGCTGGATTATGCGAAACAATAATCAAAGTAACGCCACCCTTACAAAGTTGCTCGATTTTATTGTAGCAGCGCTCCTGAAACTCCATATCGCCAACGGCCAAAATCTCATCCACAATGAGCAGTTCGGGCCTGGCGTGTGCCACAATTGAGAAGCCGAGCCGGGCCGTCATCCCGGAAGAATAATATTTTAGTGGTGTGTCGAGAAATTTTTCAACACCGGCAAAATCGATAATTTCATCGAACCGATCTTTGAGCTCGCTTCGCGCAAGCCCGTTGAACACCCAATTCAATTTGATGTTTTCCCGCCCGGTCAATTCCGGGTAGAATCCCACGCCAAGTTCAATAAGAGCGAGTTTTCGTTTGCTGAATATTCTAACAGTGCCGCTGGTTGGCGTGTAAATACCGGTGAGTAACTTCAGCAAGGTTGTTTTGCCACAGCCGTTGCGGCCAATGATACCAACCCGTTCTCCTCGCCGGATTTCGAGATTGATCTGGTTAAGAACATACCATTCCCAAACTTCTTTATCGCTTTTCCATGAATTGGCGATGGTGCTTTTTAACATATCATGACGCTCGTACCAACGAAATTTTTTACTCAACTTTCGGCACTCGACGATCAAATCCGGCATAGAAACAGCTCCATAGCGTTTGGGCTCCACAGATTAAGACTCACGAAGAAAGTTTGCATTGACTCAAATCGCCTCAAAGCAGCCATTGCGGATTATCACAAATCAGAATTGACGGACCAATGCATTTACCAATATTAGCGAAAACCTGCTCGCATGCGCGCAATTCCGGCAAATGATTTGTTTTGACATTTATTTGTCTGATGTCACTTCTGAGAGACATATTATTCGACAACAAGAGAGAGATAGAGAGAACTAATTGAATAATTCCATTGAAATCAGGACAACTCAGCAAAGCCATGTTTACATCGATTGAAGACCCACAAGCCCAAAACCAAAAAAAGAACTGCAATCACTGCTGACACAGCCACTGCCGAACTATCCGGCCAAGTCCAATCATAAAGCAATTCGTGGTAAAAAGTGATGATCTGTGTCATTGGGTTTAACCCGAGAACAGGCTGCCAACGTTCAGGAATAAAACTTAATGGATAAAAAATCGGTGTCACAAAAAATATGAGATTGCCAAATACCTGCACGAGCTTGGGAATATCACGAAAATACACTGACGTGCTGGCTACCAGCAGTGCCAAGCCAACGGTGAGCACTACCTGGATTAAAATAATGACAGGCAACAACACTGTTTGTGGCGGCAACGCCGGCGGTAGAATCATCACCGTCAGCAAGTACAAACCCATAGAAACCAAAAAGTCAAATAACGAAACAGCGACGCTGATAATTGGCAATATCTCACTTGGAAAAGCAATTTTTGTGATGAGATATTTGCTGCTGATAATAGATTCACTGGCGGTAACGACCGAGCCAAATGTGAAATTCCAGGCCAGAAATCCCGGTATCAGGAAAAGCGGATAATTCGGCAGTCCCATACGGATAATGTAAGAAAACACAAACCAGTACGTTGCAACATAAAGCAACGGATTCAGCATCGTCCAGACGAACCCCAGAAACGAACCAACATAACGCAATTTCAGATGCGTTCGGAATAACTCAATGGCCAATTCGCGATAGCGCCACAGTTCAAAAAACTGGCTGAAAATGCCACTGGAAAAGGCCGGATCCCCGTTTGAAATCTGCGTCTCTCTTATTTCCAACGCAGGTTCCGCGCCAGTTTTTTCTAAATACTCAGTCTCAGTCATTATCCAACTAATCTACCATAATTATAATAAAAAAGAAACATTCTAATCTACAAGCAGAATCTCAGTATTGACGAAAGACTTTGCGCAACGCTCACCATCGAAACCAGGCTTGTTTTTCAGACTGAATTTTCATATTATCAGGAAATGAATCAAAAAAATAAAAAATATTGCATTATTGGTGCAGGTTCTTCAGGATTAACTGCCGGTAAAAACCTGAAGCAACTCGGGGTTCCCTTTGAAATAATTGAGCGTGCCGACGACCTTGGCGGACTCTGGAATTATAACAACCCGGAAAGCAGCGTTTATCGCTCTACACACCTCATTTCATCAAAGCCCCTAACCGAATTCACCGATTTTCCGCTGCCCGAGACTTACCCGGACTATCCCGGTCACAGGCAAGTGTATGAATACTTTCAGGCATATGCAAGTAAGTTTGGCCTGCGAGAAAAAATTAAATTCAATACATCCGTTGAAAAAGTACAGCGAGAAAATGGTGAGTGGGCGGTCACCTTTGCTGGTGGAGACAAACAGAATTACCGGGGACTAATCATTGCAAACGGTCATCTCCGGGATCCACGTTTCCCTGATTATCCCGGCGCCTTTGCTGGTGAAGTCCTGCACTCAAAACAATATAAAACACCCGACATTCTTCGTGACAAGCGCGTGCTCGTAGTCGGAGCAGGCAATTCAGGCTGTGATATTGCTGTTGAAGCTGCGCAAAATGCCGCGCGTACTTTTCACAGCGTCCGCCGTGGCTACCACTATATTCCAAAATTTATGTTTGCTAAACCCTCAGACCAAATCGGCGAAGCATTGCTCAAACTTCGCATTCCGCTATTTATGCGCCGAGCCATTAACACAACTGTTCTCAGACTTATTTATGGCCAACCACATCATTTTGGCCTGCAGAAACCGGATCATAAATTATTCGAAAGTCACCCGATAATCAACTCACAGATCTACTACTATCTGGGCCATGGCGACATTGAACCCAAGCCCGATATTGCCGCGTTGCAAGGAAAAAGCATTGCCTTCAAAGATGGAAGCGAAGAAGAAATTGATCTCATTATTTATGCCACCGGATACAACATCTCTTTTCCTTTTATTGACACAAAGCACTTAAACTGGAACGAGAATCATCCGAAACTGTTCATGAACGTGTTCCATCCTGAATATGACAACTTGTTTGTAGCCGGAATGATTCAGCCCGACAGCGGGCAATGGGGCCTGGTCGATTACCAGGCGCAACTCATTGCCCGGTTTATTGACGCACAGCACAATAATCAGCCAATTGCCAGACGGTTTACAAAACTCAAATCGAACACAACCACCCGGAAAGGTACCGGCATTCGGTATTTGAAATCATACCGCCATGCGATTGAGGTGGAGCACTTCAGTTACCGCAGGGACTTGAAGAAGCTAATAAAAACGTTTTAAGCGGAAAATCTGCTGTTAATAATTAATGACAAAATCACGATACCGGACGACGATTTGAAATTCGATTTTATTCGGTCTTCCGGACCGGGCGGGCAAAATGTTAACAAAGTAGCTACAGCCGTCCAACTTCGTTTTCAGGTCACGCACGCGAATTACCTGGACAACGATGTAAAACTACGCTTGACAAAACTTGCGGGGCGCAGAATTTCTGCAAAGGGCGTTCTGATTATTACTGCCAGGCGGTTTCGTAGTCAGGAAAAAAATCGGAAAGATGCTGAACACAGACTGGAGGAACTCATTTGCAAAGCACTCATAGAACCAAAACCGAGGCTAAAGAAAAAACCAGGCAAACAAGCGCGCGAACGTCGCCTCCAGCAAAAACAAAGGCTCAGCAAGAAAAAACAGCAGCGCGGCTCAGATATCTCTATTGATGACTGATTGTTTAAGTTTGCCACCCAGATGCCGGGTGAGCAGAACAAACACCTTGCTTTCAAACCCTGTAAGCACTATTTTTTTAAGACACAATTTTACTTCCGGAGGATTTATGAAGCAACTCAAACCCCTTTTCCGAACACTTCTCCCGTTCGTCATGACCTGCTCCTTGTTTCTCACAGTTCAGGTAACTGCGAAAACGCCAATCCCCGATGCAGCAAAATATGGCTATCACGCCATCAGCGCCCGCAACATGGAAGCGTTTCTTAAATTCATCGCATCCGATGAATTGGAAGGACGCAACACCGGCGACCGTGGCCTGAACATCGCAGCCAAATTTCTTGAAAGCCAGTACACCATAGCCGGCCTGACGCCGGTGCCCGGCCATGATTCAATGCTCCAAAGTTTCGATGTCATCGAAACCAGGACAAAAGAAAGTTCATCTTTATCAATTCGCTCCGGCAAGCAGGACACGACGTTCCAATTGTATGGTGATTTTGTTATTCTTTCACGCCACAGCAAAAGTATGTCCGGCAGTTACCCGATTGTCTTTGCCGGCTTTGGCTACAAAAATGATGCTGATAATTATGATGATTTCAAAGGACTTGATCTGAAAGGCAAAATTGTAATTGTGATTGATAGCACGCCTGAATGGGCTGCACTGGAAGAAAAACCAAAAGGGCTGCGCAGAAAAATGCGTACTCTGCGCCGTTCAAAAGCAGAGTGGGCAGAAACAGCAGGCGCTGCTGCGCTCCTCCACATGAGTGCAGACATGAAGGAAAGCCGAATTAAATTAATCAAACGCATTTACGCAAGGCCAGGGCAAATGCTGGAATCCTCGCTGGAATCCATTCCGCAGTTTCTGGTAAACGAAAACCTGGCAAAGGCTCTGTTTCAAAATAAAACCACCCTTGAGGCACTAACAAGCCAGGTGCTCGACAATCCGCACGCGATGCAGTTTGCGCTCCCTGAAACCCAAATTGCTTTCAATTTGGAAATAGATGCTGTGGCCAAAACCACTCAAAATGTCGTTGCCTATCTGCAAGGCTCCGATTCGGAACTAAAGCATGAAGCAGTCGTGCTTGGAGCCCACTACGATCACGTCGGTATAAACGCAGAAGGCGAAATATATAATGGTGCAGACGACGATGGCAGTGGCACGGTCGGCATTCTGGAGATTGCTCGCGCCTTTGCCGGCAACAAAAAACGTCCGAAACGCAGTCTGGTTTTTGTCTCACATACTGGTGAAGAAAAGGGGTTGCTCGGTTCAAAGTACTATACTTCACACCCTCAGGTCCCCCTGGAGAACACCATCGCACAACTCAACATCGACATGATCGGCCGAAACGAGACAAACTCAGTTTACATTATTGGCTCAAACTATCTATCCAAAGAGCTGCACCAGATAAACGAGGCTGCCAATTCCAATGTTGACTTGAATCTCGATTACAAATACAATGACCGGGAAGATCCAAACCGTTTCTACTACCGCAGCGATCATTATAACTATGCCAAACATGGTATACCCGTAATCTTCTTTTTTTCAGGCACACATAAAGATTACCACAAGCCCACAGACACAGTCGAAAAGATCGATTTTCTGAAAATGCAAAAAATTACCCGACTGGTCTACTTGACTGCCTGGAAAGTTGCGAACCTTGATCACGACTTGTCCAAAGACGGGCTGTTGCTGGAAGATAAAAACAATTAACCCGGACTGGGACAGGTAATTTCGTAACCAGGAATCATTCGAAAAAAAATCACGGAGAGAAAGAATATGCTCACAATTAGTCTGTTTGCCTCAATCATCCTGCTCGTTTCGCCGCTTGGTGACAAACCCGTACCGCCTCCCGGCTATGAAGCCCTTCTGTATGAAAAAGCCGTTGCGCTGGCTCACAAATCGATTATTGTGGACGGACATGTCGATGTACCTTATCGGCTTGAGGAAAAGCTGGAAGATATTTCACAAGCCACGGCCAAAGGAGATTTCGATCATCCTCGCGCCAAACAGGGTGGGTTGGATGCACCGTTTATGTCCATTTACATTCCTGCCAAACTTCAGGAAACTGCAGGCGCATCAAAAAAATGCGCTGAGAAACTCATCGCGAAAATGGACAGCATCATTGCCGAAAATCCACACAAGTTTGCCAAAGCCTCAAACCCGGCTGATGTAAAAACAAATTTTGAAATGGGTTTAATCTCTCTTCCTTATGGGATGGAGAACGGCTCCGGAATCGAGGACGATCTAAAGAACGTAACCTATTTTTACGAAAAGGGAATTCGTTACGTCACTCTGACCCATAGCAAAATGAACCTACTTTGTGACTCGTCCTATGACGAAAACAAAGGCTGGAATGGCTTGAGCCCATTTGGGGAAAAGGTGGTTGCAGAAATGAATACGCTCGGGATTATGGTAGATATTTCGCATGTTTCGGATTCCACATTCTACCAGGTTTTGCGCCTCAGCAAAACACCCGTCATTTGTTCACATTCCAGTGTGCGGCATTTTACTCCCGGCTTCGAACGCAATGTCGATGATAAAATGTTACAAGCGCTGGCCAAAAACAGGGGGGTTATTCAGATAAATTTTGGTTCCTCTTTTCTTAGCGCCGAGGCAAACAGTTACGCCACCAAATATTGGAGCCACATAGACGAATTTATACAGCAGGCCGGTATCACCAACAATCATGATCCCCGTATCGATGCAGAAAAGGCACGCTATAAAAAGGAAAGCCCCTTTCCTTACGCAAGGATTGAAGATGTTATCGACCATATTGACCATGCTGTCAAAGTTGCAGGCATTGATCATGTTGGTCTTGGCTCAGATTTTGACGGCGTTGGTGATTCACTACCCGCTGAACTGAAGTCTGTTGCAGATTACCCGAACATAGCCTATCATCTATTAAAGCGAGGCTACGCCGATGAGGATGTCATAAAAATTCTCGGAGGCAACGCAATGCGGGTTTGGCAGGAAGTAACGAAGTATGCTGCGCAGAAAAAATAGATTTTACTGCATTAAGACAACGCAAAAAAGCCTCCCTGTGAAGCCATTGCTTCGCGGGGAGGCTTTTTTGCTAGCAAACCGTATTATATGGGGACAGCCAAAAGGCAGATCCCTATTTGGAAATATTCAAGCCGGTGCGCAAATAAACATGCAGCCCTAAACTTGCTTTCACCAGACTCTTATTTTCACCCTCAACATGATTATAATTACGCAAACGCTCATACTGCAACATCGCACTGAACTTCAGCCACTGACTCTGAAAGTAACTGCCTGAGAACTTGAGAGTCATATTTTTTTCGACCACAGGAACTGGAAAGGACTCCTTTGTTTCCAGCGGGTAAAGATCGGTAAGACGAATGTCACCGGTTCGGCTGTAACTTGCCCGTGCACTCAGCAGCAGACGGTAAAACCCAAAATATTTTGCAAATCCTGAGAATTTTTCAATACTACTGGTGGGATAACCTAGCGACTTTTCACGGAAGTGGAAATTTTCCCAGGTACGTCGAGACTGATAAGTTCGATTGCCAATGCGCGTATATTCCAACCCTGCCTGCAAGCCTTTCAAGAACAAATCAGCCGTACTGACGCGAAGATGAATACCCAAACGGTCCGGGCTCTTACTGCGATCATTTTTTTCCGGCCCATTATTGATGATAAAATCGTCTATCAATAACTGCAGGAACAAATTGACTTGTGTGTGCGGCTTGTAAAGCAAATCAAGTGACCAGATACCGTTGACATGCAACGTTTGATTTCTCTGCGACAAGTAATACAGATTAAGCGGATTCAAAAATGCAAATTCAAAGTCTCTGCCAGGGCCGCCGTACATGACAATTTCCGTCAGGGCGAATTGAAATTTTCGTGACACATTAAAATCAAACCGGTGGGCGGTCATAAACCGGCGAGAATCCAGCAAAGAACCAGGCACCTCATCAAACAAGGCATGCACATCTTCCAGGCGACTCACGAGCATGCTGAATTTGAGCCGCTGCGTGGTATAAGAAAACTGCACATGGTCAAAGGTGTACGCATTGTCTGACAGAATTAAACCGGGTGAACCTGGCGCCCCCCAGTTTCTGTGAATTCTGCCGACAAATAAACCCATTGGCCCGGTATTCAGATTAAGAAAAGCATCGTTGACGCGGCCGTAAAGATACTCTGAATTATCACCGGCATAAAGTGGATCAACCCGATATTCGCTGTTGATCATGGTGCGATTCGCAAATGTCGCGTGCGGCAGCATTATGTTTAGCTGCGGTGCAAAATTAAAATGGTTTCTGGTTTTATTCTCGAAGAAAAGTAACTCACGGGCTGATGCAGCAGTCAATGCTCGCCTACCAGGGGACTTTTCAGATACAATCGCCAAATTATCGCGTGCATAAATGAGCAGCGAACCAAACCCAGGTTTTCCATAAGCACGGTTATAATAATTGCTCAAAAAATCGGACCACCTGGAGCCCGCCGGCAACCGGTCGCGTATAATCGACACTGAATAAGGTTGATTCAAAATGTGCGGAAATATAAGCGCTCCGCTGTTGATCCAGTAGTCGATAAGCTCATAGGACCAATCATCCAGGTACAGGAATTGCTCAGCGCTGGGCTCTTGAGCAGTCGCGTAGCTGAATAGTGTTAGAACAACAAACGTCAGAGCAATTTGTTTGGCGAACATTTACTTTTCGTATTTTGAGTCAAGTTGGCAAAAGAGGTGATATTCAGCAGGGAAATAATCGGCAGCGGAAGACAAGGATTCAGTGTGAAAATTTGGGCAGGCGCTCTGAAAAACAACAAAACTGAATCTCTGCATTCCAGAGTATTTTCGAGGGAACAGCCGTTCTGAAAAATATGAGAATGCTTTGTTTAAGCTTGGGCAAATAGCGATTCACAAATCACTTACTGCGTGCACCGCGCAGAAAAATATTATAAAGTGCTACAGTGAAATATTTGACATCTGTCCACATTGGGCGAAGCTGTTTTTGTTGCAGGTAACGAATTTCCGATGCCACAATTTCTTCAAACGACTTTGGCAAATCATAATAGTAAGGTGGAATTAACCCGGGCTTAAATTTTATACGCAATTCTTGCAATTCTTTTGGGTAAAGCTCGAAATAATGCTTGCTCAAAGCCCGAACGCCGACAATGTTCAACTCACCTCGAAAATAGTTGACAAACTGCGGCAACTCGTCTATCCAGAATTTTCTGAAAAGATTCCCCCACTCCGTAATGCGAAAATCTTTCTTGAATTTACCATTTGCCTGAAGTTTGTTTCGCTGATAAACATATTCCTGCAAGTATTCGGAGTATGGAAACATGGTTCGAAACTTGATCAACTGAATCATTTCACCGTTGTGGCCAACCCTGTTCAACCTCAAAAACAAGTCATTTGAAGGATTTGTATCGCGGGAAGGTGTTTTCACTTTCTGAGCGATGACATAATAACGGTCATTCTCCGCCCTTCCAGCCAAAACTTTAAAGCCGCAAAAATACAATCGGCCCAAAAATTCAGCTCTGGAGATAACGCGATTCCGGCCCCTGGAAATTGCAAAATAAATCAGTTTTAGGCCGGGAATTCTCGGCAACATTCTTCTGTAGAAGAAGACGGCTAAATACGTAATCCAGGAAAGGCCGGTCATTGACTCATTCATAAACTTCCTGCGATGAGTTTCGATGGTTTCTCCCTGACAAACAAATATGCCGCCGTTGGCCAACTTGCCATGCACGTCAAGAAAATACCGGTTGAGTGACCGAATGTCATTAACCCGATCCAGGTTGAGCAGCAACTTGCAGGACCGATCTCCAAGTCCCAAAGATGCTATGCTGGTGTTGCTGTAAAGCACCTCGGCCTGCCGGAGATAGATCCCGGAAAGGTCTATCGTACCATCAATAAACCGGTACAGTTCCGGATAAGAGTTCAGGAAAGTGTCTCGCAGCGATGCCTTGATCCCAACCTCTGTCGCGATGTCCGTATCACCCGAAGAACAATCGAGTTCCTCCTGTTTTAGCCTGAGTTTGACCTCCTCAACTGTTTCAATATCCGACCTGCTCCACTTACGACCCAGGCGAACCACAGAGTAAACGGCGTTTGGTATGACACCAAGCGACAATGACATACCCAATGTTCCCAACACTTGAACATTCGAATCATAAACGAAGCCGAACAAGTAGACTATAGAATAAAAACACAAGGCTGTCAATAGAATAGCCTTAATGTTCGGCCCAACCAGTTGATATATTTTTCTAAACCGGCGATGCTCGAATTTGCGGGTTAACATCGAAGTCGTCAACCACAGTGCATAAAGGATAAGCAGCATCTTTGTGCTGACCAAATCGAGCACAATCCTGTCAGTCAAGAGCAAATGTACCAGAAAAAACGAACTGGTAAACAGAAGAAAGTCTGCTGAAAACAGAAAAATCGACAACCCTGAAGCGGCATTGCGAAGAGCCTCGCGATTGATAAACTCAATGATGTCCTTGCTGAGGCGAAAATTATATTCGGTTAAGAGAATGGTTTCAAAAAGAAATAAAATGACGAGCGTTTCAAAGATGTGTAAATGTGAGTAGTCAGAAATTCCAAAGACAAAAGTAAGGCACATGATACAGTAAAGAATCAGTACATTACATTTGATGAATACGATTATGCCGCGAAAAAAATTGCGGTAATTTTGTTGATGAAATTTTTTCGTGAGCAGTGAAGTGGCCAGCCAGACAATATAGAACGAACCAACCAGTGCAAAATTTTCCTGAGCAGAATAAAGAACCTCCTGGTTCACAAGTCCAACAGTCAGTAAAGCGATGTTGGCCAGGACAAAATCAGCCAGAAGGTAAACGATTGAAAATGACGCTTTTGTTTTCCTTCCTTCGAAAGAGATGCTTTGAATTGTTTGGCTCATACAAATGTGCTGGGTTTATGACTTTATAAAAAATCGAAACCGGGATATAACTTCTTCCTTCGGGTATCGGTCAATCTGAGCAAACCCTCAGGATGTTGTTATTTCTTAATAAGATGCACTCTATTTCATTTGCCATCTATAAAAACAAGGACAGTCT